>DASPIH010000124.1:0-9659 GCA_035629195.1 Blastococcus sp. | reverse complement strand
GAGCGCCTCGTCGGTGAGCAGGTCCGTCGACAGCGACTTGCCCTGGCTGGCGCGCGAGCCCTCGGGCACCCCGCCGAGGTACTTGTCCGTCAGCATCCCCTGGGCCAGCGGCGAGAAGGCGATGCATCCCGCGCCGACCCGCTCGAGGGTGTCGAGCAGCCCCTCGGTCTCGATCCAGCGGTTGAGCATCGAGTACGACGGCTGGTGGATCAGCAGCGGTGTGCCCAGGTCGGCCAGGATCGCCGCGGCCTTCGCGGTGTCCTCCGGTGAGTACGAGGAGATGCCGGCGTAGAGCGCCTTGCCCGAGCGGACGGCGGAGTCCAGGGCGCCCATCGTCTCCTCCAGCGGCGTCGTCGGGTCCGGCCGGTGCGAGTAGAAGATGTCGACGTAGTCCAGGCCGAGGCGCCGCAGCGACTGGTCGAGGCTGGCCGTCAGGTACTTCCGCGACCCGCCGCCCTGGCCGTACGGGCCCGGCCACATGTCCCAGCCGGCCTTGGTGGAGATGACCAGCTCGTCGCGGTAGGGCGCGAAGTCGCCGGCCAGGTGACGGCCGAAGTTCTCCTCGGCCGAGCCGTAGGGCGGTCCGTAGTTGTTCGCCAGGTCGATGTGGGTGATGCCCAGGTCGAAGGCGCGGCGCAGGATGGACCGCTGCCGGTCGAAGGGGACGTCGTCGCCGAAGTTGTGCCAGAGCCCGAGGCTGATGACCGGCAGGTCCAGGCCGCTGCGGCCGGTCCGCCGGTACTGCATGGAGTCGTAGCGGTCGTCGGCTGCGGCATAGGGCATGGGCCCATCCTTTCCGACGGCGGCCCGCTCCGCCCCCGGTCGCGGGGATCCCGCCCGACCGGCGGATCAGTCCCCGTCTGCGTCGCCACCCGCCCCGTCGGCGTAACGCAGGAAGCCGCCCGAACGGTCCGGTTCCGGCCGGGGCGCCTCGCCCTGGATCTCGACCTGCTCGGTCCGCGGTATCCGGGCACTGGCCACGAGGTCCTCGACCGGGATCGCGTACGGGCTCTCGCTCATGGTCGAAGGGTGGCGCGGTGGCGTCGCCGTGTCCAGCGCCCACGGTCCTCAGCGGGCCGGGACGACCCGGTCGAGCCAGGTGAGGAGGTCGGTGACGACCTCGTCCCGGTTCGTCTCGTTGAACACCTCGTGCCGGGCCCCTTCGTAGGCCGCCAGCGTGACGTCGTCCACCCCGTGCTCGCGCAGCCGCTGGACGAGAGCGTGGACCAGCGCCAGCTGTCCGTTGAGCGGGTCGGCGTCACCGACGGCCACGTACACCGGCAGGTCGGTCCGCACCTGTGCGAGCTGCTCGGGGTCGGCCAGCCGGCGCGCCGACACGAACATCTGCTCGTTGTCCGCCGCCGAGAGCCCGAAGCCGCAGCGCGGATCGGCGACGTAGGCGTCGACCTGGGCCTCGTCGCGGGAGAGCCAGTCGTAGTCGGTGCGGGCGGGCGCGAAGGGCTCGTTGAACGCCGACAGGTCCGTGGGGCCGTCGAGGTCGAGCACGGGCTCCAGGAGGTCCAGCGCGGTGGTGCCGGTGAGCACCAGGCCGGCCAGCTCCCGGCTGCGGTCGAGCACGTACTGCTGCGCGGCGAAGGAGCCCATGCTGTGGCCGAGCAGCACCAGGGGCAGGTCGGGCAGGTCGGCCCGCACCAGGTCGCCGACCCGGCCGATGTCGCGCACGAGCTCCTCCCACCCGCCGGGGCCGAGCTCGCCCCACTGCCCCTTCCCGGCGGTCGCGCCGTGACCCCGGTGGTCCTGGCCGACGACGACGAAGCCGGCGTCGGTCAGGTCCGCGGCCAGCGGCTCGTAGCGGAGCAGGTGCTCGCCCATGCCGTGGGTGAGCTGGACGATGCCCCGCGGCGGACCGGCCGGATTCCACCGGTAGACCGTGACGGGGACGTCGTGCGCGGACCGGACCTCGATGACCTCCGTCGGCATGGCGGCAGGCTACGGCTCCCGCCCGGGGACGGCGGGGGCGCCGTCGCCCGTGCCAGGGGCGACGGCGCCGAGGGCCTCACTCGGTCGGCTCAGCGCTCTCGGGGGTGCTCTCGTCACCGGTGGTGCTGTCGTCGGGGGTGCGATCGCCATGGTGCCAGCGCGGGCCGTGCCCGTCGCCGCGCACCGGGGCCTCGCTGTTCACCCGCTCGGTGACGCGCTCCTCGATGTCCGTGAGCCGCTCGTCGGCCTCCTCCTGGGTGAGCCGGCCGTCCTCGACGGCCTGGGCGAGCCGCTCCTCCTGCGCCTGGACGAGGGCGGCGACGAGGTCGTCGACCGCCACGCCCTGGTCCTCGGCGACCTGGGCCAGCGTGGTGCCGTCGGTCTCCAGGGCGGTGCGCAGCTCGTCCTCGGTCATGCCGAGCGCGGTCGCGGCCGCGGACAGCTCCATGCCGCCACCGTGGTGGCCACCGCGCCCCACGCCGGCCTCGCTGAGCGTGGCGGCGACCTCGTCGGCCTGCTCCTGGGTGATCGACCCGTCGGTGACCAGGCCCGACAGCGCCTCGGTGATGCGCTCGACGGCGGAGGACGCGCTCGCGCCGGCCCCGTCGGTGGTGGCCAGGGCCGGGACCGCGACGGCGAGACCGGTCAGGCTCAGCACGCCGGCGGTCGTGGCGATGATGATCTTCTTGCGCACGATGCACTCCTTCTGAGGGGCCGGAGGCTTCTCCGGCCGTTCCGAGGAGTGTCCAGGCCGAACCTGGGACGAAGCTGTGCCCGCGCTCCGCTTCCCCTGTGGATCGGTCGGCACGGGTCCGGTCCGGGAGGGAAGCGTCCTAAGCTCGGGGCTCTCGCCGACTCCCCGGGAGGAACTCCGTGCTCCGACTCCTCGGGCTGCTGCTCGTCCTCTGGCTGGTGCTGACGGTCGTCGGCGCGGTCGTCGAGGGGCTGTTCTGGCTCGCCGTCCTGGGGGCCGTCCTCCTCGTGGCCACCGCCGTGGCCGGCCGGGCCAGGCGGACCGGACTTCCCCGTCGCCGGTGACGGCGCCTCGGAGCGCCCCCCTCGTCCCCTGAGTGGACCGGCGCACGCGTCCAGCCGACGTCCAGGCGGCCACCAGCCTCGTCGGAGGTCCGGCCGGGACCGTGGGGGCATGGACGAGCAGCACCGCACGCAGGAGCCGTTGGCCACAGCCCGATCCGCCGTCCGCGCGGCGCTGGTCGTCTCCGTCACGGCGGTGGCCGCCCTGACGCTGCTGCCCGTCGGCGCCGGGTGGGACTGGGGTTCCCCGATGACCGAACTGCGCTGGTACGCCACCGGCCTGGGCTCCGAGGCGACGGTGCTGCAGCTGCTCGGCAACCTCGTACTCCTGGTGGTTCCCGTGTCGCTCGCCGTGCTGCTGCGCCCCTCCCTCGGCCGGATCCCGCGGCTCGCAGCCCTGTCGCTCGCCGGGGGCACGGCGATCGAGCTGCTCCAGTGGGCACTGCCCCTGGGCCGGGTTGTCTCCCCGCTGGACGCGGTGCTCAACGCGACCGGAGCGGTGGCGGCGGGCGTGCTCGTCGCCCGGGCCGCCCGCCGCCGTGCGCCGGCGTCGGCGCCCTATCCGCTCCGGCCCGACCGGCCGTCGGTCGCGGTGCCGTGCGAGCCGTCGCCGTTCTCCCCGGCCTCGACGACGAGCACGAAATCGTCCCCGTGCCGGGTGATCCCCTCGACCACCGCCTGCTCCATGGCTTCGGTGGCGTAGGCGCGGCGCAGCACCATCGGGTCCGAGCGCACGTCCTTGGCCAGCGACACCGCCAGGCCGACCATGACCAGCGCGAAGGGCAGCGCCGCGATGATCGTCAGGTTCTGCAGGCCGGTGAGGGCCTCGTCCCCGCCGACGAGCAGCATCACCGCGGCGACCGCGCCCATCACGACGCCCCAGAAGACCACTGTTCCGCGACTCGGCGCGAGCGTGCCGCGCTCGGACAGCGACCCCATCACGACCGAGGCCGCGTCGGCGCCCGAGACGAAGAAGATCGCGACCAGGACCATCACCAGGACCGTCATCACGGTGGCCAGCGGGTACTGCTCCAGGACGCCGAACAGCTGCGCCTCCGAGGTCGCCTGACCGGCGACGTCGGCGCCGTCCCGCTGCGCCGCGATGCCGGCGCCACCGAAGATCGCGAACCACACCAGGGTCACCACGCTCGGCACCAGCAGGACGCCGGTGACGAACTGGCGGATCGTGCGGCCGCGGCTGATCCGGGCGATGAAGACGCCGACGAACGGGGTCCACGAGATCCACCAGGCCCAGTAGAAGACGGTCCACCCGCGCAGCCACTCGGCCGTGGCGTCGCCACCGCTGGCCTCGGTCCGGGCGGCCATCTGAGCGAGGTCGGCGACGTAGCTGCCGATCGCGCTGGGCAGCAGGTTGAGGATGAGCACGGTCGGCCCGACCACGAACACGAAGAGGGCCAGGACGACGGCCAGCACCATGTTGAGGTTGGACAGCCACTGGATGCCCTTGGCGATGCCCGACACGGCGGAGACCACGAACGCGGCCGTCAGGACCGCGATGATCGCGACCAGGAGACCGTTGCCGACGTCGCCTGCCCAGCCGAGGATCTCCAGGCCGCTGCCGATCTGCAGCGCACCCAGACCGAGCGAGGCCGCCGAGCCGAACAGCGTGGCGAAGATGGCGAGGACGTCGATCAGCTTGCCGGCCGTCCCCTCGGTGCGGCGCCTGCCGAACAACGGCTCGAAGGCGGCGCTGATCAGCTGCTTGCGGCCCCGGCGGAAGGTGCCGTAGGCGATCGCCAGACCGACCACGGCGTAGATGGCCCACGGGTGCAGCGTCCAGTGGAACAGCGTCGTCGCCATCGCCGTCTGGACGGCCTCGGGGGTCTCGGCCGCGACGCTGCGCGGCGGCGGCGAGACGTAGTGGGCCAGCGGCTCGGCGACGCCGTAGAACATCAGGCCGATGCCCATACCGGCGCTGAACATCATCGCGATCCAGGAGACGGTCCGGAACTCCGGCGCCTCGTCGTCCCGGCCGAGAGGGATGCGGCCGTACCTGCTGGCGGCGAGCCACAGGACGAAGACGACGAACGCCGACGCCAGCGTCACGAACAGCCAGCCGAGGTTCTCCTCGATCCAGATCAGGGCGGACCCGCTGGCCGACCCGAGACCGCTGGGCGACAGGAACCCCCAGGCGACGAAGGCCAGGGCGAGCACCGCCGAGACGGCGAAGATCCCGCGATCGAGGGCGCCCGTCGCGTCGGCGGCCGCCCGGGGCGGCGAGGCGATGGCCGGGTGCTCGTCGGTGCCCGGACCGGTGCCGGAGGTGGTGCCGGTGGTGGCGCGGTCCGGGCGGGGGGTGTTCCGGCCCGGCGGTGGAGTCGGTGTGGTCGTCACAGATGGGTGCTGCACCCCTGGAGGTGCCCTCCGTTTCGTGCGTGCGGGCCGATTGGCACCGGCCGCGGGCGGCGGCGCGAGCGCGTGCTCGCAGCCGGTCGGCAGCGGGATCGGTGGACCGCCGTGTGGAGACCCCTAGTCTTGAGTCACGTCCGGAGTTGGTCATCACGGCCGAGGCGAAACCTGATATCACCTGCGGGGATGACGGCGGGTGCGGAACGCCTACGTGACGTGCGGCTCCTTTCCGCGGTCCCGCAGCGTGTCGAGTGCTCTGTGCATCCCGACGGTGACCGCTCCCAGGGCGAAGTAGCCCTCGTCGTCGGCGATCTCGGACGTCCGGACGAGGGTCGTCAACCGGTGCAGTGCCGCCTCCGCCGCGCCGATGGCCTCCTCCCGATCGCTCGGGACCCCGTCGCGGGTGACCGTGGCGTACGGGGTGCACACCACGCCGGCCAGCCGGTCCAGCGCATCGGCCAGCACCCAGCCGGTGCCGCCCTCGATCCGGTCGATCCCCCGCCGGTGCGGCTGGAACTCCACCACCAGCGTCGTCAGGTCGTCGATGAGGACGGCGACCCGGTCCAGGGCGCGCGACTGCTCACGGATCCTCGTGGCCGACCCTCCCCATCGCCGGGCCCGGGGGTTGGCCCTCCGGGCGCGTTCCACGACAGTCTCGGCGGCCCGCATGCGGTCCAGGGCAGTCGCCAGTTCCTGGCCGCGGGCCTCCCACTCCCCCGGTGACGGCACCTCGCCGCGGCGCAGCCCGGCGGCGATCCCCCGCAGGTGCTCGGCCAGCAGCGAACGGGCCGAGTCGATCCGGCGGACGGCGGTGGTCAGCTGCAGGGGCGGGAACAGCACCGTGGTGACCCCGACGCCGATGACCGCGCCGAGCAGCGTGAGGCCGCCGTAGCTGAGGGCGTACCGCGCGGGATCGGTGGCGCCGACCGTGACCATCAGGACGGCGGCGAAGCTGACCCAGCTCGCGTGCTCCTGCAGGATGCGCCACTGCTCGACCACGATCGCCAGGGCCACGACGAGGGCGATGGTCAGGGCACCGGGGACCGGGGTGGCGAGTTCGAGGACGCCCACCGCCAGCGCGAAACCGACCAGGATGGCCAGCACCGTGCGCCACGCAGCCGCCGCGGAGTCGGCGACGGTGGGGTGCACCGCGATGACCGCCCCGAGAGCGGCGTAGTAGGCGTACTGCGCGAGCGCGGGCGGCAGGAGCAGGGCCACCTGCCACGCCAACCCGGCGGCCAGTGCGGCCCGCACGCCTCGCTGCACCCACGGCTCGCGCAGCAGTTCCTTCCCCCGGCTCACCGTGCCAGCATGCGCACCAGGACGCTCCCCGCGCCGCCCGGTGGCGGGATCTCACACCCGGGGACGCGACACACCGGGGCCCGTGCCGCAGACTGCCGCCGGCTTCCCGACGGAGAGGAACCGATGACCGAGCCCCGCAGCGCGACCTTCGAGACGACCGTGACCGCGGTCGGCAACAACACCGGCATCGTGGTGCCCGAAGAGGTCCTCGAGCGGCTCGGCGCCGGCAAGCGGCCACCGGTGGTGGTGGACCTCGACGGCTACGAGTACCGGACCACCGCCGGTGTGATGGGCGGCCGGTCGATGCTCAGCATCAGTGCCGCCATCCGCGAGGCGACCGGGCTGGCCGGCGGGGATCCGGTCCGCGTGACCCTCACCGTGGCAGACACGCCTCGCGAGGTGGAGATGCCCGAGGATCTCGCCGCCGCCCTCGCGGCCGACGAGCAGGCCGGGCCGTTCTTCGCCGGGCTGTCGAACAGCCTGCAGCGCTACCACGTCGATCAGGTGACCAGCGCCAAGACCCCGGAGACCCGTCAGCGGCGGATCGAGAAGGCCCTGGCGCTGTTCCGCGAGGGCAGGAAGCGCTGACGACGCCGCCCGGCCCCGGTCCCGGCGGTCAGGGCCGGACCTGTCCGCGCAGCACCTGCTCGAGGCTGGTCGCGGAACGTCCGGTCAGGTCGGGGACGGCGGTGGTGACGCCGGCGAGCTCGCCGGCGGCGATGGCCGTGTAGGTCGAGACCCAGGCCTCGACCTGCCAGTCCGGCGCTCCGTAGCCGGCGCGCGAGGCGTAGGCCTCCTCGACCGTCTCGGGCCGGTAGGTGACCGATCGGCCGCTGACCGCAGTGATCGCCGCCGCCACCTCGGAGAGGGGAAGGGCCTCCGGCCCGGTCAGGGAGTAGACCCTCCCGGCGTGGACGGCGGGATCCCGGAGCACCGCGACGGCGACGTCCGCGATGTCGTCCAGGGCGACCGCGGCCACCGCCCCGTCCCCGGCCGGCCCGCGGATGACGCCGTCCTCTCCGCACAGCGCGGTCATGAAGTCGGCGTAGAGGTTGTCGCGCAGGAAGGTCGCGGTCAATCCCCGGGCACGGATGTGCTCCTCGGTGGCCCAGTGGTCGCGGGCCAGGGTGAAGGTGGCGTCGGGGGATGCTCCGTAGAAGGAGATGTAGACCAGGTGCTCCACGCCGGCGGCTGCGGCGGCGTCGACGAAGGTGCGGTGCTGCTGGACCCGGTCCGCCGTCTCCGACGCCGACACCATCAGCACGGTGGACAGGCCGCTCAGCGCCTCCCGGACGGCGTCGCCGTCGGCGTAGGGAGCGCGGACGACGGTCGCAGCCGGCAACGGCGGCACCCGTGACGGATCACGCACGAGCAGCCGTTGGGGCACGCCGGAGGCGGCGAGGCGACGGGCGATGCGCCCACCGAGCCGCCCGGTGGCGCCGGTGACAGCGATGGGCCGGAGGGAGGTCATGGGCCGCTCCAGACGGTCGGGACGGGTCGACGGCACGCCCTGGCAGGTCGGGGCCGGATCAGCATCCCGGACACACCGGCACGGGAACGACCGGTGCCCGGCCCCGCCAGAGGCGGGACCGGGCACCGGGGACGGGAGAACGTCAGGAACGCGGCGGGATGAATCGGCGGAAGACCAGCACCGCCACCGCGGCGGTGGCGACGTGCATGAGCATCAGCGTGACGACGCCTGCGGTCGTGGTTCCCGGCTGCGAGTCGCCGCCCAGCAGCATGAGGTCCGGGATGAGCGAGAGGACGACCACCACGGGAACGAGGACGCGCAGCACGCCGGAGGCGTTGCGACTGCGCGCGACGATCAGGTGCCACACGATGGCGGCGACGATGACGCCGATGACGGTCAGGAACCCGTAGACCGGCAGGGTGAGCGGCTGGAACTCCGAGGGGATGTCGAACAGGGCGCTGCCGATGAGGTCGATCAGGCCGTTGATCACGACCGCCCCGACGGCGGCGATGGCCGCTGCGGTGGCGGTGGACTTCCAGGACACCGCGCGGGTGTCGCGGTTGGAGGCGGTGGTCATGGCGGTTCTCCAGGGTGCTTGTGGTGGATCAGGAACGGGTCGGTCGGACGTCGCGTCGGTGAGAGCTTCCGCCGTGTCGTCGCCGGGCGGGTCGGCGGGTCTGCCGGCCCGCCCGGGCGACGGGTGGGGTCAGTCGAGGGTGACGACGAGCTTGCCGCCCACGCCACCGGAGGCCAGCCGGCCCAGACCCTCGGCGGCCTGGTCCAGCGGCAGCACCTCGGCGACGGACACCTGCAGGGTCCCCGCGGCGGCCTGCTCGGCCAGCGGAGCGACGACCTCACGGGTCGCCGCGGCCATCACCGAGGTGCCGGTGAGCCCGGCCGCGGCCAGGGTCTCCTCATCGGGCACCGCGGCCACCCCGGCGACCTTGCCACCGGAACGCACCGCCGCGATCGGCGTGCCCGAGGGGTCCATGCCGTACAGGCTGACCAGGGCGTCCACCCCGTCGGGGTAGGCGGCGCGGACCTGCTCGGCCACCGGACCGGCGGTGTGATCGATCACGGTCGTGGCCCCCAGCGCGGTGAGCCGCTCGGCGTCGGCGGCGGTGCCGGTGGCCACCACCGTCACCCCGCGGGCGGCCAGCAGCTGCACGGCGAAGGACCCCACGCCACCGGAGGCGCCGTTGACCAGCACCGTCTGCCCCGGCTGCGGATCGATCGCGTCCACCGACTGCGCGGCCGCGGCACCGGCCAGCGGAATCGCCGCGGCGGTGACGAAGTCCAGCCCGGCGGGCTTGGGCGTCACCGTCGCCGCCGGCAGCACCGCGTACTCCGCCAGCGTGCCGGCCGAGATCGGCGGAGCCAGCAGCACATGCCCCAGCACCTCATCGCCCACCGACACGCCCTCCACCCCGGCGCCCACGGCCTCCACCACACCGGCGGCGTCCCGGCCGATCACCAGCGGGTACTCGTGCGGCATGCCCATCTGGGCCAGGAAACCGGCGGCGATGGCGTTGTCGATCGG
>DASPIH010000123.1:0-3366 GCA_035629195.1 Blastococcus sp. | reverse complement strand
GGTGCGCGCGATGGTCTCCGGCATGGGCGGCCAGCAGAAGAACGGCGTGCCGTCGTCCTCGAGGTGCGCCGTGGGCTCGCCGTCGGTGACCACCAGGACCACCGGCTCGGCGTCCCGGTGCCGCGCGAGGAACCGCCGGGCGAGCATCAGCCCGTGCTGCAGGTTGGTGCCCTGCAAGGTGTCCACCGACAGCTCGGCGAGGGTCTCCGGCCGCAGCACCTGGGCGGTGGAGGAGAAGCCGATGATCTCGATCGCGTCCTGCGGGAAGCGGGTGGTGACCAGGGAGTGCAGCGCCATCGCCGTCGACTTGGCCGCACCCCACGTCCCGCGCAGGGCCATCGAGTAGGACAGGTCGACCAGCAACGCCACGGCGGCACCGGTGCGCCGCTCGGTCTCCACCACCTCGAAGTCCTCGACGGCGATGCGCACGCGCCGGTCCTGGTCCGCCCGCGGGGTGCCCGCCGTCCGCAGGACGGCGTTCTTCACCGTGCGGACGACGTCGAGCGGCTGCTCGTCGCCGAACCGCCACTCGCGCGAGCTGCCGGTCAGCTCACCGGCCGCCCCGGCGTCGGCGACGTCGTGCTCGCCGCGGCCCGTGGCGTCGAGCTTGGCGAAGACCCGGCGCAGCGCCGTCGCACCGAGCCGCCGCACCGCCTTGGGGGAGAGCTCGAGCGTGCCGCCGGAGCGGTCGAGGTAGCCCTGCCGCTCCAGCTCGCGCTCCAGCTGGCGGAGCGCGGCCAGGTCGTCGGCGGCCGACCGGCCCAGCGCGCGTTCCAGCAGCTCCTCGTCGACGTCGGCCAGGGAGGCGCCGGCGTAGCCCTGCGAGAGCTGGTTGGACAGCGCCTCCAGGTCGGCCATCTCGGCGACCGCGCTCGTGGCGTCGCCCAGCCCCAGGGACGCCTCGCCGTCGGGCACCTGCCCGCGCTGCCCCCAGGGGAGGTCGGGGCGGGCCTGGCGCAGCGCGTCGGACAGATGGGCCATCTCGCTGGCCAGGCCCATGTCCTCCATGGTCTGCGCCATCAGCTCGCCGAGCTCGGCCCGCTGCTCGGGGGACAGGCCGGCCATCATGCGTTCCTGGGCGGCGGCGCGCCGGGCCAGCGAGTCGATGAGCTCCTCGACGGACTGGGGATCGTCCGGGAAGAACTGGCCGTGCCTGGCCATGAAGTCGGCGAACTGCTGATCGGTGTCCTCGCCGCGGTTGTGCGCGTCGACCAGCCGGGACAGGTCGGCGACCATGTCCTTGACCGCCTGCAGATCGGCCTCGGTGGCGTTCTCCAGCGCCTGCTTCATGGACGCGAAGGAGCTGTCGAGCACCTCGCGGCGCAGCAGCTCCTGGATCTGCTCGTAGGCCTGCCGTCCCTCGTCCGAGCGCCACGACCAGTCCTTGAGCGCCCGCACCGCCCCGGCGGTGTCGTCGGGGAGGGCGTCCAGCTCGGACTCGGCCAGCCGGGCGGCGTCGTCGGGGTCCGGGAAGAGCTCGCGCCGCTCGGCCTGGACGGCGCGGTCCAGCAGCTCGCGCACCTCCTCCAGCGTGCCGTCCATCCGGCCAGCGGTGCGGGCCTTGCGCAGCCGGTCGCGCACCGCCCGGCGCAGCTCGTCCAGTCCGCGGCGACCCTCCGTGCCCCGGCGCAGCAGCTCGCGCAGGGCCTCGCGCACGCCGCTGCCACCGAGCACCGAGTCGCCGATCTCGTCGACGGCATTGCCCAGGTCGTACGGCGGCGCGAGTGGATCGGGGCCGCCCCGCCAGGGGCCGTACCGGTAGCCGCGGGGCCGGCGCGCTGTCATCTCAGGCCCCGTACACCGTGCGGCCGCCGTCGGTGTCCTTGGCCAGCCGTCGGGTGAGGTACAGCCCCTCCAGCGCGAACTCGACCGCGGCCGCCGCCTGCTCGGCGGACTGCTCGCCCTCCGGCACGCCGAGCCGGCCGAGCAGCTCCGCGAGCTTGGGGATCGTGCCGAGCTGGCCGAGCAGCGCCGGAGCCGGCACGAGGTCGCCGGACTCGACGGTCTCCCCGCCGGTGAAGTGCTCCTGCAGCCCGGAGAGGTCCAGGCCCGCGCACCGGGCGCGGAAGGTCTGGGCGGTCGCCTGGCGCAGCAGGTGGTCGAGGATCTCCAGTTCGCGGTCGTCGTCGGCGTCGCTGCCGGAGTCGGTGAACTCGACCTTGCCGCGGCTGGCCGGGATGATGCTCGGCAGGTCGACCACCCGCGCGACCGGCCGGGTCTCGCCCGCGACGGCGGCCCGGCGGACGGCGGAGGCGGCGACCGTCTCCAGCCCGGCGATGGCGAACCGGGCGCTGACGCCGGACCGGGTGTCGACGTGGCTGGACTCGCGCACCAGGCGGGTGAACCGGGCGACGATCTCGACCAGGTGGTGGGGGACGACGGGCTGGGCCAGGTGGTCCGAGCCGAACGCCGTCGGCCAGCTGAGCTCCGCCTCCTGCTGAAGCAGCCGGATCTCGTCGGCCAGCTCGATCGGGTAGTGGGTGCGCACCTCGGCACCGAACCGGTCCTTGAGCGGGGTGATGATCCGCCCGCGGTTGGTGTAGTCCTCCGGGTTCGCGCTGGCCACCAGCAGCAGGTCCAGCGGCAGCCGCACCCGGTAACCGCGGATCTGGATGTCGCGCTCCTCGAGCACGTTGAGCAGCGCCACCTGGATCCGCTCGGCCAGGTCGGGCAGCTCGTTGACGCTGAAGATCCCGCGGTTGGTGCGCGGCACGAGGCCGTAGTGGACGGTCTCCGGGTCGCCCAGCGTGCGGCCCTCGGCGACCTTGATCGGGTCGACGTCGCCGATGAGGTCGCCGACGCTGGTGTCCGGCGTGGCCAGCTTCTCCCCGAAGCGGTCGCTGCGGTGCAGCCAGCCGACGGGGGTGGCGTCGCCGTGCTCGGCGATCTGCCGGTGGGCCCAGGCGCTGACCGGCGCCATCGGGTGCTCGTTGAGCTCGCTCCCGACGAGGACCGGTGTCCACTCGTCGAGCAGGCTGACCAGGGTGCGGATGAGCCGGGTCTTGCCCTGGCCGCGCTCGCCGAGCAGCACCAGGTCGTGGCCGGCGATGAGGGCTCGCTCCACCTCGGGGAGGACGGTGTCCTCGAAGCCGACGATGCCCGGCAGGGAGGTCTCGCCTGCCGCCAGGCGGGCGAGCAGGTTGGCGCGGATCTCGGCCTTGACCGGCCGGGGGAGGGCTCCGCCGGCGCGGAGCTCGCCGAGTGTCGTGGGTGCGGGTGGGGTCTGCGCTGGGGCCCATGCGGGGGCGCTGTCCGTCACCTCAGCCACGGTACGACGCTCGGCCCCTTTGTCGGCCCCCGGACGACACCGTGGCCGAACTCCGTCCTCCTCGCGCTGAGCCGCTCCGTGACCGTGCTGCGTCTCCG
>DASPIH010000122.1:0-7954 GCA_035629195.1 Blastococcus sp. | reverse complement strand
TTCTTCGCGGTCGTCCTCTTCGCGGCGGCCTTCTTCGCCGGTGCGGCCGCGTCGGCCGCCTCGTTCGCCGGCGTCCGCTTGGGGGCCTTCGCCGCCGCGGGGGCCTCCTCGGCCCCACCGCGGGCGCGCTCGACGCTCCGGCGGAGGGCGCTCATGAGGTCCACCACGGCGGGACCCTCGTCGGCGGCGTCCGGCACCGGCTGGACCTCGCCACCGGTCTGCTTGGCCTCCAGGAGCGAGGCCATCGCCTCCCGGTAGTCGTCGGTGAACTGGGTCGGGTCGAAGTCCCCCGACATGGACGAGATCAGCGCCTCGGCCATCTTCAGCTCCTGCGGCCGGACGGCGACGTCCTCGTCCAGGAAGGCGAAGTCGGGACGCCGGATCTCGTCGGGCCAGCGCATGGTGTGCATGACGAGGATGCCGTCGCGCACCCGGAGCGCGGCCAGGGACTCGCGCTGGCGGATGGCGATCTTCGTGATCGCCACCTGGCCGGCGTTCTCCAGCGCGTCGCGCAGCAGCACGTAGGGGCGGGTGGCCGGGCCGTCGGGCTCGAGGTAGTAGGTCTTCTCGAACATGATCGGGTCGATCTGGTCCTGGTCGACGAACTCGAGGACCTCGATCTCCCGGCGGGTGGTGAGCGGGAGCTCGTCGAAGTCCTCGTCGGTGAGGATGACGACCTCGCCGCTGGGCAGCTCGTAGCCCTTGGCGATGTCGGCGTACTCGACCTCCTCGCCGTCCACGGAGCAGACCCGCTTGTACTTCACCCGGCCGCCGTCGGTGGCGTGCACCTGGTGGAACCGGATGTCCTTGTCCTCGGTGGCGGAGTACAGCTTCACGCCGATGCTGACCAGGCCGAACGACACGGCGCCGCGCCAGATCGATCGCATGCCGCTCCTTCCCTCGGACCCCGGCCCTCCGGGCGCTCCCGGACCCGGGGCCGGGTCAAGATCGCAGAATAGGACCCGAGCCGTACCCGCGGCAGCCCGATCGACGCGCCCGGTCCCCCCGACGGGTGGAGGGCCCCCGCCCCTCACCGCTCGCGGCGGGCCCCTACGAGGGGGACGGGTCGGGCCGGAGCCCGGTCAGGCCTGCTCGCCGCCTTCGCCGTCCGACGGCGCGAGCGCACCGTTCTGGATGGCGTCGTAGATGAACTGCAGGACGTCGGAACCGGCCACGGTCGTCATCGTGAGAGCCGCCAGCCGCGTCGCGCGCGGCACCGTGACGTAGCCGAAGACGAAGGCCGTGCCGACCCACTGGGCCAGGCAGAAGGGGCAGGTGAGCAGTTCGCCGATGGCGTGCTTGACACCACCGTGCTCGCGGACCTCCTCGGCCACCTCGGCGTGTCCCGACGGGCCCTGGAACGAGACGAACGGTGCCCGGATGGGGGCGGTCACCGGGTCCTTGGCCAGCCGGCGGGCCAGCCGGAAGGTGGCGATGGTCAGCAGCGCGACGTCCCCGAGCGGGATCCGCTCGGGCAGCTCCCGACCCGACGCCCGGACCGCCACCACCCCGGCCGCGACCAGGCTGGAGTACACGCCCATGGCGCCGAGGTCGCTGCCCAGGGGCCGGGCCTCGCCCTGGGTGTACGCGTGCTTCTGCGTCCGGGCCCACCTGAACAGCGGAGCCCCCGCCCGCTGGACCTCTTCTGCGATCGCCATTCCTCCCGGCTACCCGTCAGGAACCGGTCCATGCCCGGCCCCGGTCACCGGATGCCCGGCCGCACACCGGCGCATGCCCGGGCAGGCGGCGGGTAGGGCCTGGGTCCGACGCCGGTTCCCGACCGGCTTCCGCCCCCTGCGGGCGACGACGAGAGAGCGGGTGCGCCCGCTGAGGAACGGAGGCCCTGGATGACCGACCCCGGCACCCACGACGGCACGACCCAGACCGAGGGCCAGACCTCGCGCGACATCTTCCCCGAGGACGACGGCATCCCCGAGGTGGCCCAGGACGACTCCCCCACCCAGATGGCGGCCGAGGACCCGCAGTTCGCGCCACTGCCCGGCGAGAGCGCGACCGCGACCGTCGACTTCGGCACCACGGCGTTCGAGCAGTCGCAGGGTGAGTCGCTCGCCGGCCGGCTGGACCGCGAGATCCCGGACGACGCGCTGGACGTCCGCCCGTCCGAGGACCCCGCCCGGGCCGGCGCGCAGTTCGAGCAGGACACCTCCACCACACCCGACACCGATTCCGGGACCAACCGCACCGCCGACGACATCGAGGCCACCGCGGACGCCCGGGCGGGTGGAGAGGGGCCCGAGGAGGCCGCGATGCACGTCATCGACGGCTGACCGGCCGCCGCAGGGCACCTGACCCGCCCCCCGGAGCACCCCTACGGAGTGCCTCTCCGGGGGGCGGGTTGGCGCGGGCGCGGAGGGTTGTCTACGTTTGGTCAGCGGTTCAGCAGGTAGCCGCGCGTGCCGTACCGGTGGTCCGGCACGTGACACGTTCGACCACCCGCGCGCCGGGGACATGAAGTCCCTGTCGTGCGCAGCGGTAGATTCTCCGGGCGGTCAGCCGTCCGGGTGCCGCCGAGAGGAGCCACAGTCCGTGACCACATCCGACTTGCCCGCCGAGGGGCAGCCCGACGTGTCGACCGAGGGCACCGAGGCCCCCTTCGACGACGTGATCACGCTCTCGACCTCCACGGACGAGGACGGCACGGTCACGGTCACGGTCGTGGGTGAGGTGGACACGTTCACCGCCCCGGTCCTCCGTTCGACGCTGGACGGTCAGCTCGAGCAGCAGCCGCGTGAGCTGGTCATCGACCTGTCCGGCGTCCAGTTCCTGGGCTCGGCCGGCCTCGCCGTGCTGGTGGAGACGCAGAAGTCCGCTCGCAGCCGCGAGGTGGCCCTCCGCCTGATCGCCACGACCCGCGCGGTCACCCGCCCGCTCGAGGTGACCGGCCTGATCGACCTCTTCACGATCGCCGACAGCCCCAGCCGCTGACAGAAGGACCTCGGCCCTTCTGGACGAGGCCACCCGACGACGGCCCTGCTCCTCCTGGAGCCGGGCCGTCGTCGCGTTCAGGCCGAGAGCAGTTGGCAGACGGCCGACTCGAGCACCTTCTGGGTGTCGCGGTCGGCCTCGGCCTCGTCGGCACGCTCCAGCACGTGCTCCCGCACGGTCTCCCCGTGCTCGAACTTGTCGACCACCCGCGGGTCGACGTAGCTCGCCTTGCACACCGCGGGCGTGTTGCCCAGCTGCTCGCTCACCTGCTTGTAGGCGGCGCTGATGACCTTCTTGCGCGCCGTCTTGCTCCTGGGGGTGGGGGCCTCCGCCAGCGCGGCGGCCATCAGCACGGTGGCGGTCCAGGTGCGGAAGTCCTTGGCGGAGATCTCCGCGCCGCTGATCTCCTTCAGATAGGCGTTGATCTCACCGCTGGTGACGTCGCGCCACTCGCCGCTGTCGGTCTGGTAGGCCAGCAGGTCCTCCCCCGCCTCCGCCGGGCGCTCGAGCAGCTGCCGCACGACAGTGGCGGTCGGCCGATCGGTGATCTCCACCTCCCGCTCGATGCTGCCCTTGGCGGTGTAGGAGTAGAAGGTCCGCTCGCCCCGCACCGAGACGTGCGACCGCTTGAGGGTGGCCAGGCCGAAGGTGCCGTTCTCCTCCTCGTACTGCTCGCTGCCGACGCGGAAGGCACCGAGGTCGAGGAGCCGGATGGCGCACGCCAGGACCCGGTCGCGGTTGAGCCCGCGCGTGCGGAGCCCGGCCTTCACCGCGTCCCGGACGTCGGGCAGCTGGCGCGCGATCTCCAGCACCCGCTCGTGCTTCTCCGCATCGCGCCGGGCCCGCCAGTGGTCGTGGTAGCGGTACTGCCGGCGCCCGGCGGCGTCGACGCCGGTCGCCTGGATGTGCCCGTTGGGCCAGGGGCAGATCCAGACGTCCTTCCACGCCGGTGGGATGGCCAGGGCCCGGATCCGGTCCAGCCGATCGTCCTTGATCAGGGCGCCGTCGATGTCGTAGTAGGCGAAACCCCGTCCGGCCCGCCGCCGGCCGTAGCCGGGGCCGTGCACGTCACTGCGGCGGAGTCTCACGGCGGATGGATGAGCACCCGACCCGTTCCGCAAACCCCGCCGCCGCGACCGTTCCGCCTCAGCGCAGCTCCACCAGGCCCGCCAGGCCGCTGATCTCCAGGACGTGCCGGGTCACCCGGCCCTCCGGCGCGTGCACCACCAGCCGCCAGGACTCGTCCCGCGCGATGCGGGCCATCGCGAGCACCACCCGCACGGCCGCGCTGCTGAACAGGCCGACCCCGGTGAGGTCGAGCTCCATGGGCGCCGCGCCACCGTGGCTGGCCTCCAGCATCCGGATGCGCAGGTTCTCGGCGGCTGGACCGTCGATGGTGCCGCTCGCCCGGACCACGGGCCGCTCACCCTGTCGGTCGACCCGCACGTCGGCGCCCTCGACGGATCGCGGCTGCTCCGCATCGGCCCCGGGTGTCGCCCGCAGCCGGAAGCCCAGCGTGACCGTCGTGCCGTGGTCCTCCACGAGCGTGACGCCGTCGACGAGCTGCCGCATGATCAGCAGCCCCCGGCCCCGGTCGCCCGGGTCGCGGTCCGGTGGGCGCCAGGTGCCCTCGTCGCGCACGGTGATCGTCAGCACCCCGTCGACGTCGACCGCCGCCGTCACCCACATGGGGCCCGGTTCGGTGTCCCGGTAGGCGTGCTCGGCCGCATTGGCACAGGCCTCCCCCGCGGCGACCATCACCCCCACCCGGTCCTGCTCGTTCATGCCGAGATCGGTGAGCCAGGCGTTCAGCCGGCGGCGGACCCCGGGCAGCGCCTGGGGTGCCGCGGTCAGCTCGAGCCGGAGCGACTCCTGCGCGACCGCCCGGCGGTGGGCCACCAGCACCGCGACGTCGTCCAGCCAGCCGTTCGGGCTGCGCACCCCCTCCGCGATCGCATCGGCCAGCCCCCCGTCGGTGGCACCGGGGCGGGACAGCACGCCGCGGGAGATCGTGCCCAGCCGCTCCAGGACCTCCTCCGGTGGCTCGTCGTCCCCCACCATCGCCCCGTCGGAGAAGAGCACCAGGGTCGCGCCCTGGGGCAGGACCTGCTCGTGCACGGGCGCCGGCGCACCGGGAAGGCTGCCCAGCGGCGGCCGCGGCGTGAGATCCAGCCACGCTGTTCCCCCGTCGGCCCCCACGACCAGCGGGGCGGGGTGGCCGGCGGCGCTGTAGACGAGCCGACCGGTGCCGGCGTCCAGCACGCCGAAGAAGACCGAGGTCCCCTCGACGTCGTCCATGTCGGCGGCGAAGGCGTCGAGGGCTTCCAGCACGGCCCCGGGGTCGGTCTCGCGCAGCAGCGTGGAGCGCAGCGCCCCGCGCAGCCTGCTCATCGCACCGGCTGCCGCGACCCCGTACCCCACGGCGTCGCCCACGACGAGCGCCAGACGGCCCTTGCCCAGGGACACCGCGTCGTACCAGTCACCTCCGGCCACCGAGGCGTCGGAGGCCCGGTGGTAGCTGCCCGACAGCCGCAGGTCCGGCAGCATCGGCAGGGACGTCGGCAGCAGCGCCCGCTGAGCGCGGTGCAGGTCGTCGGCCACGTCGGGACCGGCCTCCTCCAGGACGACCAGCGCGCCGGGCTCTCCCTGGATCGTCAGGGGCCGCGCGGTCACCGCCGCCGTCGGCCCGCCGGGACCCAGTGGCCCGAACGCCGTCTCGGCGTGCCCGGTGCGCAACGCGGCGGCGACGAGGTCGAGCACCGGCCGGCCACCGACCTCCGGCAGGCCGGTTCCTCCGGCGAGCAGCTCGCGGGCCCGCGCATTGAGCCACAGCAGGTCACCGCCGTCCGCCCGGACGCAGAGCACGGCTTGGGGCGCCGCGTGGAGCGCAGCGACGAGGACGGCGGCCCCCTCGCCGAGGGTGCCGTCGGACAGGGGTGGCAGACTGCCGGAAGTGGCGCTCATTTCGACGCCAGCGAACAACAGGGTCCTGGGTGCGGCAACTGCGAGCGGGGAGGCCGGTACCCGTGGGAATGTCCACGTTTCCGGCGCCACGGGAGCCGGGTACTCCGTCTTCTTGGGCACGGTCCAGATCAGGCCCTGCCACCCCGCGGCCGGGCCGCCGCACACGATGAACCGCCGCACCTCGATGATCGAGCGCGCCGGGAACGAAGGAGCTACGACGGATGGTCGACTCGAGGGCAACCCTCGCCCAGGACGGGCGACGGCCGGAACGGCTAGAGCTGCGGGTGCCCACGACGGCCACCCAGCTCCCCGCCGTCCGCGCCATGGCCGGTGACCTCGCCATGCGCATGGACTACGACCTCGACGCCGTGGAGGACCTGCGGCTGGCCGTCGACGAGGCCTGCGCCACCCTGACGACGATCGTGGCAGGCGACGCGCCGCTCACCGTCGTCTTCGAGACCTCCCGCGCCGGCCTGCACATCGACGCCTGGGTGCCCACGGCCGACGGCACCGAGGTGCCCACCGACGGCTTCGGCTGGGCGGTGCTGGCCGCGCTCGTGGACTCCGTCGAGGGTCACCGCTCCTCCTCGGACAAGGTGCCGGGCGGCGACGGCGGCGGAACGCCGGTGGCCGTCATCTCCATGGACAAGTTCCTGCCCGGTCACCACGCGGTCGAGGTGGGCAGCGACTCGGGCGAGAACCTCTCGGTGGCCCGATGAGCCCGTCGGCTGCCACCGATTCGGTGGAGGAGCCGCTCGGCGTACCGGTGGTCGACGGCGTGCCCGCTCCGGCCCGACCGGTGGACGGCCCTGACGCCCCAGAGCCGGTGGCCGAGAGCGTGCCCGTCGAGCCCGACGCCCCGCCGATGTCGGAGAACCGGCGGCGGGCCGAACGAACCGCGCCGCTGTTCGCCGAGCTGGCGTCGCTGGAGAAGGACGATCCCCGGCGGGAGCGCCTGCGGGAGATCCTGGTGGAGGAGCACCTGCCCCTCGTCCGGCACTTCGCCCGGCGGTTCAGCAACCGGGGAGAGCCGTTCGACGACCTGCTGCAGGTCGGCACCCTCGGACTGATCGCCGCCATCGACCGGTTCGACCCCACCCGCGGCGTGGAGTTCCTCTCCTTCGCCGTGCCCACCATCACCGGTGAGATCAAGCGGCACTTCCGCGACCAGGGGTGGTCGGTCCGCGTGCCGCGCCGGCTGCAGGAGCTGCACCTGTCGCTGAACTCGGCCGTCGGTGAACTGGCCCAGAAGAACGGCCGGGCCCCGACGCCCAGCGAGCTGGCCGAGCACCTCGGCATCCCGCGCGCGGAGGTGCTGGAGGGCCTGGCCGTCGCGAACGCCTACCGCAGCAGCTCGCTGGACGAGCGGCTCTCCGGCGAGGACGACTCCCCCACCCTGGCCGCGACGCTCGGCGAGGAGGACGCCGCCCTCGAGGGCGTGGAGTACCGCGAGTCGCTGCAGCCGCTGCTGGCCACGATCCCCGCCCGGGAGCGCCGCATCCTGATCCTGCGGTTCTTCGGCAACATGACGCAGTCGCAGATCGCCGCCGACATCGGCATCTCGCAGATGCACGTCTCCCGCCTGCTCAGCCAGACCTTGGCCAAGCTGCGCGAGGGCCTGCTCAAGGACTGAAGAAGGACCCCGTCCTCCCCACCCTTCGCACGCTCAGGGCGGGACCCGGGACGGGGCCACGAGCGGCGGCACGGGCGTCCATGCCCGTGCCGCCGCGCTCATGTGCGGGGTTGCCCGTCGCCCGTTGCGCCGAACTGCTCACGGACGGCCGGGTCCGCCGCCGGCCCGCTGTCGCGCACGTCCTCGGTCACCTGGGACAGCGGCGGCGGGGTCGCGATGGCCGGCGTGCTGTCGGAGATGCTGGACAGCTCGATCCGCGCCTCCGGCTGGTCGGCCGCCCGGGGCAGCTGCGACTCGAACCAGCTGCTGGTGTCCAGGCCGCCGTCCTTCGGCCCGGAGCCGCCGCCGGCCGACGTCCCGACGTCCATCCACGACTTCCCGCCGTCGGCACCGCCGAGGTTGGCGAGCCCC
>DASPIH010000121.1:0-5770 GCA_035629195.1 Blastococcus sp. | reverse complement strand
CGGCGAGGTGTTGATGCCGATCGTGATCGAGATCGACGGCTCGTCGACCGTCAGCGGCGGCAGCGGCCGCGGGTCGCTCGGGTCGGCGAGGGTGTCGCCGATCATGATGTCCTCGATGCCGGCGATGGCCACCAGCTCACCGGGGCCGGCGCTGTCGGCCGGGGTGCGGGTGAGGCCCTCGGTGACGAGCAGCTCGGTGATCTTGACGTTCTTGATGGTGCCGTCGATCTTGCACCAGGCCACCTGCTGCCCGCGCTTCATCTCACCGGAGTGGATGCGCAGCAGCGCCAGGCGGCCGAGGAACGGGGAGGCGTCGAGGTTCGTGACCTGCGCGCGCAGGGGCTCCTCGGCGTCGTAGCTGGGCGCCGGGACGGTGTCCAGCAGCGTCTTCACGAGGGGACCCAGGTCCGGGCTGTCCGGCACGGTGCCGTTCTCCGGCCGGTTCAGCGAGGCCTGACCGGTGCGGCCGTTGCAGTAGACGATCGGGAACTCCAGGGCGTCGGCGTCCATGCCGGCGTCCTCCATGAGCTCCATGAACAGCTCGTAGCACTCGTCGACGACCTCGGCGATCCGCGCGTCGCCGCGGTCGGTCTTGTTGACGGCGAGGATGACCGGCATCCCCTTGCCCAGGGCCTTCCGCAGCACGAAACGGGTCTGCGGGAGGGGGCCCTCGGAGGCATCCACGAGCAGGACGACGCCGTCGACCATCGACAGGCCCCGCTCGACCTCGCCACCGAAGTCGGCGTGGCCCGGGGTGTCGACGATGTTCACGACCACCGGGTTGCCGTTCTCGTCGGCCAGCCGGATCGCGGTGTTCTTGGCGAGGATGGTGATGCCGCGCTCGCGCTCGAGGTCCATCGAGTCCATCACGCGGTCCTGCGTGGAGTCGTTGTCGGTGCCCTCGCCCTTCGAGCGGCCGAGCGCGCCGGCCTGGCGGAGGAGGGCGTCGACCAAGGTCGTCTTGCCGTGGTCGACGTGGGCGATGATCGCCACGTTGCGCAGGTCGTCGCGGGTGGGCATGCGGAAGGGCACCTCAGGAGAGCTCGGGGAGCGCACCACGCGGACGCGCGCAGGCATCTGGTCAACGGCCACCGGGGCCGCAACCTTCCCTGCACTCTAGTGGAAGGACTCCCTGCCCCCCTCCGCTCGCACGCTCGCGCGGGCCGCTGCAGGGGGCCGACCAGCGGATCACGCCCGGTCGACCACCCCGAACGTCGCCCCGGCTGCGGCGAGAGTGACCAGACTCACGGCGAACCAGGCCGGGAACCCGGCGCCGAGGGCCAGTACGTGCGCCAGGACGAACGCCCCGATGTAGAGAGCCGCCAGTCCCGCGGTGACGGCCGGGCCCCGCCGCCGGGCGGCGATCCAGGCGGCTCCGGCACCGCAGACGGCGAAGACCGCACCGCCGAGCGCGCGGATGCCGGTGCCTTGCGCGATGCCGAATCCGGCCGCCAGGCCGACGGCGACGAGCAGCGAGGCGGGGACACGAGTGAGCGTGGCGGTCGACATGTCGACCAGTGTCCCTGCTCCGGTGCTCCCGCCCGGGGGCCGTCCCCGGTGGCCGTGCTCCTCGACGCGTGCCCGGTTCGTGACCGGGTAGGGCGGCACCCATGTGGCTGCCGGGTTCTCCCGGCACCGATTTCGAGCCGAGGAGCACGGCATGCCCCTGTCCTACGAGACCCTGCCCGGCGACGTCGACCACCTGATCGCCGACGACCACGCGATCGTCGAGCGGCAGTTCCAGCACCTGGAGGCCGGGCGGGGGAACCGCCGGGTGCTGGTCGACCAGATCTCCCTCGAGCTGGCGCTGCACGCCTTCGCCGAGGAGACGGTGCTGTACCCGATCTGGCCCGAGATCGGGATGACCGACGAGCACGACGACGCCGAGCACGAGCACCAGCAGATCAAGGAACTCCTGGTCACCCTCGGGCGCACCGAGCCGGGCGAGACCGAGTTCGAGCAGGCGCTCACCGATCTGATGCGCGTGGTCCGCCACCACGTCCACGACGAGGAGGACGAGGAACTGCCCGAGTTCCGGCAGAAGGCGGGCGCGGAGCGGATGGCCCAGCTCGGCAAGGAGTTCCTGGCCGCCAAGCGGCAGGCTCCGACCCGGCCGCACCCGCACGCGCCCGACGAGGGCGTCGCCGAGCGGATCGCCGGCATGCTCGCCAAGCCGCTCGACCACGTCCGGGACATGCTCTCGGGACGCCAGAAGGAGCTGGCCACGGACGCCTCGGGCCTGCTCGACCCCGAGGCCCAGGCGATCGTCGACGCCCACTCCTCCCTGACGCCGCTGCCGTTCGAGATCCTCGAGCCCGCCCAGGCCCGCAAGCAGCCGGGGCCCGACGACGCGGTGAAGAAGGTCATGGCCGACCGGGGCATCGAGGGCCCGGAACCGGTCGGCCCGGTCGAGGACCTCGAGATCCCCGACGGCGCGGGCGGTGTGCAGCGGCTGCGCGTCTACAAGCCGATCGACGCGGGCACCGCTCCCCTGCCGGTCATCATGTGGATCCACGGCGGCGGCTGGGTGCTGTTCGACATCGACACCTACGACGCCTCGTGCCGCGGCCTGGCCAACAAGTCCGGCGCGATCGTCGTCTCCCCCGATTACCGGCGCGCGCCCGAGGCGGTGTTCCCGGCCTCGCACGACGACGTCCTGACCGCGTACCACTACGTGCTGGAGAACGCGGCCTCCTTCGGCGGCGACGCCTCCCGGCTCGCCATCGGCGGCGAGTCCGTCGGGGGCACCATGGCGGCGGCCACCTCGCTGCAGCTGGCCGCGAACGGCCAGCCGGTCCCGCTGGCCCTGGTCTGCGTGTACCCGCTCACCACCGGCGAGCAGTTCGGGGAGTCGATGGCCGACGCCGCCGACGGCCGGCCGCTCAACCGTGCGCTGCTGAGCTGGATGGCGATGCACGCGTTCGAGGGCCGGCCCGAGGCGGCGAGGGACCCGCGCGTCGACCTCCTCGGCTGGACGGCCGAGCAGCTGGCGAGCATGCCCCCGACGCTGGTCATCACCTGCGAGCGCGACGTGCTGCGCAGCCAGGGCCAGACGTTCGCGGAGAACCTGGAAGCGGCCGGCGTCCCGACGACGCACGAGTACTACGCCGGCGTCATGCACGAGTTCTTCGGCGCGTCCGCGGTGCTCGACAAGGCCGAGAAGGCCCAGCTGTCGGCGGCCGAGCACTTCATCCGCGCCCTCGCGCCCATCCCGTGAGCACGACGAAGGCCCCGGGCACCGCCCGGGGCCTTCGTCGGATCGCGCCCCGTGCAGGGGCGGGAGAAGCGCTTACTGGGTGCGGAGGACGCCCTGGATCTCGAGCTCGACGGTGATCTTGTCACCGACCACGACGCCGCCACCGTCCATGGGCATGTCGATGTCGACGCCGAAGGCCTTGCGGGAGATCTCGGTCTTCGCGCTGAAGCCGGCGCGGGTGCCGCCGTAGGCGTCCGGGCCGAAGCCGTTGAGCTCGAGCTCCAGCTCGACCTGCTTGGTGATGCCCTTGATGGTCAGGTCTCCGACGACCGTCCAGTCGGCGCCGTCCGTGCGGACCTCGGTGGAGCGGAAGTCCATGGTGGTGTGGTTGCCCACGTCGAAGAAGTCGGCGGACTTGATGTGCGCGTCGCGCTGCTCCTGACGGGTGTCGATCGAGTCCATGTTCACCGAGGCGGTGACGGTGGACTGCGTCGGGTCCGCGGCGGTGACGATCTCGCCGGAGAACTCGCGGAAGTAGCCGCGAACCTTGCTCACCATCATGTGGCGCACGGAGAAGCCGACGGTCGAGTGGGTGGCGTCGATGTCCCAGACGCCGGCGATGTAGCCGGGGATCTGGACGGCGGTGCTGGTCATGGGAACTCCTCTGGTGGGACAGGCCTGCGGTGTCGTGGGGGTCAGCATAGTTGAGCGCTTGACTATTCCCTCGGTATCCTGGGGTAAGGTAACCGTCCGTGTCGCCCGAACCACTCCCCATGGGTGAGCCCCGCTGGCTCGACGTCGAGGAGCAGAAGGCGTGGCGGGCCTGGCTCTACAGCGCCCAACTCCTGCTGGACCGCCTGGACCGGGACCTCACCCGCCGCACCGGTATCTCGCACGCCTACTACGAGATCCTCGTCGCGCTGTCGGAGGCATCCGAGCGGATGATGCGGATGAGCGAGCTGGCCGACCGCTGCCTGTCCTCCCGCAGCCGGCTCTCGCACGCGGTGTCCCGCCTCGAGGAGCGCGGCTGGGTGCGCCGCCAGGTCTGCGAGGAGGACGGGCGCGGGCAGCTGGCCGTTCTCACCGACGAGGGCTTCGCCGCCCTGGAGAGCGCGGCGCCGATCCACGTCGAGGGTGTCCGCCGTGAGCTGTTCGACCAGCTCTCCCCCGAGCAGGTCGAGGCGATGCGCAACGTCGGGGAGACGCTGCTCGGCCACCTGGATCCGTCCCGGCTGCCCTGACCTCGCCCGGCCGGGTGGAACTCCCGCTGTTCTCCCCGGTGCGATCGCGCTCACCTTCGGGCTGCGACGGGCGGGCGCGCCGGCCGTCGAGCGGGCTTCCGTCGGCCGACCCTCACCCCTGCCCCGGCCGCACCAGCCCGGACTCGTAGGCGGCCACCACCGCCTGCACCCGATCGCGGAGCCCGAGCTTGCCGAGCACGTGGGCGACGTGGGTCTTGACGGTGCCCTCGCCGAGCACGAGCGCTGCGGCGATCTCCGCGTTGGACAGCCCCCGTGCGACGAGCCGCAGCACTTCCTGCTCGCGCGCGGTGAGCCGCTCCAGGCCCGGGACGGCGACCAGTTCCGTCCCGGCCCTGCCGACGAAGTCGTCGAGCAGCCGGCGGACCAACGCCGGCGCCAGCAGGGCGTCGCCGCTGACCGCGGCGCGCACGGCGGCCACCAACTGCTCCCGCGGCATCGACTTGAGCAGGAATCCGGTGGCGCCGGCGCGCAGCGCCTCGACCACGTGCTCGTCGGCGTCGAAGGTCGTCAGCATGACCACCGCCGTACCGAGCACCGGGTCGGCGCAGATCCGCCGGGCGGCCTGGATTCCGTCCAGCCGCGGCATCCGGATGTCGACCAGCGCGACGTCGGGCCGCAGCTCCCGGCACATCCCGACGGCGTCCACGCCGTCGGCGGCCTCCCCCACGACCTCGAGGTCCGTCTCGACCTCGAGGATCATGCGCAGGCCGGTGCGGACGAGCGCCTCATCGTCGGCGAGCAGCACCCGGACCGTCATGCCCGCGCGGGCTCCGGAGCGGGGACGGGCAGCTCCACCTCCGTGATCCACCCGGGCCCGTCGGTTCGCTGTCCGGCCGTCATCCGCCCGTCGAACAGCGCGACCCGCTCGCGGAGTCCGACCAGCCCGAAGCCGGCCCGCTCGCTACCCGAGGACCCGGGACCGTCGTCGGCGACCTCGACCGTCAGCAGGTGCGGGAAGAACAGCACGGTGACGCGGACGTGCGCGCCCGGGGCGTACCGGAAGGCGTTGGTCAGGGACTCCTGCACGATGCGGTACGCGGTCGCCTCCACCGCCGCGGGGAGCGGGCGCACGCTCCCGTCGACGGTCAGCGTCACGTCGCGGCCAGCGGCCGCGGCGGCGGACACGAGCCCGCCGAGCGCGGCGATCGTGCCCGGCCCGTCGTCGTCCCCGTCGTCCCGGAGGACCCGGAGCAGCCGGTGCAGGTCGTCCAGCGCGCTGCGGCCCGAGGTGAGAACGACGTCCAGCGCTCGCGCCGCCGCCGGCTCCCGGCCCGCCAGGCCGGCCTGCGCCGCGTCGGCGTGCAGCAGCATG
>DASPIH010000120.1:0-9936 GCA_035629195.1 Blastococcus sp. | reverse complement strand
CCCGTGCTCGGCGCCGGGACGTCCACGCCCACGACGGTGAGGTTCGCCGTGGGTGCTCACTGCCGCCGTGACGGCCAGTCGGTCCATGGCGTCGCCGACCACGACGCGGTCGGCCAGCCCCGAGGCGCGCCACGCTGCTTCTCAGCGTCGCTCTGCCCAGCCCCGGTGAGCAGCACGGCGGCGGTACGGCGGCGCCGTGCTGCTCACCGGTGCGCATCGAAGACCTGGCAGAACGAGGCGGCGTCGAAATCCAGCCGCTGTACGTCGATGCCTACTTCCTCCGGTGCCTGGTTTCGCCGGCATGGCGGAGCGCGACTGACGCAGCGCCCAGTGGTAGCGCATCAGCTACTGGACGAACTACCGCACCGGGACCCAGCGTTCAGACGAGGCGGCGCTCGACCGCAGGTACGCCTGCTACGACCAGATCCACACGCTTTCCGCGACCGACCGCGAGTTGTGGGGCCCGGCGAGCCGATGGCCGCCCGGTCCGCTGTGGCTCCCGCCTGCCGATCCCGGTCGACGGCGGCTGACCAGTTCCCCCGGCGGCCCGGAGGGTGCATCCTCGGCCCTCATGGGCAGCGTGGTGGTGCACATGGGGGTGTCGCTCGACGGGTTCATCGCCGGTCCGGACGGCGAGATCGACTGGCACCTGGTCGACGAGGAGCTGCACTCGCACATGAACGACGTGCTGCGCGACGCGGCCGCGTTCTTCGAGGGCCGGGTCGTGTACGAGCTCATGGAGGGCTACTGGCCGGCCGCGGACGCCGAGCCCGATGCCTCCGCGCACGTACGCGACTTCGCCGGCATCTGGCGGAGCACCCCGAAGGTCGTCTTCTCCCGCACCCTGGACCGGGTCGGGCCCAACGCGGAGCTGGTGAGGGACGTCGTCCCGGAGGACGTGCGGGCGCGGGCGGCGCAGGCACGGGGGCCGGTGGTCGTCGGCGGTGCGGGCCTGGCGGCCTCGTTCGCCGAGCACGACCTCGTCGACGAGTACCGCATCTACGTCCACCCGGTGCTGATCGGCCGCGGCCGGCCGATGTTCCGTGAGGTGGACCGGCGTAGTTCGCTGCGGCTGCTCGAGAGCCGGGTCTTCGGCAACGGCGTCGTCCTCCTCCGGTACGGCCGACCCTGACGTGTGCGCCTGCCCCGGTCGGCGGTAGGAAGCGGCCGGGGCGGCTGCGGGCATGGGCCTCTGCGGCCGCAGCGTGGTCACCCGTTGGCTGGTCGGTCCGCCGACGGTCACCATGCGGAGTTGGTGGCACGCCAGCACGTCATCCACACGGGGTGCCGGGCGGGACGCTGCCGTTCGAGCCCCTCCCCCACGGCGTCGGTGAGGTGGCGGTGGGTTGGCACCTCCACCCTGACCCAGGGGGTCGATCACCTCGCGATCGAGGCCGCCCGCGAGGTGATCGACCGGGCGTCCGGGCTCGGGCTGCCGGAGGTCCACGCGGTGGTCCGGCCCGGGGACGGACCGTCCATGGGCGTGTGCCGGCGGCTGGGCATGGTGCCGCTCGGCCGGATGACCCGCTGGTACGACGTCGAACTCGAGGCGGTCCGGCTGACGGCGCCGGTCGTCGTCGAGTGAGGTCTCAGCGGCGACGGGCTCGGGCGGCGAGGCGCTTCAGCGGATGAGGCCGCTCCGCAGTCATGCTCCTGCCCGCCGCGCGCACGGCGTCCGAGGACGCCGCCTGCTCGGGGGTCGGCGCGGTACCGCCGAGGTGGGCCGGCTGCCACCACCTGTCGGCGTCGCCGGCGGGCTCGTCGGGGTAGCTGCGCTGCGCCTCGTCCAGCAGGGCCTCCATGGCCGCCCGGATGCGCCGCAGGAACGCCTGCACCTTCTCGCCCGGCTCAGGGGTGAGGGGTTCGCCGAGGAGCACGGTGACCGGGACACCTCGGCGCAGCTCCACCTTGTGGTTCTTCGTCGCCACGCGGTGCCCGCCCCACACCGCCGCGGGGATGACGGGCACCCCGGCGTCCACGGCCATGCGCGCGGCTCCGGCCTTGACGTCCTTGACGGTGAAGCTGGTGCTGATCGTGGCTTCGGGGAAGATCCCGACGACCTCGCCGTCCTTGAGCGCTCGGACCGCGGCCTCGAAGGCGGCGGTACCGGCCCTGCGGTCGACCGGGATGTGCCGCATCGCACGCATGAAAGGCCCGGAGAGCCAGTGGTCGAACACCGCGGCCTTGGCCATGAAGCGCACCAGCCGCTGCTGGGGCAGCGCACCCAGGCCCAGGAAGGTGAAGTCGAAGTAGCTCACGTGGTTGCTGCAGATGATCGCGCCACCGGTGGCCGGGACGTGCTCGGAGCCGCGCACGTCGAACCGGAAGCGGAAGAGCCGGAAGACGACAAGCGTGAGCCGGATGACCGCCCGGTAGGGCTTGTCCCGGGGATCCGGTGAGCTGCCGTACAGACCCGGCCGGACCACGTCTCGCCAGCTCGCCGTGTACATGCGCGGAATCTAGCCCGTCGCCCCGTGCGTCGCCCGGTCGGTGTCCTCGCCGTGGGTGGCGGCCACGGCGGTCCGCACCACGGCGGCGAGATCGCCGGTCAGCCGGTGCACCCGGCGCTGCAGGGCAGCGCCGGTGCCGCGGGTGAGCATCGCCGTCACACCCTCGGCGACCGTCCGCTCGTCACCGGCATCGGCCAGTGCGGGGCGCACGTGCTCGAGCAGATCGGCCAGGACGTCCGCGGCCGGCACCGGCCGACCGCTGTGCGGATGGACGAGGTCGCCGCCCAGGCCGGAGCGGCCGGCTCGCCAGGCGGCGAGGCGGAGGATCTCCGGCCGCATCCCGGGCACGGCTCCGCCGCTCCGTGCCTCGCGGGCCGCGGTCTCCACCAGGCCCCGCACCAGGCCGGCGAGGGTGACGGCGTCCTCGACCCGCAGCGCGACGTCGGCGGTCCGCACCTCCACGGTGGGCCAGGTGGCCGACAGCCGGGCGTCGAAGTAGACCATCCCGGTGTCGATGACCGTGCCTGTGGCCAGCACGTCCTCGACCAGCCGGTAGTACTCCGCGGCGTCGGCGAACGGACCGTTCGGGCCGGCCGACGGCCACCGGTCCCAGACCTGGGAACGAAAGCTCGCGTACCCGGTGTCCCTGCCCTGCCAGTAGGGGGAGTTGGCGCTCATCGCCGTGAGCACGGGCAGCCAGACGCGGATCCGGTTCAGGACGGCAACCCCCTCCTCGTCGTCCTGAACCGAGACGTGCACGTGGCACCCGCAGGTGAGCGCATCCCAGGCGGTCTGCCCGAAGACGGCACCCAGTTCCGCGTAGCGCTCCCCCTCGGTCGGTTCGGGCTCGACGGGAACCGGCGAGGTGGCGAGCGCAGCGACGCGGGCCCCGACCGCGGAAGCGGCGGCATCCGCGCGACCGCGCCAGTGACGCAGCTCGCGGCGGACCTCGTCGAGGGTCGCGCAGACCGATGTGCCCAGCTCGACCTGCTGCGCCTTCAGCTCCGGCATGAGGTGGGCGGTGTCGGGGGTGCTGTCCTCCCCGCGCTCGGCACGGTCGTGCTGCTCGACGTCCTCCCCCTCGCCGGACCGTGCGGCGACACCCAGGGCGTCCGGCCCCCTGGGCACCGGACGGCCGGCTGGGTCGACCACGAGCAGCTCTTCCTCGACGCCGACGGTTCGCACGCAGTCATGATCAGCAGTTCGGCGGCCGATCGCAGTACCAGGGATCGGCGGTCTCGGCAGTTACCGCATTCCCTGCCCAGGCTTCAGGGGTTGCGGTCATTGATGAGCGCCCGTAGGGCGCTTCTGTCATCGGACTGCCACAACTTGAATTTTGCATTGTTGTTGGGGATAACGGTAGTATGGGCTCATGTCCCGAGGGTGGCAGCAGCCGTTGCCCGACATGCCAGCCCCTCCACCGCCGGAGGCGTGGGCGCGCATCCCGCCGCCTCCCGGATACGAACCGCAGTGGCGCCGCTTGGCGGACGCCGCGCTGGACCTCGGCCTCGGGCCGGACGACCTGGCTGATGTCGGCCTCGATCCGGTCGCGCAGGCGCGGGAGTGGAAGCCGGCGACGGTCGCCCTCTACAGCAAGGTCGCCCGCTACGGCGGCCTTGCGCTCCCGCTCCCCCCGACACCGGAACCCGATCCGCCGCGGCTGGACCTGCGGCCGCTCACCCGGGTGCGCGGTGAGGACCCGGAACACCTGCGATCGGTCGCCTGGTGCGCGCTGGCCCTCGGCTGGCCGGCACCGGTCGGGATGTTCCGGTTGCTGCGGCGCGACCAGGTGCGCGTGACGGCACGGCGGCTGCTCGTCTCCACCGACGACGGCGAGTGGTCGGTGCCGGGGGCGTTGACGGCCTGGCACGCATGGGAAGCCACCCGCAACCGCTTCCCCGCGCTGGCCGCCAGCCCCTGGGTGCTCCCGGCGCTGCGGCGCGGACCGGGGGTGACCTCCCGGATCGGCGGCCGGCTGTCCAGCCAGGCGCTGCAGACGACGTTCACCAAGCACGCGCGGCGCACGGTGGGCCATCTGCGTGCCTCCGCTCCCCCGTCACGGCGCGAGGCGGTGGAGCAGCTCGCTGCCGCGTACCTCGACCTGTCCTACGACTCCTACCGGCGGCTGGCGCTCGCCGCGGGCGCTCCTCCGGTGTCGGCGCGAGGCGTGGTGCGCGCTCAGCGCTCCGTGCACCGCTCGATGGCGCAGACCGGCCGCCGGGCGGAGTGAGCCGCTCAGAGCAGGGTCAGCTGCTGAGCCTCTCCCCGGGCCGGAGGCGGCATCCGGGCAGGCCGGGAGGTCGCGCGCCCACCGGGCAGACCTCCGGAGGGAAGGCTGCCCTCCGGAAATCCGACCTCCTCGTCCCCGGGTACCCCGGTGGCGACCGCTCCGTCCGCCTGCCGCGCGGCGCCGCCCGACCGGCGGTCCAGGCCGTGCCGCGCCAGCAGCGGGGCGACGCGCAGGGACAGCCAGGTGCGGTACTCCGCCGGTACGTAGGCACCGCGGGCGTAGAGCCGCTCGTAGCGCGGAACCAGGTGCGGGTGCTCGGCGGCCAGCCAGGACGTGAACCACTCCCGCGCTCCCGGGCGCAGGTGCAGCGGGATGACGGTGACGCCGGTGGCTCCGGCGGCCGCGATGGCGCCGATGGCCGAGTCCAGGCTCGCGTCGTCGTCGGTGAGCCCCGGCAGGACGGGGGCGAGGAACACCCCGCACGGCAGGCCGGCGTCGACGAGGGCGCGGACGACATCCAGCCGGGCCCGAGGTGAAGGCGCGCCGGGCTCCAACGACCGGTGCAGGTCGTCGTCCCAGATGGCCATGGAGACGCCGAGCCCCAGGGGCACCTGCTCGGCGGCCTGCACCAGGATCGGGACGTCCCGGCGCAGCAGTGTGCCCTTGGTCAGGATGGAGAACGGCGTGCCGGAGTCCGCGAGGGCTCGGATGACGCCGGGCATCAGCCGGTAGCGGCCCTCGGCACGCTGGTAGGGGTCGGTGTTGGTGCCCAGCGCGACGTGCTCCCGCTGCCACGACGGGCGGGCCAGCTCCTTGCGCAGCACGTCGGTCAGGTTCGTCTTGACGACCACCTGCGTGTCGAAATCCCTGCCGGAGTCGAACTCGAGCCACTCGTGCGTCCTGCGCGCGAAGCAGTACCGGCACGAATGGCTGCAGCCCCGGTATGGATTGATCGTGTACGGGAACGGCATGGCCGAATCGCCCGGAACCGCGTTGAGCGCGCTCCTGGCCCGCACCTCGTGGAACGTCAGGCCGGGGAACTCGGCAACCTGCACGCTGCGCAGCAGGCCGCGGATCGACGGCATGCCGGGCAGCGCGGAACCGTCGTCGGGGCCGAGCCGCTGCGCTTCCCATCGCATGGCCGCCATCCGAACACGTGTTCGATACGATGTCCACCCCGGCGTTCAGATCGGCGGGCGGTCCTCGTAGGCGGTGGAGAGGACGACGGTGGTCCGGGTGGTCACGTTGGCAGCTGCCCGGATCCCCTGGAGCAGCGCCTCCAGCGCATCCGGTGAGGCCACCCGCACCTTGAGGATGTAGCTCTCCACGCCGGCGACGGAGTGGCACTCCTCGATCGCCTCGAGGTGCGCCAACCGGGACGGCGCGTCGTCGGGCTGGGCGACGTCGATGGGCGTGATGGACACGAAGGCCGTCAGCGGAAGGCCGAGCTGCTTCGCGTCGAGGAGGGCCCGGTACCCGGTGATGAGCCCCCGCTGCTCCAGCCGGCGCACCCGCTGGTGCACCGCGGAGACCGACAGGCCCACCCGCTCGGCGAGGTCGGTGTAGCTGGCCCGCCCGTCCCGGGCCAGGGCGGCCATGAGCGCCCGGTCGACGTCGACGGCCGCGCCGCCCGGCTCAGCCGGGGAGTTCGACGAGCCCACGGGGACCGTTGTTCAGGACGCGGACGCCGTCGTCGGTGCAGACCACGATGTCCTCGATGCGCGCGCCGCACCGGCCGGGGAGGTAGATGCCCGGCTCGACGGAGAACGCCATGCCGGGCTCGAGCGGGAGATCGTTGCCCGCGACGATGTAGGGAGCCTCGTGCGTGTCGAGGCCGATGCCGTGCCCGGTGCGGTGGATGAAGTACTCGCCCCAGCCGGCGTCGGCGATGATCCGGCGCGCGGTGGCGTCGACCTGCTCGGCGGTGACGCCGGGGCGCACGGCGGCCGTCGCGGCCTGCTGTGCCGCGAGCAGCACGCCGTACCAGTCGGCGACCTCGGCGGACGCGCTGCCCCCGACGACGTACGTGCGGGTGCAGTCGGAGCGGTAGCCCGTGGCCGTCTCGCCGCCGATGTCGACCACGACGACGTCGCCGGCCTCGACGGTGCGCCCCGACAGCTCGTGGTGGGGGCTGGCGCCGTTCGGCCCCGATCCGACGATGGTGAAGTCGACCCCGACGTGGCCCTCGGCGAGGATCGCGGCGGCGATGTCAGCGCCGACCTCGGCCTCGGTGCGGCCGACGCGCAGCCACTCCCCCATGCGCGCGTGCACGCGGTCGATGGCGGCGCCGGCCAGTGCCAGCTCCTCCACCTCGGCCGGTGTCTTCACCATGCGCAGGCGGTCGACCACCGGGCTCGCCAGTTCGAGGGTGGAGCCGGGCAGCGCCCGTTGGACGCCGAGCGCGTGCTCGGCCCAGGTGCGCGAGCCGACCGCCACCCGCGACGGAGCTGCCCCCAGCCGGGCCGTGGCCGCCCCGGCGAGGACGGCGAACGCGTCATCGGTCTCGTCCCAGGCCAGGAGCTCCAGGCCGAGCGAGCCGGCCGGGCTCGCGTCGACCATCGGCGCCTCCAGCCGCGGGACGACGAGGAACGGCTCGCCGGTGCGCGGCACCGCCAGCGCAGTGAGCCGTTCCATCGCGTGGGCGTCGTACCCGCACAGGTAGCGCAGGTCGGCGCCCGGGGTGAGCACGAGGAGGTCGACCCCGAGCTGCTCGGCGATCGCCCGGGCGGCGTGCACCCGGTCGATGGTCACCAGCGGCAGGGCGGACCCGGTCGGAGATGGCACAGCGGCAGACTAGCCAGCAGCGCCCGGGGATCCCCGCCCCCGTATCCGGGCCGATACCGTCCGCCGTCGTGAGCCTCATGCTGCTGGACGCCGCGTCGTTGTACTTCCGCGCCTTCTACGGCGTCCCGACCAGCGTCACGACTCCTGACGGGCGGCCGATCAACGCCGTCCGCGGGTTCCTGGACATGACCGCCCGTCTGGTGACCACCCACGGTCCCGACCGGCTCGTGGCGTGCTGGGACGACGACTGGCGCCCGGCGTTCAGGGTCGAGGCGCTGCCGTCCTACAAGGCGCATCGCGTCGGCCCGGAGGGCGGCGAGGAGACCCCCGACGAGCTGGGACCCCAGGTGCCCGTCCTCGTGGACGTCCTCGCCGCGGCCGGGGTCGCGCGGGTGGGAGCGCCCGGCTACGAGGCCGATGACGTGATCGGCACGCTGGCGACGCGCGCCCGTGGCCCGGTCGACGTCGTCACCGGTGACCGCGACCTGTTCCAGCTCGTCGACGACGCCCGCGGCGTGCGGATCCTCTACACCGCCCGCGGCATCGCCGACCTGGAGTTCGTCGACGAGGCCGCCGTCACCGCCAGGTACGGCATCCCGGGCCGCGCCTACGCGGACTTCGCGGTGCTGCGCGGCGACCCGAGCGACGGACTGCCCGGTGTCGCGGGGGTCGGTGCCAAGACCGCCGCCGCGCTGATCAACGAGTTCGGCGACCTGGCCGGCATCCGTGCCGCCGCAGCACGCACGGTCGTGCCCAGGCCGCCGCTCACCGCCGCGGTGCTCAAGAAGCTGCACGCGGCCGGGGACTACCTCGACGCCGCGCCCGTGGTGGTGGCGGTGACGCGCGACATCGATCTGCCTGCGGTGGAGGGCACCCTCCCCCGTTCCCCCGCCGACGCCCGTGCCCTCGCCGCGCTCGCCGAGCAGCACGGGCTGCAGTCCTCCCTGGGCCGGCTGGGTGCAGCGCTGGGCTGGCCGGCCGGCGTTCTGGAGTGAGGCCGCTCAGGGCTCCGACCAGGTGTACCTGCCGCCGTCCGCGTCGGTGATCTCGATCCGGAGGGTGACCTCCTCGTCGTCGGAGGTGACGCCGGAGCACTCGTAGACCGCCCCTTCCTCGACGGTCATCTCCTCGGCGCAGTCGAGGTCGACGGCCACGCCCTCGCGCTGCTCGAACTGCTCGGCGACGTCCTCCTCGACCGCCGAGCGGGCGAGCACGGTGCGGCCCGTCGTCAGGGCGAGGACGACCCCGACGGCGACCAGCGCCACGAGGACGAGCAGGCCCAGCCCCAGGACGAGCCCTCGCGGTGAGCTGCCGGCCGGCTGCCGGGCGTGCGCCGGCTGTTCGTGACCGGGCTGTCCGTACCCGGGGTGCCCGTGGAACGGCTGGCCGTACTGCTGCGGCCCGCCGTACGGAGGCTGACCGTAGGAATTCGGGCCGTAGGAGCTCTGGGCGTAGGGGCTCTGCCCGTACTGCGGCGGGTCCGCGGGTGGCTGCGCGAGGTGCTGGAAGCCGCCGGCGGGCTGGGCCGGGGGGCCCCATGGCCAGGGTCCAGGCCGATCCTGGCCCGCACGGTCGTCCTGCGGTCCGTCGCTACGCGGCGGCTCGGTCATCGTCGCTCCCGGTGACGTGGCGGTCCCGGTTGTCGGCCGGGCGGGCGGTTCTGCCGCGCCCGGTGCCGGGTCGCGGGCAGCTCGCTGGTCAGCCGCCCGCCGCTACCGCCACCACGCCCCGACGCACCCGCTCCACCGCGGCCCGCGCCGTGCGCGCGACGATGTCGTCGGCGACCTTGCCCAGCTGGTCGAGCAGGTCGATGAGCTGGCGGGTCCAGCGGACGAAGTCGCCTCCGGACAGCTCCGTCCCCGCCTGCTCGGCTCCGGCGAGCACCCGATCGAGGCTCTGGCCGTCGGCCCACCGGTAGGCGGCCCACGCGAAGCCGAGGTCCAGGTCGCGGGTGGCCCGCACGTCCTGGGCGAGCTCGACGTCCTGCAACCGGGACCGGATGCCGCGCATCTCGCCGATCGCGGCGGCGACCTTGCCCGCAGGCACGGACGGCAGGCCGGGGTTGTCCCTGCGCGCCTCGAACACCAGCGTGGACGCAGCCGCCGCCAGCTCGGCCGGCGTGAGCCCGCGCCACACTCCGGCCCGCAGGCACTCGGCCACCAGCAGATCGGCCTCCGACCAGATGCGCGCGAGTCGACGGCCGTCCTCGGTGACCACCGGGACGTCGTCGAGGGGACCGACCACCTCGGTGTCGGCAGGAACCAGCGGAACGGCCTCGGGCACGAGATAGCCGAGCTCCTCGAGCACGTCGCAGGTGCGGTCGAACTGCCGGGTGAGGGACCCGGTGCGCTCGGCCATCCTCCGCTGCAGCGCCTCCGCCTCGTGCACCGCCCGCAACCAGCGCTCGGCCGCCCGGACGCGTTCCTCGCGGTCGGGCAGCTGGTGCACCGGGTGGTTGCGCAGCGCCTGGCG
>DASPIH010000119.1:0-6219 GCA_035629195.1 Blastococcus sp. | reverse complement strand
GGCCCGGGGATCTTCGAGATCGAGCCCCGCGGCGAGCACTCGACGTTCGTCTGGACCGAGCGGCTCTACCTGCCCTACGGACTGCTCGGCGTGATCGGCTGGGTGCTGGTGAAGCCCTTCGCCCTGCTCGGCATCCGCTGGTCCCTGCGCCGGTTCGCCGCCTTCGCCCGCACCTTTCCCGGCTGACCCGCCGACGGGCCGGCCCTCCCGGCCCGCGCCGGACCCGTCGCCGTACCCCCGGCTCAGGCAGGTCGTGGGCGCGTCGGCCGAGGCAGACCATGCCCTTTGGCGCCGCCGAATCCTGAGTCAGGCGAGCCGGCGCAGCTCCGGCCAGATCTCCGACCAGGGCACTCGCCGGTCGGTGGCCAGCCAGACCGTCTCGCCCTGCTCGTCGTTGTCGAGTTCCAGTCCGTTGTCGATCCGCCCGGCGGCCTGCACCGAGGCGAACCAGCGGGCCAGCCGCTCCTGCGGCAGTCCGACGACGACCGCGGCGTCGGCGTCCTCCGGTGGCGGTCCCCACGCCCAGTAGGAGTTGTGCCCGCTGTACGCCGGACCGAGGTCGGGTGCGAAGCGGTCGACCGCCCCCGCCTCGCCGTAGTTCCCGGTGAGGACGACGGCCCGCGCGTCCTCCGGCAGGCGGTCGTGCGCCCGCTCGACGGCGTCGGCGAACCGGGGCCAGCCGACCGTCTCGCCGGCGTCGTAGTTGACCGCCGCCACCGGTGAGCCGGGCAACCAGCGGGCCGGCAGCACCGGGAGCATCAGCACGGCGCCGATGGCCAGGCTTGTGGCGAGCGCCGGCACGAGCAGCCGGCGGGCGCGGGTGCCGACGCGGCGGGCCCAGCGCAGCGCTGGATCGGCTCCGGCCGCCAGCAGCAGCGGGTACACGCCGGCCAGGTAGTACGGCTTGCCGCCGGTCACGAGGAACAGCACTGCCAGGGCGACGTAGGCGACGGCGAAGCACCGCCACGTCCGCAGCGCCGGATCCCGGGCCAGCCGCCACCAGCCGGCCATCCACACCGGGAACAGCAGCGGGCTGACCAGCACCAGCTGGAACGGGAGGAAGAGGTACCAGGGCTCACTGGTGCCCGAGCTCCCGCCCGCGATGGCTCCGGCCAGCTGCAGTTGCGGCCAGTCGTGCGTCGCCTGCCACACCAGGTTCGGCGTCCACAGCGCCGCGGCCACGAGGCCGGCCGTCCACGGCCACGGGGACCGGAACACCGAGCGCGGGCCGACGGCCAGCAGGCCCAGCACCACCGCCGCGAGGAGGAAGGCCGGCTGCACCTTGTTCTGCAGGGCCGCCCCGGCCACCGCCCCGACCAGGAGCCAGGTGCGGCCGCCGTCGCGGAGCGCCCGCACGAGCAGCCACGACAGCACGGCCCAGAACAACAGGTCGAAGGTCGTCGTCGACAGCAGGTGGGCTGCGGCGAGCAGCACCGAGGACACCGCCGCGCAGGCGGCGGCGAGCAGCTGGGCGGAGCGGTCGCCGCCGAACTCGCGGGCGAGCAGGCCGGCGAGCAGCACCACCCCGGCAGCCGCCAGCGCCGAGGGCAGCCGGAGGGCCACGAGCGATCCGGGTGCCACGGCGTCCATGGCCGCGGCCAGCAGGGGCGTGAACGGCGGCTGGTCGGCGTAGCCGAACGCCGCCTCCCGTCCCGCGCGCAAGAAGTACAGCTCGTCGCGGTGGTAGCCGTACCGGCCGGCGAAGGCCACCAGGAGGCCGGCCAGACCGATCGCCAGAGCGGTCAACGGCTGCCACGCAGGCGCCGGCCGGCCGGCGGGCCCGGCAGGAGCGGTGGGGACCACGGCCGCGGCGGTGCTCACGAACGGACGCTAGCGTTCCGCCGCTCCAGGTGGGGCTGTCACTGCCCCTCGCTAGCGTGGACACGTGGATTCCGCCGTCGGTCGCTGCGCCTGGGCCACCAGCAGCCCCGAGTACGTCGCCTACCACGACGAGGAGTGGGGCACGCCCCTGCACGGGGACGACGCCCTGTTCGAGCGGCTGTGCCTGGAGGCTTTCCAGTCGGGGCTGTCGTGGATCACGATCCTGCGCAAGCGGCCGGCCTTCCGCGCAGCCTTCGCCGGCTTCGCCATCGATTCCGTCGCCTCGTTCACCGAGGAGGACGAGGAGCGGCTGATGGCCGATGCGGCCATCGTGCGCAACCGCGCCAAGATCCGGGCGGCGATCGGGAACGCGCGTGCCGCGCAGCGGGTTGCCGGGGGCATCTCCGAACTGCTGTGGTCCTTCGCGCCCACCGCGCCACGCCCGCGTCCGGCCGCTCTCGCCGAGGTTCCGGCCACCAGTGCCGAGTCGGTCGCCATGGCCCGGGAGCTCAAGCGGCGCGGCTTCGCCTTCGTCGGGCCGACGACCGCCTACGCGCTCATGCAGGCGACCGGCATGGTCGACGACCACGTGGCCGGATGCTTCCGGGCGACTGCCTGACGACGGCCCGGGGAGCATCGCAGCGAGGAGCGGCCCTCGCAGCGAGGAACGAGCGACGAGCGGACCCGGGCGCGCAGTCCCGCACGGGAGTGTGGCCTGACGGGCCTGCTGTTGGACGGAACGAAGTCATACGGGATCATGGGTACGGAGCTCATTGCAATGGACACCGCGCGCCTGCTCATCCGAGCGGGGGCGCGGCTGGCGAAGGAGGCACGCATGGCGGCCATGAAGCCGCGCACGGGTGAAGGTCCCCTCGAGGTCACCAAGGAAGGGCGCGGCCTGGTCATGCGCGTACCGCTGGAGGGCGGGGGTCGTCTCGTCGTCGAACTGTCGCCCGACGAGGCGGCGGCGCTCTCCGAGGCACTGAAGGGTGCGACCAGCTGAACCCCTGACCGCCTGTGGCGGTTCGGCCCAGCCCGTCCGCGGCCCCGGCCGCCGGCTCCTCGCCGGCGACCGGGGCCGCGTCGGGTCCCGGCTGCCCGCGTACGGTGCGCCGGTGGAGGCCGTAAGGGTGGGAGGCGTCTGATGGCGGACGACGACCAGGGAGTCGTGTTCCCGGCCGGACCCGACGGGCGGCGCAGCACCGCCGCGCTGGGGCGGGCCGTGGTCGCGGACGCGCTGCGCCCGGTCGATCCCACCGGCGCGCTGGCCGCAGAGCATGAGACGAACTGGCGGGCGGGCTACCTGACGCACTTCCGCCGGCTCGTGGAGGCCGGGCTCCCCACGGCCGGAGCTGCGCAGATGATTGCCGGAGCCGGGCTGGCGTCGCTGCACGCACGCATGCGGGTGGTCGGTGCGGACGGCGAGACCGGGCTCGACGCCCTGACCACCGCGCCGGTGGGCCGGTCGCTGCGCACCGCCGAGGTGCGCGGCACCGCCGAGCCGGAACGGGAGCTCACCCTGCCCTTCCACGGGAACCGGCTGCGGGGCGACGCGCTGATGCGCCGGCTGGACCGCTGGGTCGACGGCGGGGTCGTCGAGCCCTCGTGCGCGGAGGCGGTCCGGACGGTCGCGGCGAACCCTGGGTGGCTGTCCCTGCCGGGGAGCACCGTCGTCGTCCTGGGGGCGGGGGCGGAGATGGGGCCGCTGACCGCTCTCCTGCGCTGGGGTGCCCGGGTGGCCGGGGTCGACCTGCCGCGGGCACCGCTGTGGGAGCGGATCCTCGAGACCGCCCGCGGCAGTGCCGGGACGCTGCTGTTCCCCGTGGCCGAGCCGGGGGCCGGCGCCGACGCGCACCGGGCGGGCGCCGACCTGGTCACCGAGGTCCCGGCGATCGCCGACTGGGCCGCCGGCGTGCCCGGGCGGCCGGTGCTCGGGAACTACGTCTACGCCGACGGCGCCATGAACGTGCGGGTCTCGACGGCCGTCGACGCATTGACCGTCCGGCTCGCGCAGGCGCGGCCGGACGTCGCCCTGGCCTTCCTGGCCACGCCGACCGACGTCTTCGCCGTTCCGGCCGAGGCCGTCGCGCAGTCGGTGCGCGCCTATGCCGGCCGGTCGCGGACGGCGAAGCTGGTCGGCCGGCCGCTGCGCACGGTGTCCGGCGGCCGCCTGCTCCGGCGCGCCTACGTGCCCGGTGCCGATCCCGGGATCGCCGACAGCCTGGTGGCGCAGCAGGGACCGAACTACGCGCTGGCCAAGCGTCTGCAGCGCTGGCGGGCCACCGTGGCGCGGGCGTCGGGGAGCACGGTGTCGATGAACGTCGCCCCGCCGACGCGCACCCGATCGGTGGTGAAGAACCGGGCGCTGGCCGCGGCCTATGCCGGAGCGCACCGGTTCGGGGTCGAGGTCTTCGAGCCGGCCACGGCCAACGTGCTGATGGCGGCGCTGCTGGTGCACGACCTGCACACCGGCGGCGGGCCGGTGCACGACCACCCGTGGCGCGACGAGGCCTTCGAGGCGGCGCACGGCGGCCTCTGGCGCTCGCCCTATGCGCCGCGCAGCGCCCTGGGGCTGGCCGCGCTGCTCGGGTACGGAGCCGCGCGCGCCTGAGCGCCGCGGCCGGTTCTGGACCCGGCCGGTCCGGTGCGCCAGAGTGGGTCGTCGCCGACCTCGAGGAGCCCATGTGGCCCGGATGTTCAGCCCGCGCACCCTGGTCGCCGTCCTGGGGGCCGGGAACCCCCGTGCCCGGCTGCGGGCCACGCGCGACGGGCAGGCGGCCGTCCGGCTGCACCTCGGCGCGGCCGCGCTAGCGACTGGGGTCCTGGATGCGCTGCACGACGCCGCAGCGACGACGCCGGAGCTCGCCCGGCGGCTGGGTGCCGTGGAGGAGTCCCTGCTGGAAGCCTTCCTCCGGGTCCTGGCCGCGGCCGGGTGGGTCCGCTCGTCCGGGGAGGGCTGGTCGCTGACGGCCGGGGGGCGGGCGGCGGTCACCGACGACCTGGTGCGGGCCTCCTACGAGGCGTTCGGGGGCTTCCACACCGGTCTGTACCGGCAGCTGCCCGAACAGCTGGCCGGCGGTCCCGCGCGACGGGACGTGGTCGAGCAGGGCGCGGTCATCGCCCGGATCTCAGCGGCCTTCGAGCCGTTCGTCGACGACGTGCTGCGGAGGACGGTGGCGGCGGTGGCCCCGCGGACTGTGCTCGACGTCGGCTGCGGCGCGGGGCTGCAGCTGGCCGCGATGCTCGAGGCGGCGCCGGCGGCCCAGGGCTGGGGGGTGGAGGCCGACCCCGCTGCCGCCGCCCTGGCCCGCCGGACGCTCGAGGCACGTGGACTCGGCGGGCGTGCGCACGTCGTGGAGGCCGACGTGCGCGACCTGCCCGGCCAGGGCACCGGCACCGAGTTCGACCTCGCGCTGCTCGCCAACGTCGTCTACTACGTGCCCGAGGAGGAGCGGTCGGACCTGCTGGCGGGCGTGGCCCGCCTCCTCCGGCCCGGGGGCACCCTGCTGGTCGTCACCACGGTGGCGACCGGACAGCTGTTCAGCCGGCACTTCGACCTGCTGCTGCGTGCGCAGGAGGGCCGCATGTCGCTCCCGGACGCCGACGGCCTGGTGGCGGTGCTGACGAAGGCGGGGCTGAGACCGGGTACCCCTCGGCCGATCGCGCCGGGAGCCCCGCTGATCGCGGTGACGGCCACCCGGACGGACTGAGGGTCAGGCCGGTCCGACCAGCCCGGCCACGATCTGCGCCGACAGGCCCACCAGCGGCAGGCCGCCGCCCGGGTGGGCGGACCCGCCGACGAGGAACAGGCCCGGGATGCGGGAGGCGTTCGCCGGGCGGAGGAACGCCGCCCGGCTGCCGTTGCTGGACGTTCCGTAGATGGCGCCGCCGACGCTGCCGGTGTCGCGCTCGAGCGCGGCCGGCGTGCGCACCACGCGCCACCGCACCCGGTCGCGCACGTCCAGACCGCGGCGGGCGAGCACCGCGAGCACCCGGTCGGCGTACCGCTCGGCCAGTCCGGGGGAGTTCCAGTCCATCCCGGAGGCCGGATCGTGCCGAGGCGCGTTGACCAGCACGAACCACGACTCGCTGTGGGCGTCGGGCACCATCGCCGGATCGTCCGGGGCGCTCACGTACACCGTCGGGTCGTCCACCGGCACGGGCCGCCCCGCGTGCCGGCCGACGCCGAACACCGCGTCGAACTCGGCGTCGTAGTCCTCGGGGAAGAGCACGGTGTGGTGCGCGAGGCCCGGTGTGCGGCCCCGCAGGGCCAGCAGGAGGACGAAGCCGGACAGGGACGGCGTGGCCCGCGCCAGGTCCCGGCGGACCGCCCGGGTGCGGTCGTCGGCCGGCAGCAGCCGGGCGTGCAGCGCGGCGGCGTCGACGCCGGAGACGACG
>DASPIH010000118.1:0-6920 GCA_035629195.1 Blastococcus sp. | reverse complement strand
CCCCGATGGGCCATGTTCGCCATCACCGCCAGATCCACAGTTCCGACGACGACACCACCGACCTCGGCCACGTAGATCGACCGGCCGGGGGTCGCGGCGATTGCCCCCCATGCTTCCGCTGCGATGCGCTCGTCGGTGGCTCCATGCTCCGGGTAGAGCTGCTCGTGCAGCAACCGGAGCCGGGGCAGGTCTTGTAGCAGAGCCTCACGAACGATGACGGCGCCGTCGATGTCCATGGACCCATGATCCCGGCGGCCCCGGGCCTGGCTAGCTTTCGCCTCGCCAGTCAAGACCTGTAGCGGGCAGGAGTCACGCGGGGAGACCTCCGGTTGCGGTGCAGGTGCGGGCGGCGAGCGCGGCCTTCAGATCGTCGGTGAGCCCGGCGAGCCGGGGCGCGCTCTCGCCGCTGACTCGCGTCAGCGAGGCTGAGCGTCAGCACGGTACCGCCGCCGTCGGGGTCCGCGACGGCGCGGGCGACGTCCAGCCCGGCGGGCCGACAGACAGCCGATCCAAACCGCGCCGAGGACGGCGACAAGCGCCCGCAGCAGCGGCGGGATGTCCGGGCCGGGCAGTATCAGGTCCAGGACGACGACGAGCCCGAAGGCCCCGGGGACGATCCAGAACGGTCGCCAGGAGACCCTGGGCCCGACCTACGAGTTCACGCCAGCCGCGGGCCAGCCAGCGCGCGGCCTCGACCGCCCGGTAGGTGAGCACCTGCCCCGCGCCCGCGCGGCGATGGCGACCAGCGTCTCGAGGATCGCCGGCAGGCGCCATGTGACGGGGTCCACGGACATCAAGGACCGCTCACGGTCCCGTGACCAATCCGTGACCAGTCGACCGCCGAGACGGCCCCTTGAAGCAGACGACCAGGCACGAATGCGCTGATCACATGAAGAGCCGCCTGTCGGAATCGAACCGACGACCTTCTCATTACGAGTGAGATGCTCTACCGACTGAGCTAAGGCGGCGGGCGTGCGGGACACAGCCTACGACACCGCCGCCGCCCGGCCGTCGAGGGGCGCGGCGCGTCAGGCCGGGAGCCGCAGTGCCACGGTGAGCGCCTCCAGGGCCACCTGCGGCTTCACGTTCTGCTCCAGCGCGCGGCGGCACGCGAGGATCGCGTCGATGCGGCGCAGCGCGCCCTCCGCCCCGATGCGGAGCGCCAGTTCCTCGGCGTCGGACCGGCGGTCGGGGTGGTTGAGCGGCAGGGTCTCCGCGGGCGCCGAGTCGAGGACCAGCGCGTCCCGGTACAGCCCGGCGAGATCGACCAGCGCCCGGTCGAAGGAATCGCGACCGATGCGGGTGGCCCGCCGCTGCTGCTGACGCTCCAGGTCCTTCAGCTGACCGGCGCCGCCGCGGCTGGCCGCCACGCCGGGCCCCCGGGCACCCACGCCCAGGCTCGCTTTCAGCGCCTCGGTCTCGGCGGCGTCCCGGCCCCCGGTGGCCGCCTCGGTCTCCTCCTTCGCCGCACCCAGGAGGTCGTCGGCGGCGTCGAGGCAGGCGGCCAGCGACACCAGCCGCAGCGGTACGTCGAGCACCGCCTTGCGGGTGAGCCGGGCGTCCTCGTCACGGGCCAGCCGGCGTGCCCGGCCGACGTGGCCGCCGGAGGCGCTCGCCGACCAGGCAGCCAGCGCGGGGTCGATGCCGTCGCGGCGGACCAGCACGTCGGCGATCGCGTCCACCGTCGGCGTCCGCAGGCCCACGACGCGGCAGCGCGAGCGGATGGTCACCGAGATGTCGTCGGGGTGGAGGCTGGGCGCGCACAGCATGACCACCGTCCGCTGCGGCGGCTCCTCGATCATCTTGAGCACCGCGTTGGCCGCGCCCTCGTTCATGCGGTCGGCGTCCTCGACGATGATGACCTGCCAGCGCCCGCGCGATGGCGCACGGCCCGCCAGGCGCACCAGCTCCCGAGCTTCCTCGACGCGGATGAACAGCCCTTCGGGAACGACGACGTGCACGTCGGCGTGGGTGCCGGTCAGCACCGTGCGGCACTCGTGGCAGGTGCCGTCACCACCGGCCGGGCACTGCAGCGCGGCGGCGAACGCGCGGGCGGCCACCGAACGCCCCGAGCCGGGCGGCCCGGTGAACAGCCAGGCATGGGTCATCGCGGTCGACTCGGCGACCGCCGCCCGGAGCTCCGCGACCACGGCCGGCTGCCCGACCAGCTGCGCCCAGACCCCCTCCGTGGCGGCCGTGACCGGGGCGCTCACGGATGCAGGCGGGGAGTCGGGCCGGTCTGGGTGTGCCGGTGGTGGGTCGAGGAGGCCAGCTCGCCGTCGTGCCGGCGGCCGCGCGCCGGGGGCGGAGCCGGCTGGGCGAGGGTCTGCAGCGGCAGCCCGGACAGCAGCTCGGCCACGCGCACGCGGATGGCGGCCGCGATCTCGTCGGCGGTGCGACGCGCGTCCAGCACCAGGTAGCGGTCGGGCTGGGCCTCGGCCAGTGCCCGGAACGTCTGCCGCACGCGCTGGTGGAACTCCAGCGACTCGGACTCCAGGCGGTCCGCGGCCGCCCGGCCCTTCGCCCGGGCCAGGCCGACCTCGGGCGGCAGGTCCAGCAGCACCGTGAGGTCCGGCTGCAACCCCTGGGTGGCCCAGCGCGACAGCATCCGGACGTCGTCGAGCGGGATCGTGCGGCCGGCCCCCTGGTAGGCCAGCGAGCTGTCGACGAACCGGTCGGTGATCACGACCTCGCCGGCGTCCAGGGCCGGCCGCAGGACGTCGTGCACGTGCTGCGCGCGGTCCGCGGCGTAGAGCAGCGCCTCCGAGCGCGGCGCGATGCCGGTGTGCGCCTTGTCCAGCACGATGGCACGGATCGCCGCGCCGGACTGCGTCGCCCCCGGCTCGAAGGTGGCCCGGGCCACGAGCCCCTCGTCGGTGAGCCACTCCTGCAGGCGGCGGACCTGGGTGGACTTGCCGGCGCCCTCACCGCCCTCGAACGCGATCAGCACCCCGCCCTTGGCCAGCCGGCGGCGGGCCGTGGTGTCGCGGCGCAGCGCGGTGACGACGTCGGCGATCAGCGGCACCGGTCGGCCGTCGTCCATCTGCCGGTAGGCCACCACCCCGACGACGACGGCCAGCAGCCCGGCCGCGAACAGCATGACCCGCTCGCCGGAGAGCGGCACCGCGACCGCACCGAGGTCGATCTCGCGCTGCCCGAGCACGCCCACCCCGAACGGCACGAGACCGAGGGAGAGGATCAGCGCCGCCCGGACCAGCGACTGCACGATCGCGAAGGTGCGGCCGCGGATCGAGTCCTCCACCTCGGTGCCGATCAGGGTGAACCCGGCGAGGTAGGCCATGCCGGCGAAGAACCCCATGACGACGACCAGCAGCAGGGAGATCCACAGCGCGGGCGACCAGGACAGCAGGAGCACCACGGTTCCGGCGCCGACGATCGCCACCCCGAAGATGCGCTCGCGGGCCAGGTCGCGGGCGATGCTCGGGCCGATCCCGATGCCGAGGCCGAGACCGACGAAGACGGCGCCGAACAGCAGACCGTAGGCCGCCTGGCCACCGCCGAGGGCGAAGACGTAGGCCTGCCCGGTCGCGATGATCGCGCCCGCCGCAACGAAGGCTCCGGTGATGCCCACGACCAGGCCGCGCACCAGCCGGGTGTGGCCGGCGAAGGAGAAGCCCTTCACCAGCGAGCCCAGGAAGCTCTCCTGCTGGCCGACGACCGCGCCGGCGGCGCGACGGCCGCTGATCGAGGGCAGATTCCAGATCACCACGGCCGCGACCAGGAAGGTCAGCGCGTTCAGGTACAGGGCGAGGTCGACCTGGTCCACGCCCGGCAGCAGCTCGCCGACCCGTCCCCCGGCGCTGTTGAGCACCGCGTAGACCAGCGCCGCCAGCACCGGCGTGAACCCGTAGGTGGTGACCAGGGACAGCTGGTTGGCCGGCTCCAGCTGGTCCTTGCGCAGCATGTTCGGAACAGCGGCGTCCTTCGCCGGGATCCAGAACAGGCTGAACGCCTCGATGAGGAACTGCGCGACGAACAGCCAGACGAGGTTGTCGACGATCGGGATCGACGCGAACAGGCCGAACCTGATGACGTCGGTGACCACCATCGTCTTCCGGCGGTCGAACCGGTCGGCGAAGGCCCCGGCCAGCGGCCCCAGCACGATGGCCGGGAGCAACCGGAAGAGCAGCACGCCCCCGAGGGCGTAGTTCTCCGCGGCGAACCCGTCGACCAGCGAGCTCGCGGTCGCGGTGATGGCGAGCAGCCCCAGCCAGTCGCCGAAGCTCGACAGCGACATCGACAGCCACAGCTTGCGGAAGTCGCGCACCTGGAGCACGGCGCGGATCTTCGCGACCACGCCGACGCCGCCGGTTCCGTCCGCGGTGGACGCCGGGTGCTCGTCGGCCGGGGGTTTCAGCTCGCTGAAGGGCGGCGACGCATCCGGCGGCACCGGGGTCCCGGCCGGCGGCAGACCCTCGCCCGGGGCGCCCGAGCCCGCCGGGCCGGCACCCGCCGACTCGTCGGACGGGGGCACCGGGGGGGTCGCGTGGGCCGGAATGACAGGCTCCCAGGGTTGATGGCACCGGGGCGGCGCTGGCCCCGGCGGGGCAACGGTACCGGGCCGACGTGACGAATCCTGCCGTTCGCCGCCCGGTCGGGGGATCCGGCCGTCCGTGATCCCGCGGGCGATGCGGCTCGTGTCTAGGGTGACGGGCGATGACGGGAACAGGCGGCACGACTCGCCCGGACGGGGCCCGATCGGCCGGTGCCTGGCACCCGGGCAGCTACCTCCGGTACGCCGGTGAGCGTGCCCGGCCGTTCGTCGAGCTGGTCGCCAGGGTGGACGCGGGAGCTCCGCGCACGGTCGTGGACCTCGGCTGCGGAGAGGGCTCGCTCACCGCGTCGCTGGCGCAGCACTGGCCGGAGGCACGGATCACCGGCGTCGACTCCTCCCCCGAGATGCTGGCGGCGGCGACGTCGTCGGCGATCCCCGGCCGCCTGGAGTTCGAGCTGGGCGACGTCCGCGACTGGGCACCGGCCGAGCCCGTCGACGTCGTCGTCAGCAACGCCGTCCTGCACTGGGTGCCCGGGCACCCCTCGCTGATGGCCCGCTGGGCGGCGGCCCTGGCTCCCGGCGGATGGCTCGCCGTCCAGGTGCCGGGGAACTTCCGGGCCCCGACCCACGCGCTGCTGGCGCAGCTGTGCTCCGCCCCCGAGTGGGCCGGCCGGCTCGCCGAGGCAGCGCCGCGGCCCGACACGGTCCTCGAGCCGGCCGGGTACGCCGAGGTGCTGGCCGGCGCCGGGCTGACGGCCGACGTCTGGGAGACGACCTACCTGCACGTGCTGACCGGCCCGGACCCGGTGCTGGCATGGGTCCGCTCGACCGCGCTGCGCCCGGTGCTCGCCCTGCTCGACGAAGCCGGCGCCGACCGCTTCACCGACGCCTACGCCGCCGCGCTGCGCGCCGCCTACCCGCCGCGCGCCGACGGCACGACGGTGCTGCCCTTCCGGCGGATCTTCGCCGTCGGCTCCCGCCCGGCCTGAAGGCCCCCTCCCGGGTCCCGCCCTGAGCCTGCGAGGGGTGGGGAGGAGGGGGTCCTTCGTCAGCCGGCGGAGACGGGGTCGGCGCCGGTCCTCTCGGCCGCCTTCTTCGCCGTCGTCTTGGTGGCGGTCGTCTTCTTCGCGGTCGCCTTCTTCGCCGTCGTCTTCGCGGTCGTCTTCTTCGCGGTCGTCTTCTTGGCCGTCGTCTTCTTCTTGGTCACCGGACCGCGGGCCCGCCGGTCGGCGAGCAGCTCGGCCGCCCGCTCGACGGTGATCGACTCGATCTCGTCGCCCTTGCGCAGGCTCGCGTTGGTCTCGCCGTCGGTGACGTAGGGACCGAAGCGGCCCTCGCGGACGGTGATCTGCCCCTGGGTGACCGGATCGAGCCCCAGCTCCTTCAGCGGAGCCGCCGCCGCGCGCCGTCCCCGCTGCTTCGGCTGGGCGAAGATCGCCAGCGCCTCGTCCAGGGTCACCGTGAACAGCCGGTCCTCGCTCTCCAGGGAGCGCGAGTCGGTGCCCTTCTTGAGATAGGGCCCGTACCGGCCGTTGAGCGCCTGGATCTCCTCGCCGTCGGGTGCGGCCCCCACCGTGCGCGGCAGGGTGAGCAGCTTCAGGGCGTCGTCGATGGTCACCGTCTCCGGCGTCATCGAGGAGAAGAGGCTGGCCGTGCGGGGGGCGTCCTTGCTGCCCTCGGGGACGACGGTGGTGACGTAGGGCCCGTAGCGGCCGGCCTTCACCACCACCGGGTACCCGGATTCCGGGTCGGTGCCCAGCTCGCGGTCGCTCGACGGCGCGGCCAGCAGCTCGGCCACCTTCTCGGCGGTCAGCTCGTCGGGCGCGAGGTTCTCGGGGATGCTGACCCGGGCGCCGTCCTCGCCGCCGGCCTGCAGGTACGGGCCGTAGCGGCCGACGCGGACCACGACCGGGCGGCCGTCGGGGTCGGTGGCGCGCAGCGGGATCGAGTTGATGCCCCGGGCGTCGATCTGCTCCAGCCGCTCGCCGATGACGTGCTTGAGACCGCCCGACTGGGCGATCGCCCCGGCGTGCCCGCCCTCGCCGCCGAAGTAGAACTCGCTCAGCCAGGTGACCCGCTGGAGGTTGCCACCGGCGATCTCGTCGAGCTCCTCCTCCAGGGAGGCGGTGAAGTCGTAGTCGACGAGCTGGGCGAAGTACTGCTCCAGCAGGTTGACCACGGCGAACGCGACGAACGACGGAACGAGCGCGTTGCCCTTCTTCCAGACGTACCCGCGGTCCTGGATGGTCTGCATGATCGACGCGTAGGTCGACGGGCGGCCGATGCCCAGTTCCTCCAGCCGAGCCACCAGGCTCGGCTCGGTGTACCGCGACGGCGGCTGGGTGCTGTGCCCCTTGGCGTCCAGGGCCTGGGTGTCCAGCTGCTGCCCGCGCTCGAGCCGGGG
>DASPIH010000117.1:0-10829 GCA_035629195.1 Blastococcus sp. | reverse complement strand
GGCGACCTGCTGCGGATGTACCTGCGCTACGCCGAGCGGCGCGGCTGGGCGACCGAGGTGCTCGACGCCGTCGACGCCGAGCTGGGCGGCTACAAGGACGTGGCGGTGGCGATCAAGTCCCGGACGGACGAGGGCATCTGGTCCAGGCTCAAGTTCGAGGGCGGCGTCCACCGGGTCCAGCGGGTGCCGGCGACGGAGAGCCAGGGCCGCATCCACACGTCGGCGGCCGGTGTCCTGGTCCTCCCCGAGGCCGAGGAGGTCGACGTCACCGTCGACCCCAACGACCTGCGGATCGACGTCTTCCGTTCCTCCGGCCCCGGCGGGCAGAGCGTCAACACGACCGACTCCGCCGTCCGCATCACCCATCTGCCCAGCGGCATCGTGGTCAGCTCGCAGAACGAGAAGAGCCAGCTGCAGAACCGTGAGTCCGCGCTTCGGGTGCTGCGCTCCCGGCTGCTGGCGGCGGCGCGCGAGGAGGCCGCTGCCACGGCCAGCGACCAGCGGCGCAGCCAGGTGCGCACGGTCGACCGCAGCGAGCGGGTGCGGACCTACAACTTCCCCGAGAACCGGATCTCCGACCACCGGGTCGGCTACAAGTCGCACAACCTGGACGCGGTGCTCGACGGTGATCTGGACGGCGTCATCGACGCCCTGGTCAGGGCGCACACCGCCGAGCTGCTGGCGGCCGGCTCCTGAACGCCCGCGCGCTGGTCACCGGAGCGGCCGGCCGGCTGGCCGACGCCGGCGTCGAGTCCCCCCGGGTGGACGCCGAGCTGCTGCTGGCGCACGTGCTCGGCATCCCCCGTGCCCGCCTGCTCACCCTCGATGAGGTCGACGACGACGCCGCGAGCCGGTTCGAGGTGCTGCTGGGGCAGCGCGCCGACCGTGTTCCGCTGCAGCACCTCACCGGGCACGCGCCGTTCCGGTTCCTGGAGCTCGCGGTCGGCCCGGGCGTGTTCGTGCCGCGGCCGGAGACCGAGCTGCTCGTGGGCTGGGCGCTGGAGCAGCTCTCCGGCATCGCCCAGCCCCTGGTCGTCGACCTCGGATCGGGGTCCGGTGCCATCGCCCTGTCCATCGCCTCCGAGCACCCCGGCGCGCGGGTGATCGCCGTCGAGCGGGACACCGGGGCCATCGAGTGGACCAGGCACAACGCCCGCGCCCGTGCCGAGGCGGGGGACACCCCGGTCGAGGTGGTCGCCGGCGACATGACCGATCCGCGGCTGCTGGCCGAGCTCGACGGCGGCGTGGACCTGGTGGTCTCCAACCCGCCCTACGTGCCCGACGGTGCGCGGGTGCCGCGCGAGGTCGCCGATCACGACCCGCCGCTGGCCCTGTGGGGCGGTCCGGACGGGCTGGACGTCGTCCGCGGGCTCGTGGGGACGGCCGCCCGGCTGCTGCGGCAGGAGGGCAGCCTGGGCATCGAGCACGCCGATCAGCAGGGCGGGGCGGTGCCCGCCGTGGTCAGGGCCTCCGGCGGGTGGACCGACGTGCGCGACCACCCCGACCTGGCCGGCCGGCCGCGGTTCACCACGGCCCGCCGGCTGTGACGCGGCACTCGAACGGGTGCCACGGCCCGGCGCGGAGGACAGGACGGTAGGGAGGGGCGATGCGACCGCAGGATGATCTGCTCGCGAACCGGTACGAGCTGACATCGCTGATCGCCGGCGGTGGCATGGGCCAGGTGTGGCGAGGGCGCGACGTGCTGCTCGACCGGCCGGTCGCGGTGAAGGTCCTGCGCGAGCAGCTCGCCGGCGACCCCTCGTTCCTGGCGCGGTTCCGGGCCGAGGCCCGGCACGCCGCCGTTCTCACGCACCCGCACATCACGGCGGTGTTCGACTACGGCGAGGTGCCTGCGGAGAACGGCGGTGCGCCGCGGGCCTACCTGGTGATGGAGCTGGTCGAGGGGGAGTCCCTCGCCGATCTGCTCGCGCGGGAGCGGCGCCTGGACCCGGCGCGGACGGTCGGCATCGTGCGGCAGGCCGCCGACGGGCTGGCGGCCGCGCACGCCGCCGGGGTCGTGCACCGCGACGTCAAGCCGGCCAACCTGCTCGTGACGCCCCAGGGTGTCGTGAAGATCACTGATTTCGGCATCGCGCGCTCGGCCTCCAGCGTCGCGGTGACCGCCACCGGCCAGGTCATGGGGACGGTGCACTACTTCTCGCCGGAGCAGGCGGCCGGCGGGCCGGCGACCCCGGCCAGCGACGTCTACGCCCTCGGGGCGGTCGCCTACGAGTGCCTGGCCGGTCGCCGCCCGTTCGAGGCCGAGAGCCCCGTGCAGATCGCCGTCATGCACATCCGCGAGAACCCGGCGCCGCTGGCGCCCGGGATCCCACCAGGCGTCCGGGCCCTGGTGGAACGCGCCATGGCCAAGGACCCGGCGGCCCGGTTCCCCCACGGTGCCGCCCTCCGCGACGCCGCCGCCCGGACGAGTGCCGGCCTGCGCTCCGCGTCGTCGCTCCCGGCGGCGACGGCGGTGCTGCCGGCCGTCGGCCCGGACGCGGCTCCGATCGGCCTGACGTCGGGCGAGCTCCGCCGTCCTCGCCGCTGGACGGTCCCCGTCCTGGCCGGGCTGGCCGTCCTGCTGCTCGCCGTCGGGGTCCTGGCGGCCCTGCTCCCCGGGGGCTCGGACGCTCCGACCACGGGCAGCGCTCCGGCCACGGGGAGTGCGCCCCCCGCCTCGACGGCTCCGTCCGGGATCGAACTGGTCGCCGAGGAGCACATCGGCCGGTCCGTCCGCGACGTCCAGGCCGCGCTCATCGGCCGTGGGCTACGGGTGGAGCTGACCGCCGTGGAAGCGGCGGACGTACCGGCGGGTCAGGTGACGGCGGTCGAACCGGCCGGCACGCTCGCGTCCGGTGACGTCGTGCGGCTGTCCTACGCGGTCCCGCCGCCGCCGGCGACGACAGCGCCGACGACTGTTCCCGCTCCGGCCCCGGTCGACCAGGGCAGCGGGGACGTGAGCGGCGACGACGGAGAGGACGAGGAGACGAGCGCGGAGGACGGCAAGGGGAAGGACAAGGGCAAGGGCAAGGAGAAGAACGGCGGGGACTGACGGCGGCCCGACGGGCGGCGAGCCACGATGACAGACTCGGCGTTCGTGGCCGAGATCTACGACTGCTCCGATTCCGCCGCACGGTCCGCCGGCCTCGACGCCGCCGCCGCGGCGATCGCTCGCGGCGAACTGGTGCTGGTGCCCACGGACACCGTCTACGGCGTCGCCGCCGACGCGTTCGCGCCCGCCGCGGTGACCCGCCTGCTCGCCGCCAAGAACCGTGGGCGCGGAATGCCCGTGCCGGTGCTGATCGGTGAGGCGTCGACGCTGGGCGGTCTCGTGCTGCGCACGCCGGCGGTGGCCACGCAGCTGGCGCAGGAGTTCTGGCCGGGCGGCCTCACGCTCGTCGTGGAGCACGCGCCGTCCCTGGCCTGGGACCTGGGTGACGCCGAGGGCACCGTCGCCGTCCGGCTCCCGGACGACGACCTGACCCGCGATCTGCTCCGCCGCACCGGACCGCTCGCCGTCTCCAGTGCCAACCGTTCCGGCCGGCCGGCGGCCACCACGGCGCAGGAGGCCGAGCAGCAGCTCGGTCAGCACGCTGCCGTCGTGCTGGACGGCGGGCCGCGCGACAGCTCGGCGGCGAGCACCATCGTCGACTGCACGGGTCCGACCCCGCGGGCGCTGCGGGTGGGGGCCATCCCCGTGGAGCGCCTTCGCGAGGTCGTCCCCGAGCTCACCGACTGAGGACGGGCCACTCCGCACGCCGGGGAGGATCCGGACGCGGCCGGACCGCGCCGAGCACGGCGCCACAGGCCCGGGCGATACCGTGGTGCGACAGCCCCGCCCCCACCTCTCTGGAGCGCGCCGAGATGAGCACCCCCTACTGGGGCCCGGACTTCGACTCCCTGGCCGCCTTCGACCCCGACATCGCCGGTGTGGTCACCGATGAGCTCGACCGGCTGCGCGGCGGACTGCAGCTGATCGCCAGCGAGAACTTCACCAGCCCCGCGGTCCTGGCCGCCCTGGGCAGCACGCTGTCCAACAAGTACGCCGAGGGCTACCCGGGCCGGCGCTACTACGGCGGCTGCGAGGTCGTCGACCGCGCCGAGGAGATCGGCATCGCGCGGGCGAAGGAGCTGTTCGGCGCCGAGCACGCCAACCTGCAGCCGCACTCCGGCGCGAACGCGAACCTGGCCGCCTACGGCGCCTTCCTCCAGCCCGGCGACACGCTGCTGGCCATGTCGCTGCCGCACGGCGGGCACCTGACCCACGGTGCGAAGGTCTCCTTCTCCGGCAAGTGGTTCAACGCCGTGCAGTACGGCGTCAACGCCGAGACCGAGCAGATCGACTACGACCAGGTACGCGACCTCGCACGCGAGCACCGGCCGAAGATGATCATCTGTGGCGGCTCGGCCATCCCGCGGCTGATCGACTTCCCGGCGTTCCGTGAGATCGCGGACGAGGTCGGCGCCATCCTGATGGTCGACGCGGCGCACTTCATCGGCCTGGTGGCCGGCAAGGCGATCCCCAGCCCGGTGCCCTATGCCGACGTCGTGACCTTCACCACGCACAAGGTGCTGCGTGGTCCGCGCGGTGGGGCGATCGTGTGCAAGGCCGAGCACGCCAAGGCCATCGACAAGTCCGCCTTCCCGATGATGCAGGGCGGACCGCTGATGCACGCCGTCGCCGCCAAGGCGGTGAACTTCAAGGAGTGCCTGCAGCCGGAGTACCAGGCCTACGCGCGCCAGGTCATCGCGAACGCGCAGTCGCTGACCGAGGGGCTCGCGGCGGAGGGGCTGCGGCCGGTGGCCGGGGGAACCGACACCCACCTGGCCCTGCTGGACCTGCAGGAGGTCACCGACGCGGCGGGCGCACCGGTCACCGGAGCCGTCGCCGAGGCGCGCTGCGGTGCGGCCGGCATCGTCCTGAACAAGAACGCCATCCCCTTCGACCCGCAGCCGGCCTCGGTCGCCTCAGGCATCCGCGTCGGCAGCCCGGCGGTCACCACCCAGGGCATGAACGAGACGGACATGAAGTCGATCGCGTCGCTGATCGGCACCGCGATCCGGGACGCCGACGGCAGCCGCACCGCCGAGGTCGTCGCCGGCGTCCGCGAGCTCGTCGGCGCCCACCCCGCCTACCCCCACCCAACCCGGCCGACTGCCTACCCCGAGCCCGCCCGAACCGCCTGAGCCGTGCGCGAGTACGTCGTCGTCCTCCTCACCGCGGCCCTGGTCACCTTCCTGACCACGCCCGTGGTGCGGATGATGGCGATCAGACTCCGCATGATGGCCGCCCCGCGGGAGCGCGACGTGCACGTCATCCCGACGCCGCGGGGTGGCGGGGTGGCCATGTACCTGGGGGTCGTCGCCGCGACGCTGGTGGCCTCCCGGCTGCCCACGCTGCAGCGCACCTTCGACGACTCGCAGGTGTACGCGGTGCTGGTCGCCGGTGGGCTGATCTGCCTGCTCGGGGTGCTCGACGACAAGTGGGGCCTGGACGCCCTGACGAAACTCACGGGTCAGATCGCCGCGGCCGGCGTGATGGTGCTGCTCGGCGTCCAGCTGGCCTACATCTTCCTGCCGGTGGCCGACATCGGCACGATCTCGCTCGGACCCGACGTCGGCGTGCCGCTGACGATCCTGCTCACCGTGCTCGCGGTCAACGCCCTCAACTTCATCGACGGCCTGGACGGGCTGGCCGCAGGCGTGTCCGCGATCGCGGCACTGGCCTTCTTCGCCTACAGCTACCACCTGGGCCTGGACGGGTACGTCGACGTCGCCAGCGCCCCGGCCCTGATCACCGCGGTGCTGGCCGGGGGGTGCCTGGGCTTCCTCCCGCACAACTTCAGCCCGGCCCGCATCTTCATGGGCGACTCCGGCTCCATGCTCGTCGGCCTCATGCTCTCGGCGGCCGTGGTCAGCGCCACGGGCGGAGTGGACGCCCAGACCTTCGGCTCGGCGGCCAGCCTCCTCCCGCTCACCCTGCCGCTGCTGGTGCCGATCGCGGTGCTGTTCATCCCCTTCACCGACCTGGTGCTGGCGGTCTTCCGGCGGACGCTGAGGGGTCAGTCGCCGTTCTCGCCGGACAAGATGCACCTGCACCACCGGCTGCTGTCCATCGGCCACTCGCACCGGCGGGCCGTGCTGGTCATGTACTTCTGGGCGGCGCTGCTCTCCTTCGGCGCGGTCGGGCTGTCCATCACCGGCGGCCGGGCCGAGCTGCTGGTGGTGATCGCCGTCCTGCTCGTGGTGGGCGTCGTGGTCGTGCTGAGCCCGCGGGCCCGGCGTGCGGCCCGGGAGGCCCGCGCCGCGGAACTGGAGGCCCAGCGCCGGCGGAGCCGAGCCGACCACCCGACGGCGCGCGCGGCCCGCAGCGGGGGAGTGGAACCCGCTCCACCGCCCGCCGGCGCCTCGCGGGTGCCGCTGTGACGGGCCCGACCGGGACGTCACCCGACCAGGTGCCCTGGGACCTCTCCTTCCTCCGGGTGGGGTCCGCCGCGACCGCGATCGCGGCCGTGGTGGCCGCGCCGGTCGCCGGCGTCCTGCGTGGGTGGGGCAGCGCGGCAGCGGTCGTCGTCGGCGCGGCCGTCGTCACCTTCTTCTTCTGGATCTCGGGGGTGGTGATCGCCCGGGCCGGGCGCATCGACGACACCCTCACCCTGCCGGCGGCGCTGGGAACCTTCCTGGTCAAGGCCCTGTTCCTGTTCGCCCTGCTGGGATCGCTGCCCGCTGACGGCTGGCTGGACCGGCGGGTGCTCGGGTGGTCGGTGATCGCGGGTGCGCTGCTGTGGAGCGGGGTCCAGATGCGCTGGGTCTGGACGCGGCAGGTCTTCTACGTGCCTCCGCCTCCGCCGCCGGCAGACGACGCCTCGAACACCTCTCGGCTTGCGGAGCGCCCGGACCCGGAAAACCCTGCGCCACGCGGCTGATATGGTCCCGACCGATGGCCGAGGACAGCCCCGCCCGCGGGGGATCCCGACCTCGATCCACCGAACCGGCTCGTCAGCCCAGCGGGGCTGACATCGGCTGGGGGATCACCGGGACGATGCTCTCGGGAATCCTCGTGTGGGGCGGGATCGGTTGGTTGCTCGACCGATGGTGGGAGACACGGTTCCTCACCCCGGTCGGGATGCTTCTCGGCCTGGCGGCGGCCATCTACCTGATAGTCGTCAAGTACGGGGCCGTCGAACCGCCGCACGCGGGTCGGGGCAGCACACGCACCACCCCGGACGGGCAGAGGAGCCGGTCCCGGGGGCACGGCCAGACGCAGAAGGGACAACGGTGACCTCCAGCGCCCCAGAGCTCGGCAGCGTGCGCGCAGCCGCCGGCGAGGGTTTCGAAGCTCCGACCGTCGAGGAGTTCTACCCGGAGCCCATCGCGGAGTTCGATCTCTTCGGCATCGCCTTCGAGATCACCCGCATCACGCTGATCATGTGGATCGCCACCGCGGCCATGATCGCCCTGATGGTCGCCGCGGTCCGGAAGCCCTCGATCGTCCCCGGGAAGCTCCAGTTCATCGGTGAGAGCGGCTACTCCCTGATCCGCGACGGCATGGCCCGCGACGTGATCGGCCCGAAGGGGCTGCCGTTCGCGCCGTTCCTCGCCTCGCTCTTCTTCTTCATCCTGGCCAACAACGCGATGTCCATCGTGCCGCTGGCCCAGATCTCCCCGATGTCGAAGTTCGCCTTCCCGCTGGTCCTCGCGATCATCACCTGGGTCATCTACAACTGGGTCGGCATCCGCGAGCAGGGTGCGGGGCGGTACTTCAAGGACGCCGCCGTGCCGCCGGGCGTGCCCATCGGTGCGCTGATCCTGGTGACGCCGATCGAGCTGCTGCAGGTCTTCATCATCCGGCCGTTCACCCTGGCCGTCCGGCTCTTCGCGAACATGTTCGCCGGGCACATGCTGCTGGCCGTGTTCTCCCTCGGCACGGTGTACCTGCTGACCGTGGGCAACTTCTCCGTGATCTTCAGCCCGTTCGCCTTCCTCATGGCCCTGGCCATGACGTTCTTCGAACTGCTGGTGATCGTGCTGCAGGCCTACGTCTTCACCGTCCTGACGGCGACCTACCTCAACGGCGCCGTCGAACCCGCCCACTGACCGCTCCACCCCCCCGCCAGCCACCCGGAACGATCCGGGTGACCGACACAGGAGGAAGACCCCGCAATGGCTGCACTGGACACGGCTGCACTGGCAGAAGTTGGTACGACCCTCGCAGAGCTCGAGGGCAACATCGGCGCCGTCGGCTACGGCCTCGCCGCGATCGGCCCCGGCATCGGTGTGGGCGTCGTGTGGGCCGCCTACATCCAGGCGACCGCCCGTCAGCCCGAGTCCGCCGGCCTGACCCGCACCTACGCCTTCCTCGGTGCGGCCCTCTCCGAGGCGCTCGCGCTCATCGGTCTGGTCGCGCCCTTCATCTACGGCTGAGCCAGCCGGTCCGGTCCAGCTGACTTAGGGACGTGCAGAGCATGAACATTTTCGCCGCCGAGGCGCACAACCCGCTGATCCCGCCCGTGGGCGAGATCATCGTCGGCACGATCACGTTCGCGATCCTGTGCCTGGTGTTCTTCAAGTTCGTCATCCCGCGTTTCGAGCAGGTCTTCGTCGCTCGCCGCGAGGCGATCGAGGGGGGCATCGAGCGTGCCGAGGCCATGCAGGCCGAGGCGAAGGCGGCGCTGGAGCAGTACCGGGCGCAGCTGGCCGAGGCTCGCAGCGAGGCCGCGCAGATCCGCGACGCCGCGCGTGCCGAGGGGCAGCAGATCATCGTGGAGCTGCGCACCCAGGCGCAGGAGGAGTCGGCCCGGATCCTCGCCCGGGGCGAGGAGCAGATCGCCGCATCCCGCCAGCAGGTGGTCAACGAGCTGCGTGGGCAGATCGGGGCGCTCGCCGTCGAGCTGGCCGGCCGCGTCGTCGGCGAGTCGCTCGCCGACGACGCCCGCCGGCGGGGCACGGTGGACCGCTTCCTCGACCAGCTCGACGGGATGTCGGCCGGCAACGCCGACGGCCGGAGCGGCAGCACCGTCGTCGGGGGCACCCGCTGATGGAGGCGTCCAGCCGCGCGGCGCTCGTGGTCACGCGGGAGCGGCTCGCCGAGGTGACCCGGGAGTCCTCGGGTCTGCTCGGCAGGGCTCGGGACCGCCTGACCGGGCAGCCGCGGATCAGCTCCGACGACGACCTGCTCCCGCTGGCCGACGAGCTGTTCGCGGTGGCCCGGCTGCTCGAGGGGCAACCGGCGCTGCGCCGGGCCCTGGCCGACCCGTCGGGCAAGCCGGAGGAGCGGGCGGCGCTGGCGCAGCGGCTGTTCGGCTCGCGGCTGTCACCGGTGGCGCTCGACATCGTCGAGGTCACCGTCCGGCAGCGCTGGTCGCGTCCGCTCGACCTGGCCGAGGCCGCTGCGACCCTGGCCACCGACGTCGCCCTGGACGCCGCGGAGGCCCGCGGCGAGCTGGACGACGTGGAGGACGACCTCTTCCGCTTCGGCCGGATCGTCGCCGGCGACCGTGAGCTCTCGCGCATCCTCAGCGACCGCTCCGCCTCGCCCCAGGGCAAGACCGAGATGCTGGACCGCCTGCTGGCCGGCCGGGTCAGCCCGGTCACCGAGCGGCTGCTGCGGAACGTGCTGATCGGTACGCACGTCGGCACGGCGGGTGTCGCGATCGAGCGGCTCTCCGACGCGGCCAGCCGGCGGCGCGGCCAGTCCGTGGCCCGCGTGACCTCCGCGGTGGCGCTGACCCCGGAGCAGGAGCAGCGCCTGGCCGACGTGCTCGGCCGTCTCTACGGGCGGACCATCGGGCTCCAGGTGACCGTGGACCCGGCTGTTCTCGGTGGCCTCCTCGTCCAGGTGGGCGACGAGGTCCTCGACGGCAGCATCGCCCACCGGCTGGAAGCCGCCCGACGGCAGCTCGCCGGCTGACCGCCCACCCCCACCGACACGACCCCGCAGGGAAGAGGACCAGACCATGGCCGAGCTGACGATCTCCGCAGAAGAGATCCGCAGTGCCATCCAGAACTACGTCACCGAGTACTCGCCCGACGTATCCCGGGAAGAGGTCGGGATCGTCACCGAGGCCGGCGACGGCATCGCGCGGGTCGAGGGCCTGCCCTCGGTCATGACCAACGAGCTGCTCGAGTTCGAGAGCGGTGTGCGGGGTCTGGCGCTGAACCTCGACGTCCGCGAGATCGGTGTCGTCATCCTGGGTGACTTCTCCGGCATCGAGGAGGGCCAGCAGGTCCGCCGCACCGGCGAGGTCCTCTCCGTCCCCGTCGGCGACGGCTACCTCGGCCGGGTCGTTGACTCCCTCGGCAACCCGATCGACGGCGCCGGCCCCATCGCCACGTCGGGCCGGCGTGCCCTCGAGCTGCAGGCGCCGACGGTGGTGCAGCGCCAGTCGGTCTTCGAGCCGATGCAGACCGGGATCAAGGCCATCGACGCCATGACCCCCGTCGGCCGTGGGCAGCGCCAGCTGATCATCGGCGACCGGCAGACCGGCCGGACGGCGATCGCGATCGACACGATCATCAACCAGCGGCAGGCCTGGGCCACCGGCGACCCGGCGCAGCAGGTCCGCTGCATCTACGTCGCCGTCGGCCAGAAGGGCTCGACGATCGCGGCGATCCGCGCCTCCCTCGAGGAGGCCGGCGCGATGGAGTACACGACGATCGTGGCCGCCCCGGCATCGGAGGCCGCGGGGTTCAAGTACATCGCCCCCTACACCGGCTCGGCCATCGGCCAGCACTGGATGTACGAGGGCAAGCACGTCCTGATCGTCTTCGACGACCTGTCCAAGCAGGCCGAGGCCTACCGCGCGGTCTCGCTGCTGCTGCGCCGTCCG
>DASPIH010000116.1:0-2898 GCA_035629195.1 Blastococcus sp. | reverse complement strand
CCGAGCGGATCGCCACCGCCCGCTCCGACGAGGGCCGGGCCCGGCTCACCCTGTCGATCACCCCGCGCTGAGCCGGCCCCTCCCCTCGGTAGCCTCGCCGCGTGGGGTACTTCGGCACGCTCGTGTACAGCGAGGGGCGGTGGCGCACCGGTCGGCCGACCGCGGTCCCCTTCCTCATGGTCGACGTCCACGACAGCGACATCGCGACCGTCGACTACCGGGCGGCCGACGCGAGCGGCGGGCGCTTCTTCCTCGGCTGGGAGCCCCGCGTCTACTTCGACGAGCCCGACGCGTCGGCGCCGGTCGACACCGACGTCGAGGCCGAGGGCTTCACCCGCTGGGTGCGCGACGCGGTGGGCACCGACGTCGACCCCGCTGACGTACGCCGGCTCATGGCCTCGCCCGCAGGCGTGCCGCCCACCGACGAGGTGGTCGAGCAGACGGTGGAACGGCTGCTCACCCTCGCCGGGCTGCCCGCTCCGGAGTGGCCGACCGACGACGACGCACCCGCCGGCTGAGCCGCCGCTCGGTAACACTCGGATGACGCCGTGCCGGGCCTGCCGTGGTGCGACCGGCTGTTCCGGCACGATCCGGCCGACCGCGCGGCACCCGCGCCGTGCCCGGCTGAGGAGCTGACGTGGCCGTCACCGACCGACTGAACCTGCGCAACGCCTACCTGTACCTGGTGTGCCTGATCACCCTGGTGGTCAGCCTCTTCGCGGCGGTGCAGCTGGTGCGCAGCGCCGTCGGGATCGTCTATCCGGACCCCGGCTACTACGGGTACTACCCCGAGCCGGGCGTCGCGGTCGACGAGGCGGACGTCGATCGCCAGCAGGAGCTCGCCGAGGACTCGCAGCGCCGCCAGGAGGTGCTCGAGCTGGTCGGCTCCGCCACCACGCTGCTCATCGCCGGGCCGCTGTACGTCTACCACTGGCGGCGGGTGCAGTCCGAGCTACCGGCCCGGACCGCCCAGGACGTCGGGGCGGGGCCGGCGGCGCCCTGACCGGGCGGCGTCGACCGGGCGGCCGTGGGTAGGAGCCGGACATGCGCGCCATCACCTACACCCGTCCCGGCGGTGCCGACGTCCTGGACCTCGTCGACCTGCCCGAGCCCGAGCCCGGTCCCGGGCAGGTCCGGGTGGAGGTCGCCTTCTCCGGCGTGAACCCGACCGACTGGAAGTCGCGCAGCACCGCGCAGCCGGGGCCCGAGGGGCAGGTGCCCAACCAGGACGGCTCCGGCATCGTGGAGGCGGTGGGCCAGGGGGTCTCGCCGGCGATCCTCGGCCAGCGGGTGTGGATCCGGGAGGCGGCCTGGCAGCGCCGGTGGGGCACCGCCGCCGAGCAGACCGTCGTCCCGGTCCGGCACGTCGTCCTCCTCGGTTCCGACGCGTCGTTCGAGCTGGGCGCAGCCCTGGGCATCCCGTTCCTGACCGCGCACCGCTGCCTCACCGTGGCCGAGTCGCTGCCCGACCGGCTCGGCCCGGGCGCGCTCGCCGGGCACACCGTCCTGGTGCAGGGCGGCGCCGGCGCCGTCGGCAACGCGGCGATCCAGCTCGCGCGCTGGTCCGACGCCACGGTCGTCGCCACGGTGAGCGGCCCGCGCAAGGCCCACCTCGCCGCCGCCGCGGGCGCGGACCACGTCGTCAACTACCGGGAGGACGACGTGGTCGCCGAGGTGCGGAGGGTCGCACCCAAGGGCGTGGACACGGTCGTGGAGGTGTCGGCCGCGACCAACGCAGGCATCGACGCGCAGGTGGTCGGCATGCACGGCGCCGTCGCCATGTACGCCGACGACGGTGGCGCGGAGGTGACCGTGCCGGTGCGGGCGCAGATGGGGCCCAATGCCCGGTGGCAGTTCGTCCTGGTCTACACCGAGCCGGAGCGCGCCAAGGTGATGGGCGTCGAGGACGTCGCCACCGCCGTCGCGGACGGTGCCATCAGGGTGGGCGAGGACGCCGGGTTGCCGCTGCACGTCTTCCCGCTCGCCGAGACGGCGGCCGCCCACCAGGCGGTGCAGGACGGCGCCGTGGGCAAGGTGCTGATCGACGTCACCCGGTGAGCCGCGGCCTTGAGCGCCGGTGAGCCGCCCGCGCATGTGCGGTCATGGTGGTGTCCGGCACCGGATCACCACCACGAGCGCACAGTGCTGCTCCGGAACCACTCAGCCGACGCCCAGGTCGCGGGCGATGAGCATCCGCTGCACCTCGCTGGTGCCCTCGCCGATCTCGAGCACCTTGGCGTCGCGGTAGAAGCGGCCCACCGGGAACTCGTTCATGAAGCCGTAGCCGCCGTGCACCTGGGTGGCGTAGCGGGCGTTGTCCATGGCCGCCTCCGAGCTGTACAGCTTGGCGATCGAGGCCTCGCGCTTGAACGGCTCGCCGCGCAGCATCTTCTCCGCGGCCCGGTAGTAGGCCAGCCGCGCGGTGGAGGCCCGCACCTCCATGTCGGCGATCATGAACTGCACCGCCTGGTTGCGGCCGATCCGCCCGCCGAACGCCTCCCGCTCGCCCGCGTACTTCACCGACTCGTCCACGCACCCCTGGGCCAGGCCCACCGAGAGCGCGGAGATCGCGATGCGCCCCTCGTCGAGGATCGAGAGGAACTGCGCGTAGCCCCGGCCGCGCTCCCCCACCAGGTTCTCCTCGGGCACCACGCAGTCGTCGAAGGCCAGCTCGCGGGTGTCCGAGGCGTTCCAGCCGACCTTCGAGTACCGCTTCCCCACCGTCAGGCCCGGTGTTCCCGACGGGACGAGGATCGCCGAGATCTCCTTGCCGCCGTCGGGCCGCGTGCCCGTCACGGCGGTGACCGTGACCAGCCCGGTGAGGTCGGTGCCGGAGTTGGTGATGAACGCCTTCGAGCCGTTGATCACCCAGTGCCCGTCCTCCAGCCGCGCGGTGGT
>DASPIH010000115.1:0-10406 GCA_035629195.1 Blastococcus sp. | reverse complement strand
GCCTCGGCGTCGTCGGTGTCGGGAACCGCGACGCGGACGATCTGGCAGCCCGACGCCGTCAGCTCGGCGATCTGCTGGAGGGTGGCGTTGACGTCGGCGGTCTTCGTCGTCGTCATCGACTGGACGCTGACGGGGTGGTCGCTGCCGACGCCGACGCCGCCCACGTCCAGCTGACGGGTCTTGCGCCGCGGGGCGAGCACGGGCGGGGGCGCAGCGGGCATGCCGAGGCCGACGGGGATCGCCATGCCCCCAGTATCCACTGGCCCCGCCCCGGTGCCGACGACGGCGATGTGACCTGCGCCGTGGTCCCGTGCGGCCGCCCGCTCAGCCCAGGCGGACCGGATTGACGATGTCGGCGATGAACAGCAGCACCGACAACGCCAGGAACACGCCCGCGACGGCGTAGGCGACGGGCATCAGGCGCGCGATGTCGAAGGGGCCCGGATCGGGCCGGCCGCGGAGCCGGGCGACGCCGGCCCGCGCCCGCTCGTACAGCGCACCCGCGACGTGCCCGCCGTCCAGCGGGTAGATCGGCAGCAGGTTGAAGAGGAACAACACCATGTTCATGCCGGCCAGCAGCTGGATGAAGTAGCTGACCTTCTGGCCGGCCGAGAACTCCTCGAAGGCGAAGACCTCACCGGAGATGCGGCTGACGCCCACGACGCCGATCGGGCCGAGCGGGTCGCGCTCCTCACCCAGGAAGGTGGCCCGGAACAGCTGCGGCACCCGCTCCGGGATCTCGACGAGCCGGTCCACCGAGCGCGCGATGATCGTGCCGATGTGCCCCGGCACCTCGGAGAGCGACTGCCGCACCTCGCGCTGGGCCGGGCTGATGCCGACGTAGCCGACCACCCCGGTCTGCTCGCCGTCGTCGGACAGGTAGGCCAGGTTCTCGATCGGCGTGACGGTGAGCTCCCGCTCGGTCCCGTCGCGCTCGATGGTGAGCACCAGCGGGTCCCCCGCACTGCTCCGGATGGCCTCCTGGACCTCGGTCCACCCGGCGTCGGTGTCCTGCGGGACCGGGTCGCCGTCGATCGCCAGCACGGTGTCACCGCTCTCCAGCCCGGCCTCGGCCGCCGGGCTGCGGGCCGGCAGCGCGCATCCCGCGGCGCCAGGCTCGCAGCGCTGCCCCTCCGGGGTGATGGGCACCGAGCAGGGGTCCTCGTCGCCGGCCGTCGCCGCACCGGCGGGCAGGACGCACTCGGGCACCGTGGCCACCGTCGTCGTGATCTCGGGGATGCCGAAGCCGACGAGGACGACGGTGAAGAACACGACCGCCAGCACCAGGTTGTGGAAGGGCCCGGCGAACATGACGATGACCCGTTGCCACCAGGGCTTCTTGTAGAAGACGCGATCGCCGTCCGTGGGCCGCACGTCGTCGAGGGCCTGCCCGCGCACCTCGGCGATGAAGCTGCGCATGCGGGTCGCGCGCCTGCTCTCGTTCTCCTCCGCCGGCGGGATCATGCCGACGATGCGGATGTAGCCGCCGAGCGGGAACGCCTTGACGCCGTACTCGGTCTCGCCCCGCTTCCGCGAGAAGACCGTGGGCCCGAAACCCACCATGAACTGCGGCACGCGCATGCCGAACTTCCGGGCCCACCAGAAGTGGCCGGCCTCATGGAAGGCGATGGAGAACAGCAGGCCGAGCGCGAAGAGGACGATCCCCAGGACGGTCAGCAGGATCCCGCTCAGCTCGGCTCCTCCGTCAGATGCCTCGGTCGATCAGGCCCCGGGCGTGCTCGCGGGCCCACTTCTCCGCCGCCAGCACGTCGTCGACGCACGTGGGGGCGCCGAGCTCCGGCGCGGCATCGAGGGTACGCGCGACGAGGTCGACGATCCCCGGGAACGACAGGCGACCCGCCATGAACGCGGCGACGGCCTCCTCGTTGGTCGCGTTGTACATGGCGGGCGCGACGCCGCCGGCCTCCCCGGCCGCACGGGCCAGGCGCACCGCGGGGAAGGCGTCCTCGTCGAGCGGGGCGAACTCCCAGGTGCTGACCGCCGACCAGTCCAGCGCCGGCTGCACGACGGGCAGCCGGTCGGGCCACGCCAGCGCCAAGGCGATGGGCAGCCGCATGTCCGGCGGACTGGCCTGCGCGATGGTGGCGCCGTCGGCGAAGGTGACCATCGAGTGGACGATGGACTGCGGGTGGACGACGACGTCGATGTCGGCGAGGGGGACGCCGAAGAGCAGGTGCGCCTCGATCAGCTCCAGGCCCTTGTTGACCAGCGTGGCCGAGTTGATGGTGATGACCGGGCCCATGTCCCAGGTCGGGTGGGCCATGGCCTCCTCGACGGTGACCTCGGCCAGCTCGGCACGGGAGCGGCCCCGGAAGGGCCCGCCGCTGGCGGTGAGCACGAGCCGGGCGACCTCCCCGCGAGCGCCGCCCCGCAGGCACTGGGCGATGGCCGAGTGCTCGGAGTCGACGGGCACCAGCCGGCCGGGCCCGGCCGCGGCGAGGACCAGGTCGCCGCCCGCGATCAGCGACTCCTTGTTGGCCAGCGCGACGGTGCGACCGGCGCGCAGGGCGGCGAGCGTCGGCCCGAGACCGATGGAGCCGGTGATCCCGTTGAGCACCACGTCGGCCGGCCGTGCGGCGAGCTCCTCGGCGGCGCGCGGCCCGGCGAGGATCTCCGGCAGCGCGTACCCGCCCTTGGACCAGCCACGCTGCGACGCCGCGGCGTAGAAGGCCAGCTGCAGGTCCTGCGCGGCGGTGGCGCGGGCGATGGCGACCGTGCGCACGCCCAGGGACAGCGCCTGCTCGGCCAGCGTCGCGACGTCGCCCCCGCCGGAGGCCAGTCCGGTGATCCGGAGGCGGTCGGGGTTCTGCCGTGCGACGGCCACCGCCTGCCGGCCGATGGAGCCGGTGGAACCGAGGAGGGTGACCTCGCGAGGTGAACTCACCCCCGCATCCTCCCCGACCCGCCGGGCACGCCCACCTCGAAGGGTGGCCCGGGCCGGCTACTGACAGAATGGCGGGGTGACCCAGGCATTCCACTCCCCGTCGACCCAGCGGGTCAGCCAGCCCGGACGCGAAGAGGCCGTCGTCCGCGCCGGCGAGCAGCCCGTCCAGCACGAGAGCCCCGAGGACTGGGGCTGGCACGGCGAGACGGGGAAGTGGGGTCAGATCGGTGGCTGGATCGCGACGCTCGTGATCCTCACCTACCTGATCGGCAACCACGAGGGCCGGGTCGAGGACATCTACCTGCTGGTCATCGCCGCGTTGATGGCCGTCGTCCTCATCTGGGACATCCGCCGGAAGAAGACCGCCTGGCGCCGCTGAGCGGCCCCGTCCAGGGGCCCGTCCCGGGTTTGCGAGGGACGGGGGGAACGGGGTCCGTCAGGCGACGCCGACGCCGATCGCCGAACCGATCACATAGGTGATCCCGGCCGCGGCGGCTCCGAACAGCAGCTGACGCAGCCCGGCGTACCACCACGACCTCGGCGTGAAGCGCGCCGACAGCGCCCCGGCCAGCAGCAGGCCGGCTCCCCCGCACAGGAGTGCCACCCAGAGCAGGGAGGCACCCAGCAGGTAGGGCAGCAGGGGTACGAGCGCGCCGACCGCGAAGGTGAAGAACGACGACACGGCGGCGACCACGGGCGAGGGCCGGTCCGCGGGGCTGACCCCCAGCTCGGCGACCACGTGCAGGCGCAGCGCCGTCTCCGGGTCGCGGGAGAGCTGGACGGCGACCTGGCGGGCGAGCCGGGCTTCGACCCCCCGGACCTGCAGCATGTCGATCAGCTCGGCGAGCTCGCCCTCCGGGTTGCGCTCCAGCTCGCGCCGTTCCTTCTCGACCTCGAGGTCGAGCTGCTCGTTCTGGGTCTGCACCGAGGTGTACTCGCCGAGTGCCATGGAGACGGCGCCGGCCACCAGGCTGGCCACGCCGGCCAGCACGATGCCGCGCGGCGCCACTCCCCCGGCGCCGACGCCGGCGACCAGGGCGGTGTTGGTGACCAGCCCGTCCATGGCGCCGAAGACGGCGGCCCGCAGCCAACCTCCGGAGACGTCGGCGTGACTGTGCTCGTGCGCCTCGGCCTCGGATGCGGCGCCGGCGGTCACGCCTGGTCCGCCTCGGCTCCCAGCGGCACCGGCGCCTCGGCGGGCTCGACCGACGGGAGGGGCAGGGCGACGCTCGGAAGGCTCAGATCGGCCGCCGCCAACTGGCCGCACGCGCCGTCGATGTCCTGGCCTCGGGTGTCGCGGACCGTCGTCGGCACACCCGCTGCGCGCAGCCGGGCGACGAACTCGCGCTGCGCCGGCAGCGGGCTGGCATCCCACGGGCTGCCCGGCGTCGGGTTGAGCGGGATGAGGTTGACGTGCGCCAGCCGCCCGGCGAGCAACCTGCCGAGCAGGTCGGCCCGGAAGGGCTGGTCGTTGACGTCGCGGATGAGCGCGTACTCGATCGAGTACCGGCGGCCCGTCCTCGCCGCGTAGGCGTCGGCCGCGTCGACGACCTCACCCACCTTCCAGCGGGTGTTGATCGGCACCAGGGTGTCGCGCAGCTCGTCGTCGGGGGCGTGCAGGCTGACCGCGAGGGTGACGTTGCGCCCCTCCTCGGTGAGGCGCCGGATCGCCGGCACCAGACCGACGGTCGAGACGGTGACCGAGCGCTGGGAGAGGCCCAGGCCGTGCGGAGCCGGGGTCAGCAGCGCCTCGAGCGTCTTGCGCACGCGGGCGTAGTTCGCCAGCGGCTCGCCCATGCCCATGAAGACCACGTTGGACAGCCGGCCGGGACCGCCCGGGATCTCGCCGTTCGCCATCGCCGCGGCGGCCGCGACCGCCTGGCCGATGATCTCGGCCGCCGACAGGTTGCGGGTCAGGCCCTGCTGCCCGGTGGCGCAGAACGGGCAGGCCATGCCGCAGCCGGCCTGGCTGGAGATGCAGACGGTGGCCCGGTCGGGGTAGCGCATGAGCACGCTCTCGACCAGCGCGCCGTCGTGCAGCCGCCACAGCGTCTTGCGGGTGCGCCCGTCGTCGGCGGTCTGGTGGCGGACGACCGTGAGCAGCCCAGGCAGGAGCGCCCCGGTCAGCATGTCGCGGACCGCCGCGGGCAGGTCGGTCATCTGCGCGGGATCGGTGACCCCCCGGTAGAAGTGCCGGGCCAGCTGGTCGGCCCGGAACGCCGGCTGGCCCAGCTCGACGACGGCCGCGCGGGCCTCCTCGCGGGTCAGGTCGGCGAGGTGGCGCGGGGGCATCCCCCGGCGGGGAGCGTCGAAGACGAGCGGCAGGGCAGTCATGGCGCCCTCCATGGTCCCACTACCGTGGCCGGGATGGCCGACCGCGAGACAGACCTCACCCCGCCCGAGGCCCTGCTCGACACCGTCGGCGTGGGGCCCTGGGCCGGGACGTGGCCCACCGACCCCCGGTACGACCCGGAACTGCTCGAGCTCGGGGACCGGCGCAACGTCGCCGACCGCTACCGCTACTGGACCGTCGAGGCCATCGTCGCCGACCTCGACCGCCGTCGGCACCCCTTCCACGTGGCCATCGAGAACTGGCGGCACGACCTGAACATCGGCACCGTCGTCCGGACCGCCAACGCGTTCCTCGCCGAGGCGGTGCACATCGTCGGGAAGAAGCGCTGGAACCGGCGGGGCGCCATGGTCACCGACCGGTACCAGCACGTGCGGCACCATCCCGACGTCGGCGGGCTCGTCTCCTGGGCACGGGGCGAAGGCCTGCCGCTCCTCGCCGTGGACAACCTGCCTGGGGCCCGGCCGCTGGAGACCGCCCAGCTGCCCCGGGCGTGCGTCCTGCTGTTCGGGCAGGAGGGCACCGGCCTGTCCGACGAGGCCCGCGACTCCGCCGACGGTGTGCTGTCGATCGCCCAGTTCGGTTCCACCCGGTCGATCAACGCCGGGGTGGCCGCGGGCATCGCCATGCACGCCTGGATCCGGCAGCACCGGATCTGACCTCGCCCTCCGGGCGACTCCTCGGCGCGACAGGGCGTCCCGCCTGCGCGAGGCTGGCGCGCATGAGCCGTCTCGCCGACGTCGACCTCTCCGTCAGCCTTCCGAAGAAGCAGGCCCGGGCGCAGCTGGAGGAGGCGCAGGACCGCCTGGTGCACCTTCGACTGCTGCTCGGCGGGCAGATCGGCCCCGGCACGCTCGGACCGCCGCTGTGCGTGCTGTTCGAAGGCTGGGACGCCTCGGGCAAGGGAGGCGCGATCCAGCGGCTGGTCGAGGGGATCGACCCGCGGCACGTCCGGGTGGCCCAGTTCGCCGCCCCCACGTCCGACGAGAAGCGGCACCACTTCCTGTGGCGCTTCTGGCCGGTGCTGCCGGGATGGGGAGGCATGGCCGTCCTCGACCGCACCTGGTACGGCCGGGTGCTCGTCGAACGCGTGGAGGGCTTCGCTCCGGAGGAGGCCTGGCGGCGGGCCTACGCCGAGATCGTCGACCTGGAGACGACGCTGGCCGCCGAGGGCACGATCCTGGTGAAGTTCTGGATGCACGTGTCACCCGAGGAGCAGCTGCGCCGGTTCGAGTCGCGCCGGGACGACCCGTACAAGGCGTGGAAGCTCACCGACGAGGACTGGCGCAACCGCGAGAAGCGCCCGGCCTACGAGGCCGCCGTCGAGGAGATGCTGGAACGCACGCACACCGACACGGCCCCCTGGCACGTCATCCCCGGTGACGACAAGCGCTTCGCCCGCGTCGCGGTGGTCCGCGCCGTCTGCGAGGCGATCGAGGCGGCGCTGCGCGCACGGGGCATCGACCCCGACCCCCCGCTGGCACGGGAGGCCACCTGACCCGCTCCTCCGGACACCGGTCGGCGCGCCTCGACGACCGGGTCGTCGCCGTCACCGACGTGGTGGTTCGCGAGGACGGCCTCGTGGTGGCCGCCGGCCGGCTCCGGGCGGCCGGCGACGACTGGCCGCATGACTGGTACGGCCGCCGGGGGTTCGCACCGGTGGATACCACCTGGTCGGTCGACCGGCAGGTGCGGCACTAGACCGGCGCGAGCACCGACAGCAGCAGATAGGCGGCGGCCGCCGAGGGCAGCAGCGAGTCGAGCCGGTCCATGATCCCGCCGTGGCCGGGCAGCAGGTCGCCCATGTCCTTGATGCCGAGGTCCCGCTTGATCAGGGACTCGCCGAGATCGCCCACGGTCGCGGACACGGCGAGGGCAGCGCCGAAGACCAACCCGCCCCACCAGGGCCCGTCCAGGGCGAAGACGATGATCGGCGTGGCCACGAGCATGCACGTCAGCACCGAGCCGGCCATGCCCTCCCAGGACTTCTTGGGGCTGATCGACGGTGCCATGGGGTGCTTGCCGAACAGCACACCGGCGGCGTACCCGCCGACGTCGCTGGCCACGACCGTGGCGATGAAGACCAGCACCCGCGTCGCGCCGTCCCCGGGCACGAGCAGGAGGACGGCGAACCCGGCCAGCAACGGCACGTAGAGGGCGACCAGCACCCCGGCCGCCGCGTCCCGGCGGTAGCCGGCCGGGCCGGGCGCGAGCCGCCACAGCAGGACGGCGAGAGCGGTGAGGAAGAAACCGGTGATCAGGCCGGTGGGGCCGCGGGTCCAGGCGAGCACCTCCATCCCGAGGGCCCCGACCAGCAGCGGCACCAGGGGTGCGTGGAAGCCGCCGGTGCGCAGCGCCCGGGTGAGCTCCACGACCGCCACGAGTACCGCGGCGACGAGCACCGCGAGGAAGGCGGGACGCCACACCAGCAGGGAGGCCAGGATGACCGCGGCCAGCCCCACGCCGACCCCGATGGCGGCCGGCAGGTTGCGCCCGGCGCGGCCTCCCACCGGCTTCTCGGTCGTGGGCAGCGCCGAGACGTCCTCGTTCGCCAGATCCTCGTCGTCCACCGGACGCCGCTCGTCCACCCGCCCGTCGACGGGCGCTGGAACGCTGTCGACCGGGACGGGCTGGACGCCTTCGGTGTCGGGCACCGGGAGCGGCGCACGGAGGGGCAGCGGCGGCACCGGGCGGGACGCCACCGGCGGCACCGGACCGGTGCTCGTCAGCCGGTCGCCGGCCGCACGGTCGGCGGTGCGCGGGAACGACTCGGCGCCCGGGCGCAGGGCGCCCGGGCGGTCGGAGGGAGGTGGCGTCATGGCAGCGTCATCTGCTCGGCAGCCGTGCGGAGGTCAGACCTCGAGCAGCTCGGCTTCCTTGTTCTTGACCGCGTCGTCGATCTGGCTGACGTGCTTGCTCGTGAGGTCGTCGAGGTCCTTCTCCGCGCGGCGGACCTCGTCCTCCCCCGCCTCGCCGTCCTTGGCGATGCGGTCGAGCTCGTCCTTGGCCCGGCGGCGGATGTTGCGCATCGCCACCTTGGCGTCCTCACCCTTGGAGCGGGCCACCTTCACGAGGTCGCGCCGGCGCTCCTCGGTCAGCTGGGGGAACACCACGCGGATGAGCTGACCGTCGTTGGTCGGGTTCACGCCCAGGTCGCTGTCGCGGATCGCCCTCTCGATGGCCGAGAGCTGCCCCATGTCGTACGGCTTGATGACCGCCATCCGCGCCTCGGGCACGGTGATCGAGGCCATCTGCGGCACCGGCGTCATCGCGCCGTAGTAGTCCACGACGATCTTGCTGAACATGGACGGCGCGGCGCGGCCGGTACGCACCGATCCGAGGTCCTCGCGAGCGACCGACAGGGCCTTGTCCAACCTCTCCTCGGCGTCGAGCAGGGTGTCGTCGATCACGGGTCGTCCCTCCATCGGCGGCCACGTCGGGCCGCCGTCGGCTCAGCTGGTTGTCGGTCCTGCGTGGTGCCGGTCGGCCCGCCCTCAGGAGGGCTGGCTGATCAGCGTGCCGATCCTCTCACCTGCGGCCGCTCGGGCGATGTTGCCGTCGCGGAGCAGGTTGAACACGACGATCGGCATGCTGTTGTCCATGCACAGGCTGATCGCCGTCGCGTCGGCCACCTTGAGCTGCTTGGCCAGCACCGTCGGGTAGTCGAGGTCCTCGTACATGACGGCGTCGGGATTGGTGCGCGGATCGTCGTCGTAGACGCCGTCGACGCCGTTCTTGCCCATGAGCAGCACCTGGCACTCGATCTCCAGTGCGCGCTGCGCGGCGACGGTGTCGGTGGAGAAGTACGGCATACCGGCCCCGGCGCCGAAGATCACCAGCCGGCCCTTCTCCAGGTGCCGGATGGACTTGCGCGGGATGTAGGGCTCGGCGACCTGCCCCATGGCGATCGCGGACTGGACCCGGGTCTCGAGACCGGCCTTCTCGCAGAAGTCCTGGAGGGCCAGGCAGTTCATGACGGTGCCGAGCATGCCCATGTAGTCGGCCTTGGTGCGGTCCATGCCGGCCTGGGACAGCTCCGCGCCCCGGAAGAAGTTGCCACCGCCCATGACGACGGCGACCTGGGTGCCCTTGCCGACGACCTCGGCCAGTTGCTCGGCGATGCCCTTCACGATGTCGGCGTCGACGCCGACCTTGCCCCCGCCGAAGGACTCGCCGGAGAGCTTCAGCAAGACCCGCTGGTAGCCGCTGCCGTCGGCCGGCTGGAAGGCGGTGGGGGCGGACAGCGGCGCGGAGGTGTCGGTCAACGGGTCATCCCTGGGGTCGTGTCGGTGGTTCGTCGTCGGTGGGGTGATCCTGCCGCATCGGTGCGCCCGGCTCCTGCCGAGAGCGTCGGGACGACCGGACCCGGACGAGCAACCGGCCCCGCCCCACGAGGGGACGGCAGAAGGACCCCGCTACCCCCACGCCTCGCAAGCTCGGCGCGGGCCCCTGGAGCGGGGCCAAAGGGGGGCGGCGGGGTCCTTCTCCGCTCGCTGGTGTTACGCCTGGCCGACCTCGAAGCGCGCGAACCGCTCCACGGTCAGGCCGGCCTCGTCGACGATCTGCTTGACCGTGCGCTTGGGCTCGGTGATCGACGGCTGCTCGAGCAGGACGAAGTCCTTGTAGTAGGCGTTGACCCGACCCTCGACGATCCTGCTGATCGCCTGCTCGGGCTTGCCCTCCTCCTTGGCCGTCTGCTCGGCGACGCGGCGCTCGGTCTCGACCGCCTCGGCCGGGACCTCGTCGCGGGTGAGGAAGCGCGGCCGCGCGGCAGCGATGTGCATCGCCAGGCTGCGGGCGGCGTCCTCGCTGCCACCGGAGTACTGCACGGCGACACCGATGGCCGGGGGCAGGTCGGTGGCCCGCTTGTGCAGGTAGGTGGCGGTGGTGCCCTCGAACGCGGCGAACCGGCTGAGCACCAGCTTCTCGCCGATGCGGGCGGACTCGCCCTCGACGAGCGCGGCCACGGTCTGGCCGTCGACGTCGCTGCCCAGCAGGGCCTCGGCGTCGGCGGCCTTGCTCTGCAGGCCGATGGCCAGCAGACGGTCGGCCAGCGCGATGAAGTCGGCGTTCTTGGCGACGAAGTCGGTCTCGCAGTCGAGCTCGAGCAGCGCGCCGTCCCTGCTCACGACGATGCCGTTGGTCGTGGAG
>DASPIH010000114.1:0-15849 GCA_035629195.1 Blastococcus sp. | reverse complement strand
TGTCCGGCCGGGCGAAGGCGGCCATGGTCGAGATCCAGGCCGACGAGTACGGCGGTGGCTCCGCCGCGCGGATGCACAGCGAGCTGTTCGCCGGGCTCATGGATTCCCTCGGGCTCGACCCGGCCTACGGCGCGCTGTGGGACGAGGCACCCGCCGCGGCGTTCGCCTCGGTGAACACGATGTCGGTGTTCGGACTGCACCGGCGCTGGCGCGGCGCGGCACTGGGACATCTCGCCTGCGTCGAGATGACGTCGTCGGAGCCCAGCCGGCGCTACTCGGCCGGGCTGCGCCGCCTCGGGTTCGACGAGCAGGTCACCGTCTTCTACGACGAGCACGTCGAGGCCGACGCCGTGCACGAGCAGATCGCGTCGGTCGACATGTGCGGCTCGCTGGTCGCCGAGGAGCCGGGGATCGCCGGCGACGTCCTCTTCGGGGCCGCCTGCTCGCTGGCGATGGACGGGCTCGCCGCCCGCCACCTGCTGGACGCCTGGGAGGCCGGTCGCTCGGCACTCCGCGAGGAGCGCGCGCTCGCGGCCTGATCCCGGCTCAACACGGGCGGCTGCGGGCCGAAAGAGTTCCCGGGACCGGGCGGACGACGGCAGGCCCGTCCGTCGGGATCGAGGAGAACTCCATGCTCAAGCGCGAGACGCGGCGGGCCGCCGCGTCGCCGTCGGGCCGGCCCCAGGACGTCGAGGCCCTCGAGCGGATCATCGCGGCTCTGGACGGGGACGTGCCGACCGTGGCGGATGCCCACCGCCGGATCGTCGCGGTCCTGGTCGACTCCCTGGGCCTGAGCTACGCCGCCGCATGGCTGCCCGGTGAGGACGGCACCTTCGTCCTCCGCGTGGCCGAGGGCGGCGGTGCCGACGCGATGGCGGCCCGCTGGCCGGCCGGCGCGGTGATGGCCGCGGGCACCGGCTACGGCGGCGAGGCGATCCGCCGGCGGACCCCGGTCCTCGTGGACGACGGCACCCCGACGGCCGGGTGCCTGCGCTGGGCCGCCGCACAGGCGGCGGGTGCGCATCAGGGCTGCTTCCTCCCCGTGGTCGAGGACGGCCGGGTGACCGCCCTGCTGGAGTGCTACGGCCCGGGCAGCCTGCCGTTCTTCGGCGGCCGCGTCGCGACGTGGGAGGCGCTGGGCAGGCTGGCCGGCTCCGCCCGCCGCAGCGCCCTGGCCACGACGGCCCTGCGGGAGAGCCTCGACGACCGCAACGCCGTCACCACCGTCGTCGCACGGGTCGGAAAGGCCCACGACGAGGCCGCCGCACTGCGGATCGCCCTGGACACGGTTCGCGAGGCGTTCGGCTGGGCCTACGGGTCGTTCTGGGCCCTGGACCCGGTGGAGAACGTGCTGAAGTTCGCGGTCGAGTCGGGCTCGGCCGGTGAGGAGTTCCGCCGGGTCACGCTGGCGGCGAGCTTCGCCGAGGGCGTCGGGCTCTCCGGGCGGGCGTGGCGCAGCCGCGACCTGGTGTTCGTGCGCAACCTCGCCGAGGTCACCGACTGCGTGCGGGCGCCTGCCGCCCAGCGGGCCGGCGTCCGGTCGGGCGTGTGCTTCCCGATCACCGCCGGCGGCCAGGTGGTCGGGACCATGGACTTCTTCGTCACCGAGACCATCGACCTCAGCGAGTCGCGCGCCTCGTCGCTGCGCAACGTGCAGCAGCTGGTCTCCCAGCGGCTGGACATCCTCCGTCGGGCGCAGGCCGACGAGTCGAACTCCCGGGCGCTGCTGGAGACGGTCTCCCGGCTGCGCGAGGCGGCCGACGACGCCGGCCGCGTGGCCGACAGCGCCGTCGGTCGCGCCTCGTCGATGACCACCGAGGTCCAGGCGCTGGCCAGCGCGTCCGCCGCGGTCGGCGACGTCATCCGGATCATCTCCACGATCGCCGACCAGACGAACCTGCTGGCGCTCAACGCCACGATCGAGGCGGCGCGGGCCGGTGAGTCGGGCAAAGGCTTCGCCGTCGTGGCCAACGAGGTGAAGGAGCTGGCCCGCGAGACGGCCGCGGCCACCGACAAGGTGTCCGAGCAGGTCGCCGCCATCCAGGCCGGTACGGAGTCGGTGTCCAGCGGCATCCACGCCACCAGCGAGGTCATCGGCGAGCTCGACGCGGTGCAGGCCCGCATCGGCGACATCCTCGAGGAGCAGATCAGGATGGCGCGGGCGTTCGAGGCGACGAGCGGATCGTCGGCGTCCCGCGGAGCCGCAGGGCTCAGGCCTCCTCGCGCAGCCGGGCGGCCGGTCGCGGGCGGCTCGGTGCGCTCGGTGCGCTGAACCCGGCGCGCTTGTGCGAGCCGTCGCAGAAGGGCTTGATGGCGGACTTCCCGCACCGGCACAGCGCGATGGTGGTGCGGCCGGGATCGATGTCCGCGCCGTCCTGGTCCACCAACCGGAAGTCGCCGCGCACGATGAGCGGGCCGTCGCGGTAGGGCGTGATCGTCGCCCCGTTCCCCCGCTCGGCGTCCGGACCGGCGGGCAGGTCCTCGTCGGAGCGCCGCATGTCGGTGGAGTCGTCGTCGGGCAGAGGAGGCGGCACGGTCCTCCTCTGCCCGTGACACCCGCCCGGCACACGCGCCGACCCCCGCGAGGGAACATCTCCCCCGCGCACGGTGGTGCCGGTCAACCGGTGCGGATCGCGGAGACGTCGAACTCGATCTGGATGCGGTCGCTGACCAGCACGCCGCCGGTGTCCAGCGGCGTGTTCCAGGTGAGGCCCCACTCGCTGCGCTTGATGGCCAGCGCTCCCTCGAACCCGACGCGGACGTTGCCGAACGGGTCCTTGGCCGATCCGGTGAGGGTGAAGTCCACCACGACGGGCCTGGTCACGTCGCGGATCGAGAGCTCCCCGCCGACCTGGTAGACCTCGTCGTCGATCTGCTCGACGGAGGTGGAGACGAACACGAGCTCCGGGTAGGTCTCGACGTCGAGGAAGTCCGGCGACCGCAGGTGGGCGTCGCGGTCGGGATGGCCGGTGTCGATGCTCGCCGACCGGATGCGGAGCGTGACCGAGCTCGCCGCCGGGTTGGCGACGTCGAGGTGCGCGCTCCCCTCGAAGTCCTTGAAGGCGCCGCGGACGGTGGTCACCATCGCGTGCCGGGCCCGGACGCCGATCCGGGTGTGGGCGACGTCCACGGCGTAGTCGCCGGTGACGTCGCCCAGGGCGACCGTTGCGTCGTCGAAGTCTGTGGGCGCCGACTCGCGCGCCCTGTGCCTACCGGCCACCGTCTGCTCGCACTCCTGGATCGTCCGCGTCCTCGCCGTGATTCACAACCATCATCCCCGGCCGGGTGCACCACCGCCGGATGCGGGTCGCGCTCATCCGGCCGGGACGCCGTAGAAGACCTGCTCGACCACCGTCCGGGCGTGCCGGGTGGTGCGACGGTAGTCGTCGAGGAACTGGCCGGGATCCTGGTCCGGCCCGTACCCGCACGCCCGGGCGACGCCGGCCAGCTCCAGGCCCGGACGCGGCAGCTGGTCGCTCGGGCGTCCGCGAACCAGGAAGACGGCGTTGCGGGCGCGGGTCGCCAGCTCCCACGCCTCGCACAGGGACGCCGCCTGGTCGCCGTCCAGGTGCCCGGACGAGGTCAGCGCCTCCAGCGCCCGGGGCGTCGAGGTGGTCCTCAGGGCCTCCGCCTGGGCGGCGTGCTGCAGCTGCAGGAGCTGCACGGTCCACTCGACGTCGGCCAGCCCGCCACGGCCCAGCTTCGTGTGGGTGGCCGGGTCCGCCCCCCGTGGCAGCCGCTCGCGCTCGACGCGGGCCTTGATCCGGCGGATCTCGGCGACCTGCTCCTGGGTCAGCCCGTCCGCCGGATAGCGGACCGGGTCCACGAGCGCCATGAACGCCGCGCCGAGGTCCTCGTCGCCGGCCACGGGCACCGCCCGCAGCAGCGCCTGCACCTCCCACACCGAGACCCAGCGCTGGTAGTACTCCCGGAACGCGGAGAGGCTGCGTACCAGCGCGCCCTGCCGGCCCTCCGGACGCAGGTCGGCATCGACCTCGAACGCCGGGTCCGGCGCCGGCTCGCTGAGCAGCCGGCGCAGCGTGTGGGCGACCGCGTTCGCCGCCGCCGAGGCCCTGCCCTCGTCGGCGGTGCCGAGCCGGGGCCGGTGCACGAAGAGCACGTCGGCGTCGGAGCCGAACCCCATCTCACCGCCGCCCAGCCGGCCCATGCCGATCACCGCGATGTCCATCGGCATGTCCGCGACGTCGATGCGGGCCTCGGCGGCGTACGCCCGCAGGGCCACGTCCAGACCGGCCTGCAGGGTGGCGACGGCGACGTCGGTGAGCGCCCGGCCCACCTGGTGCACGTCGAGCCGGCCGAGCAGGGTGGCCGCCGCCACCCGGAGCAGCTCCTGCCGCCGCAGACCCCGCACCACGCGGATGCCGGCCGCAGCGTCCGGTGCCCGGCCGGCGGCCTGCCGCCAGGCTTTGGCCAGCGCGGCCGCGGTACGCGGCTCCAGCTCGGCGTCGCCGGCCAGCAGGCGCAGCGCCTCGGGCGTGCGCGTGAGCAGCGAGGCGACGTACTGGCTCGACCCCAGCAGCTGGGCCAGCCGCTCGGCGACCTGCCCCTCGTCCCGCAGCAACCGCAGGTACCACTGGTTGCCGCCGAGCGCCTCGCTCACCTGCCGGTAGGCCAGCAGGCCCGCATCGGGGTCGGGACACGAGGCGAACGCCTGCAGCAGCACCGGCAGGAGGTACTTCTGCATCGACGCCGAGCGCGACACCCCACCCGTCAGGGCCGACAGGTGACGCAGGGCGCCCTCCGGATCGGCGAAGCCGAGAGCCCGCAGCCAGTCGCCGGCGGCCTTGGAGCCCAGGTGCAGGCGCTCCCCCGGCACCCGGGCCACGGCCGACAGCAGCGGCCGGTAGAACAGCTTCTCGTGCAACCGCCGCACCTCGCGGGTGTGCAGCGTCAGCTCCGCGCGCAGCACCGCGACGGCGTCGCCGCGGTGGTCGGGCTTGTAGCCCAGCGAGCGGGCCAGCCAGCGCAGCTGCTGCTCGTCGGTGGGGAGCAGGTGGGTGCGGCGCAGCCGCAGGAGCTGCAGCCGGTGCTCGACCGTGCGGAGGAAGCGGTAGGAGGCGATGAGGGTGGCGGCGTCGTCGCGGCCGACGTACCCGCCGGACGACAGCGCCGTGAGGGCCGGCAGCGTGCCGCCCACCCGCAGGCCGGCGTCGGCCCGCCCGTGCACCATCTGCAGGAGCTGGACGGCGAACTCCACGTCGCGCAGGCCACCACGGCCCAGCTTGAGCTCGCGCTCGGCCTGGGCCGGCGGGATGTTGGCCTCCACCCGGCGGCGCATCGCCTGCACCTCGCCGACGAAGCCCGGCCGGTCGCCGGCCTTCCACACCAGCGGCCACAACGCGTCGACGTAGGCGCGGCCCAGGTCGGGATCACCGGCGACCGGGCGCATCTTCAGCAGCGCCTGGAACTCCCACGTGTCGGCCCACTGCTCGTAGTAGGCCGCGTGCCCGGCCACGGTGCGCACCAGCGCGCCCGCCTTGCCCTCGGGCCGCAGCGCCGCGTCGACCTCCCACGCCGCGTCCTTGCAGATCCGCATGAGCGCCGCGGCCACCCGGGTGGCGCTGGTCAGCGCAGCCCCCTCGGCATCGGTCGGGTCGACCGGCTCGGCGACGAACACGACGTCGACGTCGCTGACGTAGTTCAGCTCCCGGCCGCCGGTCTTGCCCAGGGCGATGACGCTGAGCCGGCAGGCGGCGGCGTCGGCCGGCTGCTCGGCGACCGCCACCGCGAGCCCGGCGGTCAGCACCGCACCGGCGATGTCGGCGAGCTCGACCGCCGCGTCCTCAGCGGCCAGACCGTCGCCCAGGTCGCGGCCGGCCAGGGAGAGGATGGACCGCCGGTAGGCCAGCCGGAGGGCGGACACCCGCTCCGGGTCGGCATCGGGCGCGCCCTTGCCCAGCCGGACACCCCACGGCGGGTCGTCCGGATCGGCGCCGACCGCGGCCAGCATCTGGCGCTCCAGCGCGTTGGGCGTGGGACGCGACGGTCCGTGCCGCTCGTCGTCGAGGACCTGCCAGTCCAGCGGGTTGGCCGCCAGGTGGTCGGCGAGACCCGAGCTGGCCCCCAGGACGGCCACCAGCCGGGCGCGCAGGTGCCCCGGGCCGCGGAGGCGGGCGAGCAGCGACGCCGCGGCCGCACCGTCGGGATCGGCCGCGTCCAGCGCCTCGACGAGCCGGTGCAGCGACCGGATCGCCAGGTCCGGATCGCCCGCGCGGGCCAGGGCGGCTACGACCGGCCCGGCCTCGGGGTCGGCCGGCTCGTTGCGCTCGAGGTCCCACAGGCCCAGCGAGGGGTCCGAGAGCAGGCGGGCGGCCCGCTCGCCGTCGCCGAAGCCGAACCGGACCAGCCGGACGACCGCCCGGCGCGGGATCTCCGGCACGGCAGCGGTCACGGCCGGGCTCCCGCGGAGTCGCGGACCAGGGCGGCGAACCGGCCCGCGAAGGGCTCCCACGCCTCGGCGACGTCGTCGTGCGCGGCCTCGGCGCGGGCACAGAGGGTCTCGACGTCGAGCGGGCTGGCGGCCACCCCCACCCGGTCGCGGGAGGCCCAGGCGCGCACCATCTCCGGCGTCGTCTCGATGTGGAACTGCAGGCCGTAGACGTGCGCACCCATCCGGAATGCCTGGTGCGGGTAGTGCGGGTTGCCGGCCAGCAGGGTCGCGCCGGCCGGCAGCTCGGAGATCTCGTCGTGGTGCCACTGGATCACGTCGGGCGAGAGGGGCAGCGGCCCGAACACCGGGTCGGCGTCCGCGACGTCCCGCTTGGCCACCAGCGTGGCTCCCACCTCAGGCCCGTCGACACCCACACGGGTCCGGCCACCGCCGACCCGCGCCAGCAGCTGGGCGCCCAGGCAGATGGCGAGGGTGGGCAGGTCGGCGTCGATGGCCTGGCGCAGCAGGTGCCGCACGCCGACGAGCTCGGGGCTGGTCGCATCGTCGTCCGCCGCCGACTGCGGACCGCCGAGGACGAGGAGCCCGCCGACGCCGTCGAGGTTGTCCGGCAACGGATCGCCGAGCCTCAGGTGGCGCTCGTCGAGCTCGAGCCCGGCCGCGCGCAGCCACTCCCCCAGCCGCGCAGGCGGGTCGCTCTCGCTGGGGACGACGACGAGCAGGCGGGCCATGGAGGTGAGCTTATGGAACGGCCCCCTCGCAGGGACCCGCGGCGTGCGGAGCACGTCGTGGGGGGCGAGGGGGTCCTTCTAGAGGCCCGGGAGGTACCGCTGCAGTTCGAAGGGCGTGACGTTCTGCCGGTAGGAGTTGAACTCCTCCCACTTGTTGCGGAGGAAGAACTCGAACACGTGCTCGCCCAGCGTCTCGGCCACCAGCTCGCTGCCCTGCATGGCCGTCAGCGCCTCGCCGAGCGACACGGGCAGGTCCTCGTACCCGGCGGCGCGGCGCTCGGTGTCGGTGAGCGACCAGACGTCGTCCTCCGCCTCGGGTGGCAGCTCGTAGCCCTTCTCGATCCCGCGCAGGCCGGCGGCCAGGATGACGGCGAAGGTGAGGTACGGGTTGCAGGCGGAGTCCGGCGAGCGCACCTCGACCCGGGCGGACTGCGCCTTGCTCGGCTTGTACGAGGGCAGCCGCACCAGCGCCGAGCGGTTGGCCCGGCCCCACGTCGCCGCCGTCGGCGCTTCGGTGCCGGCGAGCAGCCGCCGGTAGGAGTTCACCGTCTGGTTCGTGATGGCGGTCATCTCCCGGGCATGCGTCATCAGCCCGGCGATGAACTGCTTGCCGGTGGTCGACAGCCGCATCGGGTCCGCCGGGTCGTGGAACGCGTTGCGGTCGCCCTCGAACAGCGAGACGTGCGTGTGCATCGCCGAGCCGGCCAGCTCGGTGAACGGCTTGGGCATGAACGTGGCGTGCACGCCCTGGGCCAGCGCCACCTCCCGGACGACGTGCCGCAGGGTCATGACGTTGTCGGCCATCGACAGGGCGTCGGCGTAGCGCAGGTCGATCTCCTGCTGCCCCGGCGCGACCTCGTGGTGGCTGAACTCCACCGAGATGCCCATCGCCTCCAGCGCGAAGACCGCCTCGCGGCGGAAGTCGTGCGCCACGTTGTGCGTGGACAGGTCGAAGTAGCCGCCGGTGTCGGCCGGCTCCGGGGTGCTCCCGTCGGTCGGCAGGTTCTTGAGGAGGAAGAACTCGATCTCCGGGTGCGTGTAGAAGGTGAACCCCATGTCGGCGGCCTTGGCCAGAGTCCGCCGCAGCACGTGCCGGGGGTCGGCCCACGCCGGTGAACCGTCGGGCAGCGTGATGTCGCAGAACATCCGGGCGGTGTCGCTGGCCCGGCCCTCGCGGGCGGGCATCACCTGGAAGGTGCCCGGGTCGGGCTTGGCCACCATGTCCGACTCGTAGACGCGGGCGAACCCCTCGATCGCCGAGCCGTCGAAGCCGATCCCCTCGGCGAACGCCGCCTCGATCTCGGCCGGCGCGACGGCGACGGCCTTGAGGTAGCCCGAGACGTCGGTGAACCACAACCGCACGAATCGGATGTCGCGCTCTTCCAGGGTCCGCAGGACGAACTCCTGCTGTCGGTCCATGCCGGCCATGATCCAGTCCGCTCGTTTCGGGAGTGTGACGTCCCCGCCAGCCTGCCCCGTCCAGGCCGTTCGCACACCGTCCTGGGCGCTGCCGCCGTCCGTGTCGTGGCGGAACGGGCGCGACCCGGCCGATCGGCCCGGCGTGCGGGCGGTCGCCCCACCTGGCCTCTGTCCGGGGACAACGACCAGACTGACGGCGTGAGAGATCAGCAGCCGGTGCAGTTGCGCGTGGCCATGGCCCAGGTCGACACCCGGGTCGGGGACCTCGCGGGCAACAGCGACCTGGTCCTCCGCTGGGCGGCGAAGGCCGCCGGCGCGGGGGCGCACCTGGTCGTCTTCCCCGAGATGACGCTGACCGGCTATCCGCCGGAGGACCTCGTGCTGCGGGAGTCCTTCGCCCGCGCCAGCGAGCACGCCCTGGTCGACCTGGCCGCGCGCCTCGCGGCAGAGGGGCTGGGCGACCTCGCCGTCGTCGTGGGGTACCTGGCGCACACCGAGGGCAGCGGTCCGGCGCCGGTGGACCACGCGCCCACCGACGACGACCGGCCCAGCGACGCCAACCCGCGGCGGGGCGCCCCGCGCAACGCCGCCGCCCTGCTGTCGGGAGGCGAGGTCGTCGTCCGCTACTACAAGCGGCACCTGCCCAACTACGGCGTCTTCGACGAGGCCCGGTACTTCGTGCCCGGTACCGAGCTGCCCGTCGTCCGCCTGCACGGGGTCGACGTCGCCCTGACCGTCTGCGAGGACCTCTGGGTGGAGGGCGGGCCGTGCGGCGTCGCGGGCCAGGCCGGGGTCGACCTCGTCGTCTCCCCCAACGCCTCCCCGTACGAGCGGGCCAAGGACGACCTCCGCCTGCCGTTGGTGCGCCGCCGGGCCGCCGAGGCGCGGGCCGCGATCCTCTACTGCAACCAGGTGGGCGGCCAGGACGAGCTGGTGTTCGACGGCGACTCGATGGCGGTCTCCCCCACCGGCGAGCTGCTGGCCCGCGCGCCGCAGTTCGTCGAGCACCTGCTCTCCGTCGACCTCGTCCTCGATCCCGCGTCGGTGCCCGACCGGCGCGAGGGGCGGATCGGGCCGATGACCGTGACGCGGCACGTGCTGTCGGAGGACCCGGTGCCGGCGTACGAGCCGCGGCCGGCCACCGTCGTCGACCCCCTCAGCGACTGCGAGGAGGTCTGGCGGGCGCTGGTCCTGGGACTCAAGGACTTCATCGACAAGAACGGCATGCCGTCGGTGGTGCTCGGCATGTCCGGTGGCATCGACTCCGCCCTGGTCGCCGCGATCGCCGTGGACGCCCTCGGTGCCGACCGCGTGCACGGGGTCGGGCTGCCCTCGAAGTGGTCCAGCGAGCACTCCCTCGCCGACGCGCAGGACTCGGCGACGCGGCTGGGCATGCACTACACGGTGGTTCCGATCGCGCCGATGGTCGACGCGTACGAGGCTTCCGTCGAGCTGTCCGGGGTCGCCGCCGAGAACCTCCAGGCGCGGGTGCGGGGCACGCTGCTGATGGGCCTGTCCAACCAGCACGGGCACCTGCTGCTGGCCACCAGCAACAAGAGCGAGGTGGCGGTCGGGTACTCGACGCTCTACGGCGACGCGGCGGGCGGCTTCGCCCCGATCAAGGACGTGCCCAAGACGCTCGTCTGGGACCTGGCCCGCTGGCGCAACGCCTACGCCCGCGACCGCGGCGAGACCGAGCCGATCCCGCAGAACTCGATCGACAAGCCGCCGTCGGCCGAGCTGGCGCCCGGCCAGCAGGACAGCGACTCGCTGCCCTCCTACGACCAGCTCGACGCGGTCATCGCCGACTACGTCGACCGCGACCTCGGCATGGCGCAGCTGCTCGAGCGCGGCCACGACGCCGAGGTGGTGGCGCGGGTCCTCCGACTGGTCGACACCGCGGAGTTCAAGCGCCGCCAGTCCGCACCCGGGACGAAGATCAGCCTCAAGGCGTTCGGCCGCGACCGGCGGCTGCCGATCACCAACCGGTGGCGGGAGACGCCGCCCACCGTCCGCGAGGGAGCGAAGGCATGACCGAGTCGGTTCTCTACGGCGGGCAGTCGACGGCGCGGGTGCGGATCCACCACCTGCAGCAGGCCAAGGCGCGGGGCGAGAAGTGGGCGATGCTCACCGCCTACGACACCTACAGCGCCGCCATCTTCGAGGAGGCCGGCATCCCGGTGATGCTCGTGGGTGACTCCGCGGCCAACGTCGTCCTGGGGCACAGCAGCACCGTGCCGGTGACGGTCGACGACATGCTGCTGATGGTCAAGGCCGTCACCCGTTCCACCAAGCGGGCGCTGATCGTGGCGGACATGCCGTTCGGTTCCTACGAGTCCGGCCCGCAGCAGGCCTTCGACACCGCCGTCCGGATGATGAAGGAGGGCGGGGCGCAGGCGGTCAAGCTGGAGGGCGGCGTGCGGGTGGCTCCGCAGATCAAGCTGCTGCACGACGCCGGCATCCCGGTCATGGCGCACATCGGCTTCACACCGCAGAGCGAGCACGCCCTCGGCGGCTTCCGGGTGCAGGGCCGCGGCGCCGGAGCCGAGCAGCTGCTCGCCGACGCGCACGCCGTCCAGGAGGCCGGTGCCTTCGCCGTCGTCCTGGAGATGGTCCCGGCCGGGATCGCCGGCCGGGTGACCCAGGAGCTGTCGATCCCCACGGTCGGCATCGGCGCCGGCGTCGACTGCGACGCCCAGGTGCTGGTGTGGCCGGACATGGCCGGGCTCAACGGCGGCCGGGTGCCGAAGTTCGTCAAGAAGTACGCCGACCTGCGGGCCGAGCTGCTGCGCGCCGCGAAGGAGTACGCCGACGACGTCCGTGGCGGGGCCTTCCCCGGCCCGGAGCACTCCTTCGACTGACCGGTCCCCCTCTCAACCGGCCAGCTGGGCGCGCAGCACCCGCGGGGCCTCGGCCAGCGAGGGGCCGTACCAGGTGAGGTGCCGGCCGCTGACGAACGCCGGTCGGGCCTGCGGCCAGGCCTCCGGCCCGTCGTCCGGGGTGAACGCGTAGGGCTCGTCGGGGAACACGACCAGCTCCGCCGCAACGGCGGGCAGCTCGTGCGGCCCGAGCCTCGGGTACCGGTCGGCGTGCCGGGCGAAGACGTTGCGGACACCGAGCCGCGCCAGGACGTCCCCGGCGAAGGTGTCCCGGCCCAGCACCATCCAGGGACGCCGCCAGATCGGCACGACGGCGGAGACCTCCGGCAGCCGCGGCGGGGCGGCCCAGGCGTCGCGGGCCGCGGCCAGCCAGGCGGGGTCGGGCCGGTCCAGCACCGCGCACATGCGGGTGAGCGAGTCCAGCGCCTGGTCCACGGTGGCCGGCGCGGTCACCCACACCGCGAGGCCCCTGGCGCGCAGGGCGACGACGTCATCGTCCCGGTTCTCCTCGGCGTTGGCGAGGACGAGGTCCGGGGCCAGCTCGACCACCCGCGCGACGTCCGGCCACTTCGTGCCACCCACGCGGGGGAGGTCGAGCCCGGCCGGATGGGTGCACCAGTCCGTGGCGCCGGCGAGCAGGCCGGTGTCGGTGGCCGCGACCGCCTCGGTCAGCGACGGGACGAGCGAGACGACGCGTCGCGGCGGTGGGCCGTCGTACGCCCGCCCCTGGTCGTCGAGGAGCATCGGACCTCCGGTCCCCTGCGGGGTCCTTCCCCGGACGTCGGTGCTCCGGAGGCCGTCGTGCACCGTGGACCGTGCCGGGCGCGGAGCGGGGAGCCGGTCAGTCGCCCTCCCACTTGCGGTCCTCGGCCTCCAGCTTCTCGTTCCGCTCGGCGACCGACTGGAGCGCGTGCTCGGCCTCCTCGCGGGTGTCGTAGGGGCCCAGCCGGTGGCGCTCGGCGCACCCGTCCCGCGGCTCCACCGTGTTGTGCTTGAGACAGAAGAACCAGGGCCCTCCGGCCATGGAAAGCCTCCTTCGCTCGTCGTCGTGCTCAGCCTCGCACCCCGAGGACGCCGTCGCCGCTCGTAGCCGCGTCCGCCGCGGACGGAACGGCACCGGTCGCCCTCGGCATGGGACGTCGTGCCAGCGGGGCCCGCGCCGGCCGCTCGCCGTGAACTCCCGTCTCGACCGGTGCGCCGGCCGGTTCTCTGCTTCCCTTGGCCCATGAGGCTCGTCGCGCCCGATCCGACGCGGACAGTGCCCCTGCCGTTGCGGGACCAGGCCGACGTTCGCGACCGATGGCTCACGCAGCGGCTGCTCGACGTGCTCCCCGGGCTCATGGACCGCGCCGACATCGACCTGTGGATCGTGACCGGCCGCGAGAACAACGAGGACCCCGTGCTGGCCACGCTGCTGCCTGCCATCTGGCTCTCGGCCCGGCGGCGCACCGTCCTGCTGCTGCACCGCAGCGACGACGGCGTGACCCCCGCCGCGGTCTCGCGCTACCCGGTCGGGCAGTTCCTTCCCGCCTGGACGGCCGATGACGAGGCCGCCGACGACGAGGCCGCTGACGAGTGGCAGGCGGTGCGCCGCTTCGTCGAGCAGGCCGATCCCCGGCGCATCGGCGTCGACGTGTCGGAGACCTTCGCGGCTGCCGACGGGTTGTCGTCCACCGAGCACCGGGCGCTCACCGCGGCCCTCGGCCCCTACGCCGGCCGCGTGGTGCCGGCCGAGGAGCTGGCGGTGAGCTGGCTGGAGACGCGGCTGCCCGAGGAGGTCGACGCGCTCCACGCCCTGAACGCCCTGGTGCACCGGGTGGTCGACGAGGCATTCTCCTCCGCCGTCGTCACGCCCGGGCGGACCACCGCGCTGGACCTCGCCTGGTGGCTGCGGCAGCGGCTGACCGACCTGGGCGTGGAGCCGTGGTTCCACCCGTCGGTGACCCTGCAGCGGGCGGGCGTTCCACTGGTCGCCGAGCGCGGCGCGATGCTGCCGGCCGTGCCCCGGGACGCCGTGATCGAGCCCGGCGACCTGGTGCACTGCGACGTGGGGGCGAGCAGCCTGGGGCTGCGCAGCGACACCCAGCGCAACGCCTACGTGCTCCGGCCCGGTGAGACCGCGGCGCCCGACGGGCTGCGGTCGCTGATGGCCACGGGCAACCGGATGCAGGACCTCACGACGGCGGTGCTGGTACCGGGCCGCACCGGCAACGAGGTGCTGGCAGCCGCACGGTCGGCCGCGGCCCGCGCCGGCATCGAGGCCGACGTGTACTCCCACCCCGTGGGCGTGCACGGGCACGGGGCGGGCCCGGCGATCGGCCAGTGGGACGCGCAGGACGGCGTTCCCGGCGCCGGGAACTACCGCCTGCACCCCGACACGGTCTACGCGCTGGAGCTGGCGGTGCGCCGGCCGGTGCCCGAGTGGGGTGGCCAGTGCGTGCGGCTGGGCCTCGAGCAGGGCATCGTGCTCACCGATGACGGCGTCGAGTACCTGGCCGACCGGCAGACCGACCTGGTCCTGATCCCGCCCGGCTGACCTCGCGCGGGCCGGGCGGAGGCCGGATCACTCCTCGTCTACTTCTTCTTCGTACCCTTCTTCGTGCGGGCGGCCGCGGTCTTCTTGTCGTTCGCCTTCTGGATGGCGTCGACCAGTTCCTTCTTCTTCAACGTCGAGCGCCCGGGGACGTCGAGCTTCTTGGCCAGCTCCAGCAGGTGGTCCTTCGACGCGTTGGCATCGACGCCGCCCTTGGTCTTCCTGTCGGTGTTCCGCCCGCCCTTCGCGCGCTCGTCGGACGGGCCCTTCCTGCCGTTCTCCTTCGGTTCCCAGTGGTCGCCCACCTTCTCGAAGGAATGCTTCACCGCCGCCCACGCCGTCCGGGCGGCGCGCTCCTCGTCGTCGTACTCGTCCAGTGCGGAGTCGTAGGCCTTCGCGAACGTCCGCTGCGCCTTCTTCTGCGATCGCTGCAGGGTGCTGGGCAGCTCGGTCTGCTCGGCCGCGCCGTTCTTCGCCGTCTTGGGCATCACAGCTCCTCTCCTCGTCCGAGCGGGCTACCCGCGGGGACGGGGATGACCACCTCGGGGCACCCGGTCGGACGGCGCGGCCCGGCCGATCTCACCTGTCCAGGTACGCGCCCCACTGCTCGCGCTCGTCGTCGGTCATCGCCCGGCTCGCGTTCGTGGTGAAGTCGAAGACGACGAGGACGACGTCCGCGCGGAGAGCGACCTCGCCGTCCTGCACCAGCTCCTGGCGCAGCGTGAACGACTTCGTGCCCAGCCGCGTGACCCAGCTGGTGACGGACAGCGGCTCGTTCCCCCGGTAGTACAGCTGCCGCAGGTAGTCGGCCTCCAGCCGCGCCAGGATGAGACCCCCGCCCGGCCGGCCGTCGGTCATGGCCAGCCGGGCGTCCTCCAGGAGACTCAGTGCCCGGGCGTGGTTGACGTGCCCGAGCATGTCGGGGTCGGACCAGCGCAGCTGGACCCGGTGCTCGTGCCGCACGTCAGGGCAGATCGGCGGTCTCGGCCGACTGGCGGTGAGCACCCTGGGCGTCGTCGGGGTCCGTGTTGACCGTCCGCTCCTCCGACTCGGCCAGGATGATCTCCGCGGCGACCTCCTCCATGCCGCTGCCCTGCAGGCCCGCTTCCTCCGGAAGGAGCTGCGACCGCGTCGCGATGTTGTCCTCGGTGACGTTGGCCAGCGCCTCGGGGCTCGGCTTCTTCTGGGTGGTCACGTCAGAACCGCTGCTGCTCGGTGCCCAGGCCCAGGGCCTGCGCGACCTCCTGCACGTTCTCGAACTCCCGGCCGGCGGGAAGGCGCTGCAGGTCCGAGAGCACGCGGTCAGGAGCGGTGGCGTCCTGCGCCTTGGCGATCAGCTGGTCGCGGTCGGCCGGCCACACCTCCTTGCCGAGGGCTTCGGCGATGGCGGCGCGGCGCTCGATGTCGCCCTCGTTGGTGCCGGGTGAGGTGGCGGGCTGGTGCGGGTCGGTCATGTCGGTGTCCTCACTGGGCCTTGGGGGTGGAGTCGTCGGTGTAGCGGAGGATCGCGGCGACCGGGATGTCACCGGGCATCGCCGCCCGGGGGACGACGACGACGCCGGCCGCGCTGGCCACGGAGGCGGCGAGCAGCGCCCCCTCGGCCGGGACGACGGTGCCGTGGGTGCCCAGCGCGTCCATGTCGTGCTGGTCGACGCCGAGCTCGAGCGGCGAGTTGCCGACCAGCAGCGTGTCCTCACCGAAGTCGTCGGCGAGCACCAGCGTCTCGACCTGGCCCTTGCGCAGGGCCTCGACGACCGCCGGGGTGCCGCTGACGGCCAGGCCGTGCGCACCGGCTGCGGCGATCTTCTCGACGGCGTCGGCCTCCTCGTGCGCCTCGTGCTCCGCGACGAGTTCGGCGGCCCGCCGGTCGACCGGCTC
>DASPIH010000113.1:0-5658 GCA_035629195.1 Blastococcus sp. | reverse complement strand
GGCGGAAAATGCAGTGAACGCCACGGCCGATGCGTCGTTCGCACCGGTCGTGGCGTTCATCGCAGGACTAGAGCGTGACCCACACCGTTGACTGCGGAGGGTCAGCGCTTGCTGTACTGAGGTGCCTTGCGGGCCTTCTTCAGGCCGTACTTCTTGCGCTCCTTGACCCTGGCGTCCCGAGTCAGGAAGCCGGCCTTCTTCAGCGGCGGACGGTCGTCGGCGTCGATCTCGATGAGTGCGCGGGCGATCGCCAGGCGCAGGGCACCGGCCTGGCCGGTGACGCCGCCACCCTTGAGCAGGCCGACGACGTCGTACTGCTCGGCATTCTCCAGGGTCACGAACGGCTCGCGGATGAGCTGCTGGTGCACCTTGTTCGGGAAGTACTCCTCGATGGAGCGCCCGTTGAGGCGGAACTGGCCGGTGCCGGGGAGCAGCCGCACGCGGACGACGGCCTCCTTGCGCCGGCCGACGGTCTGGACCGGACGCCCCTCGGCGTCGGTCACGGTCAGAGCGCTGGTCACTGGGCCACCTGCTTGATCTCGAAGGTCTGGGGCTGCTGGGCGGCGTGCGGGTGCTCGGGTCCGGCGTAGACCTTGAGCTTCTTGATCATCTGCCGCCCGAGGGTGTTGTGCGGCAGCATGCCCTTGATCGCGCGCTCGACGACGCGGTCGGGGTGCGTGCGGAGCTGGTCGCCCACGTTGATGGTCCGGAGACCACCCGGGTGACCGGAGTGCCGGTAGGCCACCTTGTCGTCCCGCTTCGACCCGGTCAGAGCGATCTTGCCGGCGTTGACGATGACGACGAAGTCGCCGACGTCGACGTGCGGGGCGTACTGGGGCTTGTGCTTGCCGCGCAGGAGCTGCGCGGTCTGGCTGGCCAGTCGACCGAGCACCACGTCAGTGGCGTCGATGACGTGCCACGCCCGGGCGACCTCGCCGGGCTTGGGGGTGTACGTGCGCACGGCGCTCGTGTCCTCCGTCGTCGTCGGGATGGCTGGTCGAATCGCCTCACCGAGCACGGGAGACGTGGAACGACGCGCGCGGCACCAGCCGGCTCACGCGCGCCAACCGACGACGATACCAGGAGAAGGACCCCCGTCCTCCCCACCCTTCGCAAGCTCAGGGCGGGTCCCTGGACGAGGGCCGTTCCAGCACGTCACCACGCTCGGGGCGAGCCTCCGGACGAGGGCCGTTCCAGTACGTCACCACGCGGGGACGAGGGCCGTTCCAGCACGGCACCAGGCCGTTCCAGCAGGTCACTGGACGGGGCGCTCAGACGACTTCGCGCAGGCGCCCGGTCTCGACGTCGTAGACGGTGCCGCGCACCTCGTGCGACAGGAGGTACGGGGAGTCCCGCAGCAGCCGCATCGACTCCCGCACGTCGGCGTCGACGTCGGTGAAGGTCCGGGCTGCCCAGGGGGGACGCCGGCCGGTGCTCTTCTCCACGAGGTCGGCGAAGTCGACGTCGTTGCTCTTCTGCAGCCCGCAGTCGGTGTGGTGGACCAGCACGACCTCGCGGGTGCCCAGCAGGTGCTGCGAGATGGTCAGCGACCGGATCGTGTCCTCGGTGATGACCCCGCCGGCGTTGCGGATGACGTGCGCGTCGCCCACTTCGAGCCCCAGCAGCGGGAACAGCGGCATGCGGGAGTCCATGCAGGCGACCACGGCCACCGCGCGCGCCGGCCGCACCGGCTTGCTGCCCGGGAACCGTGCGGCCCAGGCCTCGTTCGCCTCGAGCATCCGGTCGATCTCCGCCACATCACCCTCCGTCGTCCGTGCGTGCCGGGGACACTAACGGGCGGCCGCTGCGGTGACGCGCGGGGGAATCGGCCAGGATGGCTGCGTGCGCACGGTCGAGGAACACCAGGCGGTGGTCAACGCCCTCCTCCCGGCGCTGCCCGTGGAGTCCGTCCCCGTGGGAGCGGCCCACGGCCGGGTGCTGGCCGCGGACGTCGTCGCCCGGGTTCCGCTCCCCGGTTTCGACAACTCCGCCATGGACGGGTACGCCGGCCGGTGGGCCGAGCTCGGTGCCGCCGACGGCTCACCCGTCCGGCTCCCGGTGGCCGAGGACATCCCCGCCGGGCGTACCGACGTCGTGCCGCTGGCGCCCGGCACCGTCCACCGGATCATGACCGGGGCTCCGCTGCCGCCGGGAGCCGACGTCGTCGTCCCCGTGGAGCTGACCGATGCCGGCGTCGAGGTCGTCGAGATCCGGGACCGCCCGCCGATCGGCAGCCACCTGCGGGCGGCCGGCGAGGACATCGTCGCCGGCACCGTGGCCCTGTCGGCCGGCGCACCGCTCGGCGCGGCGCAGCTCGGGCTGGCCGCCGCCGTGGGCGTCACCGAGCTGACCGTCCGGAGCCGCCCCCGGGTGCTGGTCCTGTCCACCGGCAGCGAGCTGGTCGCGCCGGGGCAGCCACTGGCACGAGGCCAGATCTACGAGTCGAACTCCACGCTGCTGGCCGCCGCGGTCGAGGAGGCCGGCGGCGTCCCCCGCCGCCTGCACTTCGTCCCCGACGACGTCGACCAGTTCCTCGCCACCGTGCGGGCGGAGCTCCCGACGGCGGACCTCCTGATCACCAGCGGCGGGGTGAGCGCCGGCGCCTACGAGGTCGTGAAGGACGCCTTCCGGACGCTGGGCACCGTGGAGTTCGGCAAGGTCGCCATGCAACCCGGCGGCCCGCAGGGTGCCGGCACCGTCGACGGCGTCCCGGTGATCACCCTGCCCGGCAATCCGGTCAGCGCCTTCGTCTCCTTCGAGGTCTTCGTCCGACCGGCGCTGCGGCGCGCGCTCGGCCACGCCTTCCCCGACCGGCTGCGCGCGCCGGCCCGGCTCACCGGGAACCTGCGCTCCCCCGCCGGCCGTCGCCAGTTCCTCCGCGGCCGCTACGACGGCGGCGAGGTCTCCCAGGTCGGCGGTCCGGGGTCGCACCTGGTGGCGCACCTGGCCCGCGCCAACTGCCTGGTCGTCGTCCCCGAGGACGTCACCGAACTGACCACCGGCGCCGAGGTCGACGTCGTGCTGATCGAAGGAGCTCTCCAGTGAGTCGACGCCTGAGTGAGCACCGCAGCGGGCGAGGAGTGCCAGCGATGGCGGAGTCGAACCGGAGGACGCAGTGAGCGAGACCCGTCTCACCCACGTCGACGAGTCCGGCGCGGCCCGCATGGTCGACGTCAGCGCCAAGCAGGTCACCGCACGGGAGGCCACGGCCGCCGGTCGCGTGCTGGTCAGCCCCGAGGTCGTCGGCCTGCTGCGCGGGAACGGGGTGCCGAAGGGCGACGCCGTCGCCGTCGCGCGGATCGCGGGCATCGCCGGGGCGAAGCGGACCCCGGACCTCGTGCCCCTGTGCCACCCCATCGCGCTGCACGGCGTCACCGTCGACATCCAGGTGGCCGACGACGCCGTGGAGATCACCGCTACCGCGCGCACCGCCGACCGGACCGGCGTGGAGATGGAGGCGCTCACCGCGGTCACGGTCGCCGGCCTGACGATGATCGACATGGTCAAGGCGGTCGATCCGCGCGCCACCATCACCGACGTCCGGCTGCTGCGGAAGTCCGGCGGCAAGAGCGGCGAGTGGACTCGGTGAACGGGCTGCCGGACGGCGCGCGCGCCGTCGTCGTCACCGCGTCCAACCGGGCGTCGGCCGGGGTCTACGAGGACCGCAGCGGCCGGGCGCTCGCCGACGGGCTGCGCGAGCTGGGGTTCACCGTCGAGGGCCCGCACGTCCGCCCCGACGACGTCGACCAGATCGCCGCGGCGCTGCGGGCGGCCGTCGACGACGGGGCCGACCTGGTCCTCACCACCGGCGGCACGGGGATCTCCCCCACCGACGTCACCCCGGAGGCCACCCGCGCCGTGCTGGAGCGCGAGGCCCCCGGGATCGCCGAGGCGGTCCGCCGGTACGGCGCCGGGCAGGGGGTGGCCACCTCGGTGCTCTCGCGGGGCCTGGCCGGCACGGCCGGCCGCACGCTCATCGTCAACCTGCCCGGCTCCACCGGCGGGGTGACGGACGGGCTCGCCGTGCTCGGGCCGCTGCTCCCCCACGTCGTCAGCCAGCTCCGCGGCGGCGATCACTGAGCACATCGTCGTCCTCCGGACGACACCGCGGCCAGGTGCCGTCCCCCGCCTGCGCTGAGCCCCGCCCGGTCACCCACCGGGGACCCTTTGGGCCCACCAGCGGGTCACCGCCTCGCGGGGCGGCTCACGTCTCGCAGGTGGCCGTGCTCACCTCAGTCGGGGAGGAGGATGCGCTCGGTGTGGGTGTAGACGTTGCAGCCGTCGCCGCGCAGGAAGCCGACCAGGGTGATGCCCACCTCGCGGGCCAGCTCCACCGCCAGGGACGACGGCGCCGACACCGCGGCCAGCACCGGGATGCCGGCCATGGCCGCCTTCTGCGTGAGCTCGAAGCTCGCCCGGCCGCTCACCGTGAGCACGTGCCCGGCCAGCGGCAGCCGGCCCTCGCGGACGCCGTTCCCGATGACCTTGTCCACGGCGTTGTGCCGGCCGACGTCCTCGCGCAGGGCCACCAGCTCCCCCCCGGCGGTGAACAGACCCGCGGCGTGCAATCCGCCGGTCTTGTCGAACACCTCCTGCCCGGCGCGCAGCCGGTCCGGCAGCGCGAGCAGCACCTCCAGCGGCAGCCGCACCTGGTCGGCGGCGACGTCGAAGGAGGTCTTCGTGCGGATGGCGTCGATGCTGGCCTTGCCGCAGACGCCACACGAGCTCGACGTGTAGAAGTTCCGCTCCAGCCCGGTGTCGGGGACGGGCACACCCGGGGCCAGGTCGACGTCCACGACGTTGTAGGTGTTGCGCCCGTCGGCGTCGACGGAGTCGCAGTAGCGCAGCCCCGCGACGTCGTCGCAGCCGGAGATGACTCCTTCGGTGGCGAGGAAGCCGTGCACGAGGTCGAAGTCGTCGCCCGGCGTCCGCATCGTCACGGCGAGGGCCTTGCCGCCGAGGCGGATCTCCAGCGGTTCCTCCGCCGCCACGGTGTCCGGCCGGGTGGTGCGCTGCGGACCACGGATGCGCAGCACCGGGGTGCGGCTGGTGACTCGTCCCACGCGGGCGACGGTACCCATGCGCCGCGCCTAGGGTGTCGGGATGCACCCGTCGCCCCCCTACTCGGCCGTCATCCTGGCCGGCGGCCGGGCGGCCCGGCTCGGCGGCCGGGACAAGCCGCAGCTCGAGGTGGGCGGCCGCACGATGCTCGGCACCGTGCTCGACGCGGTCTCCGGAGCCGTCCGGCGCATCGTCGTCGGCCCGCCGCAGGAGGCTCCCGCCGACGTGGTCTTCACCCGTGAGGAGCGTGCCGGCGCGGGTCCGGTCGCGGCGGTGCGGGCCGGGCTGGCGGTCGTGCGGACCGACGTCGTCGCGGTGCTCGCTGCAGACCTGCCCTTCCTCACCGGCGACCTGATCGACCGGCTGCGCAGCAGCCTGGACGGAGACGGCGTGCTCGTCGTCGACGACACCGGCCGGGACCAGCTGCTGCTCGGCGTCTGGCGGACCACGGCGCTGGCCGGCGCCGTGGCCGATCCGGCCGCCCCGGCGGCACTGCACCGGGCGCTGGCCGGACTGGACGTGCGCCGGCTGCGGCCCGACGTCGCGGCGGGCCACCCCGCTCCGTGGACGGACTGCGACACCCCGGAGGAGCTGGCT
>DASPIH010000112.1:0-21563 GCA_035629195.1 Blastococcus sp. | reverse complement strand
TGGTCGGCCTGCAACCGCTCGACCAGGTCGATGATCTGCGCCTGCACCGTGACGTCGAGGGCCGTGGTCGCCTCGTCCGCGATCAGCAGGGCCGGCGAGTTGCTCAGGGCGATGGCGATGACCACCCGCTGCCGCATGCCGCCGGACAGCTCGTGCGGATACCGGTCCAGGGTGCGCTCGGGATCGGGCAGGCCCACCTCGCGCAGCAGCTCGGCCGCCCGGGCGCGAGCAGCCTGCTTGGAGACGTCGCCGTGGGCCCGGATGCCCTCGACGAGCTGCCGGCCGATCGTGAGCACCGGGTTCAGCGAGGTCATCGGGTCCTGGAACACCATGCCGGCACCGGGGCCGCGCACCTGCCGGAGCCGGTCGGCGCTCATGGACAGCAGGTCCTCCCCCTGCAGCACCGCCCGGCCGGTCACCGTCGCCACCCGCGCGGGCAGCAGGCCCAGCAGGGCCAGCACCGAGACGCTCTTGCCGCTGCCGGACTCCCCGACGACGGCGACGGTCTCCCCCGCACCGACGGTGTAGCTCAGCCCGTTGACGACGTCGGCAGGCCCTCGCGGGGTGCGCAGCCGCACCCGCAGGTCCTCGACCGCGAGCACCGGTCCGCTCACCGGCCACCGCCGGTCATCAGCGTCCGCTGGCGCGGATCGAGCGCGTCCCGCAGACCGTCGCCGAGCAGGTTGAAGCAGAGCACGGTCAGGAAGATCGCCATCCCCGGGAAGAAGGCCAGCCACCAGGCCAGGTCGATGTAGCCGCGCCCCTCGGCCAGCATCAGGCCCCACGACGGGTTCGGCGGCTGGGTGCCCAGCCCGAGGAACGACAGCGCCGCCTCGGCGAGCACCGCGAACGCCAGGCTGATCGAGGTCTGCACGATGATCGGGGGGGCGGCGTTCGGGAGGATGTGGCGGGTGAGGATCCGCCAGTCCGAGGCGCCCACCGAACGCGACGCCCGCACGTAGACCTCCTCCCGCACGCCCAGCACGCTCGCGCGCGTCACCCGGGCGAAGACCGGGATGTACACGATGCCGATCGCCAGCGCGGTGTTGCCCGAGCCCGGACCGCGGACGGCGAGGACGGCGATGGCCAGCAGCACCGCGGGAAAGGCGAACAGCATGTCCATGATCCGCATGAGGACGTCGTCCACCCACCGGCCGTAGTAGCCGGCGAGCAGGCCGATGACCGTGCCGATGAGCAGCGCGATCCCGACGGCGAGGAACCCGACCCGGAGCGAGACGGCAGCGCCGAGGATCACCCGGCTGAGGATGTCGCGGCCGAGGTCGTCGGTACCGAAGGGGTGGTTCCAGCTGGGCGGCTCGAGCCGGTCGGCGACGGAGATCTCGTTCGCACCGCTCGGCGCGAGCCACTCGTCGAACACCGCCATGAGCACGATGCCGAGCAGCAGCACCCCGGCGACGGCGGCCGTCGGGTTGCGGAAGAGCAGGCCCAGCGTCTCCCGCCACCCGGCCCGCGGCGGACGGGCGGTGGAGGGGACGCCGGCGTCGGTCGCGGTGGGCGAGGGCGCCGGCTCGGGCAGCGGCTGACCGGTCATGGCAGCAGGACCCGGCTGCAGGTAGCCAGCAGCAGGACCCGGCTGTAGGTAGCCGGCAGCAGGCCTCGGCTGGATGTCATCGGCGGATCCGGGGGTCGATGGCCGTGTAGAGGACGTCGACGACCAGGTTGATGAGCAGGAACACGACGGCGAACAGCAGGATCGCCCCCTGCAGCACCGGGTAGTCGCGGGCCTGCACCGCCTGCAGCGCCAGCTGTCCCAGGCCCGGCCACGAGAAGACGATCTCCACCACGACCACGCCGGACAGCAGGTAGGCCAGCTGGACGCCGGTGATGGTGACCAGCGGCAGCAGGGCGTTGCGCAGCACGTGCCAGGTGAACACCTGCCGCGCGGGCAGCCCCTTCGCCTGTGCCGTCCGCACGTGGTCGGCCCCCAGCGCCTCCAGCACGCTGGACCGGACGAACCGCGTGATCACCGAGCCGGACACCACACCCGTGACGACCGCCGGCATGACCAGCCGCTGCAGCCAGCCGACGGGGTCGTCGGTGAGCGGGACGTACCCGCCCGACGGCAACCAGCCCAGCGTGCCGGCGAACACCAGGATCAGCACGATCGCCATCCAGAACTCCGGCACCGAGATGCCGAACTGGCTGAGCACGGTCGCGACGCGGTCGACGACCGACCGGGGCCGCAGCGCGGAGATCGTGCCCAGCGGGACCGCGATGACCAGGGCGACGAGGATCGAGGCGAACGCCAGCGTCAGCGTCGCGGGCAGCCGCTCGGCGATCTGCGACGTCACCGTCTCGCCGCTGCGGAAGCTGACCCCGAGATCGCCGGTGAGGGCCCGGCCCGCCCAGTTGACGTACTGCTGCACCAGCGGCTGGTCGAGGCCGGAGCGCTCCAGGAGCGCGTCGTAGGTCTCCTGGTCGAAGCGGGTGCCCAGCGCGAGCCGGATCGGATCGCCCGGCACGAGCTGCACCAGGGCGAACACGATCACGCTCACCCCCGCCAGGACGACCAGCGACTGGCCGACCCGGCGGAGGAGGTAGCCGGTCAGGGCAGCTCCACGCCTTCGAAGTTGATGGCCTTGTCCGCACGGATCTGGTAGCCGGACAGGCCCGGTGCCCACGCCTGCACGACGTCGGGGTTGTAGAGGTAGAGGTAGGAGACGTCGTCGACGATGATCTTCGCCGCCTGGTCGTAGATCGCCTTGCGGGCGTCCTCATCGGTCTCGGCCGCGCCCTGCTGGAGCAGCCGGTCGACCTCGGGGTTGCTGTAGCCCTGGTAGTTGTTCGGCCCGTCGGTCTGGTGCTGCTCCTGGTAGTAGGCGGCCGGGTCGAGGTTGCCCAGCCAGCCGAGGTAGAAGGCGTCGAAGTCGCCCTGGCCCTGCCGGTCCAGCCACGTGGCGAAGTCGAGGGTCTCGATGTTCACGTTGATCCCGATCGGCTCCAGCTGGCTGGCGATGACCTGCGCGGCGGTCACCGTCTCCGGGAACTCGTCGGTCACCATGAGGCCCATCGTCAGCGGCGTCTGGACGCCGGCCTGCTCCAGCAGCTGGCGGGCCTGGTCCGGGTCGGGCTGGAACGGCGCGTAGTCGTAGTGGAAGAAGCTGTCCTCGGGGATCGCCGTCTGGTTGGGCTGGGCCGCACCGAACCACGCCGCCTCGGCCACCGCCTCGCGGTCGACAGCAGTGGCGATCGCCCGCCGCACGGCGGGGTTGTCGAACGGCGGCCGCGCGTAGTTCATGGACATGTACCAGTAGTCGACGCTGGGCGTCGTCTGCAGCTCGACGCTGTCGTCGTCCTGCAGCGACTCGATCTGCTGCGGCGGCACGTTGTCGGTCCACTGCACCTCACCGTTCTGCAGCGCGGTCAGCGCGGCGGCCGGCTCGGTGATGTAGCGGAACTCGACGCCGTCGATGCTCGGCGCGCCGCCCCAGTGGTCCTCGTACGCGGTGAGCTCGGTCCTGCTGGCGTTGGAGCTCTCCAGCTGGAACGGGCCGGTGCCGTTGGCCTCGGTGGTGAGGTCGAGGTCCTCGGCCGCGTTCTCCGGGAGGATCGCCATCCCCTTGAACGAGCCGATCCGCTCGAGCAGGTTCGGCGTCGGCTGCGTGAGGGTGATGACGACGGTCTGCGGGCCGTCGGCCTCCACCGACTCGACGTTCGCGAACCGGAACGAGTTGCTCAGCTCCTCGTCGATGATCCGGTTGTAGGAGTAGACGACGTCGGCGGAGTCGAACTCGCTGCCGTCGTGGAAGGTGACGCCCTCGCGGAGGGTGAACGTCCAGGTCAGCCCGTCCTCGCTGGTCTCCCAGCTCTCGGCCAGGCTCGGCTCGAAGGTGAGGTCCTCGGCGCTGGGGACGACCAGGGTGTCGTAGACGTTCTCCAGCACCTGGAAGCTCGGGTACGCCGTCGTGACGTGCGGGTCGAACTGGTCGGGCTGCGCGCTGACCGCCGCCACGAGCGCGCCGCCACCCCCGCCACCCCCGCCACCGCCGGTGTCCACGCTCTCACCGCCGCCACCGCACGCGGTGAGGACGAGGCCTCCGGCAGTGGTGAGCGCGAGCAGTCGGTAGGAGCGCACGGGGACCTCCGAGGTCGGGGCAGTGTCCGACCTCGACCTTGGACCGGCCGGAGCCGGGCGGCCACCCGAATCCGCGCCTCGACCAGATCGTTGCGCGGTCGAGACCTGCTGGTCATCCGGCCGTCAGTGGTCCACCGCGACGTCGTCGACCTCCCCCGGAGTCGATCATCGGCTGCGTGCACGCGACACGGCGGGGACACGCCGTCGGAGCGAGCGCCAGGACGATGATCGACCGGGACGGCGGTCGGATGCTGCTCGCGAACCGGGAGAATGAGCGTCCGTGGAGATCCTCGCCGCGGCCGAGACGCTGCCGATCCCGGCCGCCGTCGACCTCGCGGCCATCGTCATCGGAGCCCTCACGGGTGGTCTGCTGGCCGCCCGCGAGGGTTTCGCCGTCTCCGGGGTGCTGCTGCTGGCCGTCAGCGGCGGCCTCGGCGGTGGGCTGATCCGCGACGTGCTGCTCGCGCAGGGGCCTCCCGTGGCCCTGACCAACCAGGCCTACCTGCCCACGGTCGCCATCACCGCGGCGGTCACCTTCTTCTTCTCCGGCTGGCTGTCCCGCCTCACCGGGCTGCTGGTCGTCCTCGACGCCGTCACCCTGGGGTTCTTCACCGTCATCGGCGCGCAGAAGGCGCAACTGGCGGAGCTGCCCAGCGCCTCGGTGGTGTTCATCGGCACGCTCACCGCGGTCGGCGGGGCGCTGATCCGCGACGTGCTGCTGGCGCAACGGGCCGACATCGTGCAGCCGGGGCCCTACAACGCGGTCGCGGCGCTGATCGGCGCCACCGCGCTCACCGTCCTCGCCGGTCCGGCCGGGCTGGACCCGATCCCGGTGGCCGCGGTGGTCATCGTGCTCGTGGCCGGCCTGCGGGTGCTCTCGGTGTGGCGTGGCTGGGAGGCGCCGGTCGCCGTCGACCTGCCCGAGCGGACCCGCACCCGGCTCCGCCGCCGGCAGAGCCGACCGCGGCGGCGCCGCGCGGGCTCCGCCCTGTTCCGCCGGAACTGACGGCCGGGAACCGGGGTCAGGCCTCCGGGAGGAGCCGGACGGCGAGGACCGCGACGTCGTCCTCGGCCCCGGGCAGGAACATCCGGTCCAGCACCCGGTCGCACAGCTGCTCCAGCGGCAGCCCCGCGCACTCGCTCAGCACCTGCAGCAGCTCCTCGGTCCCGGCGTCGATGTCCCGGTCGCGCCGCTCCACCAGCCCGTCGGTGTACAGCAGCACGGTGGAGCCGGCGGCCAGGACCGCCACGTGGTCCTCCCGCTCCGTCTCCGGCGCCACACCGAGCAGCAGATCGGCCTGCTTGGCGTCCAGCAGGACCGCGCTGCCGTCGGAGGCCAGCAGAGCCGGTGCCGGATGCCCGGCGTTGGCCCAGCGCAGCCTCATCCGGCCGCTGCCGTCCTCGGGCGCGGGCTCCAGGTGTGCCACGAGCGCGGTGGCCATCGTGTTCAGCGCCAGCCCCTGGACGGCGTGGTCGAGCTCGTGGAGCACCTCCGCCGGCGAGCCGCCGCTGGAGTAGCTGATGCCGCGCAGCAGGCCCCGCACCTGGCCCATCGCCGCGGCCGCGCGGGTGTCGTGGCCGACGACGTCGCCGATCGCCAGCACGGTGGTGCCGCCGCGCTGCTGGAACGCGTCGTACCAGTCGCCGCCGATCTCGGCGCCCTCGGCGGCCGGCACGTAGCGGACGACGATCTCGCTGTGCTCCGGCTGCGGCGGCTCGGTGAGCATGCTGCGCTGGAGGGCGTCGGCGAGGTCGCGCTGCTGGCTGTACAGCCGGGCCTGGTGCAGGGCCGAGCCCGCGCGCCGGCCGATCTCGACGGCGGTGTCGACCTCCGCCTCTCCCAGCGGCTCGCGCTCCTCGCGGTTGAACAGCCCCATCGCGCCGAGCGCCTGACCCCGGGCGACCAGCGGAACCACCACACCCGAGCCCGCGCCCAGCCGGGCGAACCGTTCCCGGGCCGAGGCGTCGGGCAGCGCCCGGGCCACGTCGTCCCAGTCGATCGGCGACAGGACCATCGGGCGGGCGGTGGTCGTGACCCTCCGGGCCGCGGCCTGGTCGGTCATCACCGAGACCATGCCGCGCACGTACTGCTCGACCTCTCCGCGCCGGCCGGGCTCGCGGTGACCGCTGGCGACGTCGTGCAGCCGCCCCTGCTCGTCGGTGACGACGATCCAGCACCAGTCGCCGAGGTCGGGCACCACCAGCGATGCCAGCTGCTCGATCTGCCGGTCGATCTCCAGGGTGCCCGACAGCATGCGACCGGCCTCCGCGAGCAGGCGCAGCCGCTGGTTGGCCTCCGACATGGCGGCGACCGCGGCGGCGCGCTCGGCGTCGGCCTGCAGCCGCGAGACGCTCAGTGCGATCTGCGCGGCCAGTGCCTCCAGCACCTCGATGTCGTTCCCGTCGAACTCGTGGTCGACGGTCCAGACGGCGAGGAAGGTGCCCAGCACCCGGCCCTCGACCCGCAGCGGCAGGGAGGCCAGGGCCCGCAGCCGGAGCAGCTCGGCGGGCGCTCGCATGCTCGGGAACCGGTTGAGCGCCTCCTCCACGTCGCTGATCAGCAGGCGCTGGCCGTGCTTGGCGGCGTACTGGGCCGGCAGGGCGTCGTCCATGGGCAGGACGACGCCGTCGCCGAGGCCGCTCATCTCCGGGTGCTGGGCGAGGACGGTGTCGACGATGTTCCGGGTCATGTGCAACCGCAGCGGACCACCCGGCGAGTCGAAGATCGCCAGGGCGCTGGACTGCGCGCCCAGGACCTGGGCACCGCGCAGCACCACTTCGGCGAGGTCCTCGAGCCGGGCGGCGTTGGCCAGCTCGGCGGCGACCTCGGAGACGGCGGCCGCGCGCTGCACCGCGGTCAGGCGCTGCTGGGCCTGCCCGCGCGCCTCCGTGATGTCCACGGCCGTGCCCAGGACGCGCGCCGGTGCACCGGTCGCATCCGCCACCACCCGGCCCCGGGCCAGGACCCACCGCACCGTGCCGTCCTCGTGCAGGGCCCGGAACTCCACCAGGTAGTCGGCGCGCTCCTCGACGGCGACCCGCATGGACTCCTCGATGGCGGCGTGGTCGTCGGGGTGGACGTGGGTGACCAGGACGTCGTCCAGCGAGTTCAGGTCCATCGCGGAGTCCAGGCCGAACAGGGCAGCGCACCGGTCGTCCCAGTGGATGCTCTCGGTCCTCAGGTCCCGCTCCCAGATGCCGACCGAGCTGGCCTCCAGGGCCACCTCGAGCCAGGCCCGTGACGTGCCGACCGCTGATTGGGCCGCGGAGAGCTCCAGCTCCGCGACCACGGAGGCGGCCAACTGCTCGAGCAGTTCCACCGCGTCGTCGGACCAGTTCCGCGGCTCCGGGTCGTAGACCGCCAGCGCGCCGACGACCTGACCCGAGGCGGCCCTCAGCGGAGCGCCGAGGTAGGACAGCACCTGCCCCGACGTGACGGCCGGCAGCTCGCACACCCGCTCGTCGTCGGCGGCCGACGGGATGACCAGCGGGCGACCGGTGCGCACGGTGATGGCCGACAGCGCGCCGGTGAGCAGCGCAGGACCACCCACCAGACCGGCCGGCAGTCCGTACCCGCCGACGACGACGTCGTGGTCGGTGAAAAGGGTGACCTTCACGTGGCCGATGCCGAGCACGCGGGCCGTCAGCGCGGACAGCCGGTCGAACGCGGCGGGGCCGGGTACCTCGAGCAGCAGTCGCCGGGCGGCGGCGACGCGCAGGGCGTCGGTGAGCGCATCGTCCGGCGCGTCGACGGCGGACCGGCCGGCGTCGCTGGACTCGGACGTGGACACCCGCTCCCCCTCCCCGGCTCGCGCGCCCGGGCGGGTGCGTCAGGCAACATGCTGGCACGACTCCGCCCCGAAGGGGCAATGCCGGTTGCGGCGGGTCGCCCCTCCACGGGGGTGGACCGAGCGCGGCCGGTTCAAGCTCCGGCGCCGGCGCGCCGATGACCGGGGCATGATCGGCACGCGGACGATGCGCCTCCCTGACTGCCGTCCCCTGCTCGCCGACGCCGACGACCTGACCCTGGTGTTCCAGCCCGTCGTCGACCTCGCCGCGGCCGCGGTCGCGGGGTACCGGGCCCTGGCCCGCTTCCCCGGTGTGGCGGGGCCCGACGTGTGGTTCGCCGCGGCCGCCGGGACCGGGGTCGCCGCCGAGCTGGAGGCGCTGACCATCCTCAAGGCGCTGGACGCTCTCGACCGGCTGCCCGCGGACACGTTCCTCACCGTCGACGTCAGCACGCACCTGCTCGGCACCGACGTCGTCCAGCGTGCGCTGGAGGCCCGGGACGACCTGGACCGCGTCGTCCTCCGGCTCACCGGGCACACCCGGGCCGACGGCACGCCCTCCCTGCGCCGGCAGGGCCAGGCGCTGCGCGAGCGTGGCGCGCTCGTCGCCCTGGACGCCACCGGCAGCGGCGGCTCCGGCCTCCAGCAGACGGCGGCCCTGCAGCCGGAACTGGTGACGCTCGACCGCTCGCTCGTGGCCGGCGTGGACATGGATCCGGTTCGCGCGGCGCTGGCACGGACGGTCGGCGAGCTGGCCGGCACGATCGGCGCCTGGGCGCTCGCCGAGGGCATCGAGACCGCCGCCGAACTGGCCACCCTCGCCCGCCTCGGCGTTCCGCTGGGGCAGGGCTGGCTGCTCGGGCGCCCGTCGCCCGAGTTCCTGCCGCTCGCTCCCGAGGTCGCCCGGCTGGTGCGCACCCAGGTCGCCCGCGCGCAGCGTCCCGACAGCGTGGCCCGCCTCCTGCGGCCGGTGCGCCAGTGCGTGCTGGGCGAGGATGCCCCGGGGATGCCCCCGGCCGTGCTGGTCGGGCCGCAGGGCGAGCCGTCGGGACTGCTGCTCTGCGATCCGCGGACGTCGGAGGTCTACACCGCTCCCGTGTCGCTGCGCGTTCCCCCGTCCACCGACGTGGGCGACGCGCTGCGGCGGGCCCTCGCCCGGCCACCGGCGCAGCGTTTCGACCCGGTCCTGTGCACCGATCCGGACGGGTCAGTGCTCGGCCTGCTCCGGACCGAGGACCTGGCGTCGGCGGGAGCGGCCCCGCTGTCCGGAAGCCGTCCGGACGAGCCCCTTCGCGTCAGGCCGAGGCGTCGGCCAGTCGCCGGCGCTGCTCGTCGCTGAGCGCCAGGTCCTGCATCGGCAGCAGGTCGGCGAGCTGCTCGACCGAGCGCCCGCTGGCGATCGGCGCGACGACGGTCGGCTGGTCGGCCAGCCAGCGCAGCGCGACGGCGGCCACCGGCACCCCGTGCTCCGCCGCCACCTCGCCGAGCGCGGTCAGCACCCGGTCGCCGCGCTCGCCCACGTACTCCGCGGCGTGCTTCGCCCGCGGTGAGTCGATCTGCTCCCCCGCCCGGTACTTGCCGGTGAGGAAGCCCTTGGCCAGCGCGAAGTACGGCAGCACGCCCATGCCCGCCGCCGTGACGACGTCGCGCAGCTCGTCCTCGAACACCGGACGCTCCATCAGGTTGTAGTGCGTCTGCAGGGCGACGAACCCGGCGACACCCGCCTTCTCCGCTGTGCCCAGCGCCTCGGTCAGCCGGGCCGGCGAGTAGTTCGACGCCGCGGCGTACCGGACCTTGCCCGCCTGCACCAGCTCGTCGAACGCGGTCAGGGTCTCCTCGAGCGGCGTCGTCTCGTCGTCGAAGTGCGCGTAGTACAGGTCGATGACGTCGGTGCGCAGGTTGCGCAGCGAGCGCTCGGCCGCGCTGCGGATCTCGCCGACGGACAGGGGGTGCTCCTTGCCCTTCCCCGGCGAGGCCTTGGTCGCCACCACCACCCGGTCGCGGACGCCGCGGTCGGCCATCCAGGCGCCGAGGATGCGCTCGGAGGTCCCGTCGCCGTACGCCTCCGCGGTGTCCACGAAGGGCGCCAGCGTGCTGGGCGTGGCGTCGAGGTAGCGGTCGAGGACCGCGTACGACGTCGCCTCGTCCGCCGTCCAGCCGAAGACGTTGCCGCCGAGGCAGAGGTCGCTGACGGTGAGGTCGGTGCGCGGGAGCAGCGGCATGCACCCACGCTAGCGGAAGGGCCCCTCCGCCGAGCCGGGACGGAACGGTCCGCCGGGTCGCCCCCTGGGTCTCCGGGCACCCCCGCTGGCCGGAGCCCTCGGCGGCATGGCAGCGTTCCGTGCGGCCCGGCCTCGTCAGAAGGCCGGGCGCCCCGGCAGCGCGCGCTCCGCGCGCCCACCCCGGGCCCCCCGGCGCCCGGTTGCACCGGGGGAGCGAGCCGGCCGAGTGCCGAACCCCCGGCACCGCCAACGCCTACGAGAGGATGCACATGAACAAGGCCGAACTGGTCTCCGCGATCGCGAAGCGCTCCGACGTCCCCACCTCGACCGTGGACTCCGTCCTCGCCGGGCTGCAGGACGAGCTCGTCGAGGCCATCACCCGCGGCGAGAAGGTCGCCGTCTCCGGCCTGATCACCGTCGAGCGCACGCAGCGCTCCGCACGCACCGGCCGCAATCCGCAGACCGGTGAGTCGATCGACATCCCGGCCGCCAACACCGTCAAGGTGACCGCGGGCTCGAACCTGAAGAAGGCCGCGAGCTCCGTTCCGGTCTGAGAAAGGACCCCCTTCCCCCCACCGCTCGCACGCTCGCGGCGGGACCCTGCAGGGGGGCCGTCCGCTCCTGGGCGGACGCCGGACGTCCGTGTCCGGGCTCACAACGACGTGCGCCCGGATGCGGGTCGAGGCATCGACCGGTGGCGGACGGCGCCCGCTCCGCCGCCCCGCGGACCGGTCTGGTTGGCTGGCTCCAGCACACGACGACCGGACGGGGAGCGGGTTGCTGCGACTGGGTGCCCTGGACGTCCCCGACGGGCGGTTCGTGGTCATGGCGATCGTCAACCGCACCCCCGACTCGTTCTTCGACCGCGGGGCCACCTACGAGCTCGCCGCCGCCGTCGAGCGGGTGGACCGGGCGGTCGCCGAGGGAGCGGACATGGTCGACGTCGGCGGGGTCAAGGCCGCCCCCGGCGAGGAGGTCGACGCCGCGGAGGAGATCCGCCGCACCGCCGATCTGGTGGCCGCCATCCGCGCCGCGCACCCCACGCTGCCGATCTCGATCGACACCTGGCGCGCGGAGGTCGCCCGGGAGGTGCTGGCGGCCGGCGCCGACGTCGTCAACGACGCCTGGGGTGGGGTGGACCCGGGCCTGGCGGCCGTCGCCGCCGCGGCGGGCGCGGGGATCGTCTGCACGCACGCCGGCGGGCTGCCACCGCGCACCCGGCCGCACCGGGTCGCCTACGACGACGTCGTCGCCGACATCGTGACGCGGACGACGGCGCTGGCCGAGGCCGCCGTGGCCGCCGGCGTGGACCGCGACCGGGTGATGGTGGATCCGGGCCACGACTTCGGGAAGAACACCCGGCACTCGCTGGAGGCCACCCGCCGGCTGGACGAGCTGGTCGCGACGGGATGGCCGGTGCTCATGGCGCTGTCGAACAAGGACTTCGTGGGCGAGACCCTCGACGTCCCGCTGGAGCAGCGGCTCACCGGCACCCTGGCGGCCACCGCGGTCAGCGCGTGGCTCGGCGCGCGGGTGTTCCGCGTCCACGACGTCGCCGCCACCCGGCAGACACTGGACATGGTGGCCTCCATCCGGGGCACCCGCCCGCCGGCCCGCACCGTGCGCGGCCTGGCCTGAAGGAAGGACCCCTCTGCCCCCCACGCCTCGCAGGCTCGGCGCGGGCCCCTGCAGAGGGGCCGGTGCCGACGAGCAGCCGCCACGAACGCCTCGCTAGGTTCGCGGACATGTCCGCCACCGGGTTCCTGACCGCCGACGAGCTGAACGCCCTGCTGCCGGGCACGTTCCCCGGACTGCTCGGCCTCGTCGTCGACACGCACGAGCCGGGCCGGCTCACCTCGCACCTGGACATCCGGCCGGAGCTGCTGGCCCCGAACGGCTTCCTCCACGCCGGCACCGTGGTCACGCTGGCCGACACCAGCTGCGGCCTGCCCACGCGGGCGCTGCTGCCCGAAGGCGCGAGCGGGTTCACCACCATCGAGCTGAAGAGCAACCACCTCGGCACGGCGCGGGAGGGCCGGATCGACTGCACGGCGACGAACGTCCACACCGGCCGGACGACGCAGGTCTGGGACGCCGTCGTGAGCAACGCCGCGTCGGGGAAGACCATCGCGCTGTTCCGCTGCACGCAGTCGGTCCTCTGGCCCCGCCAGTAGGGGGAACTCCGGTCCGCCCCTGTGACCAGCGCCACCCGGGATGTGAGACTGGCACCACATCCGTTGCGAGGAGACCGACCGTGGCGCTGGCCAGCCCCTATCCCGACGTCGACATCCCGGACGTCTCCGTTCCGGAGTTGGTCCTGGCCGCGGGCCGGGACCGCCCCGACTCCCCCGCGCTGATCGACGGCCTCAAGGGTGACGTCATCACCCACGGTCAGCTGGCCGCCTACGTCGACCGCGTCGCGGCCAACCTGCACGCCCGTGGCCTGCGCAAGGGGGACGTCGTCGCCGTCTTCTGCCCGAACACCCCCTGGTTCCCGGTGGTCTTCCACGGCATCGCCGCGGCCGGCTGCGTGATGAGCTCGATCAACTCTCTGTACACGCCCGAGGAGATCGCCTTCCAGCTGAAGGACTCCGGCGCCAGGATCCTCATCACGATCTCGCTGTTCATGGATCGCGCGGGCGCGGCCGTGCGGGAGTCGCCGGTCGACGAGGTCATCGTGCTCGACGGCGCGGAGGGCCACGCCAACCTCTTCGACCTGCTGGGCGCGGACGCCCCGAGCGTGCAGGTGGACATCGACCCGGCCACCGACCTGGTCACGCTGCCCTACTCCAGCGGCACGACCGGCCTGCCCAAGGGGGTGATGCTCACCCACCGCAACCTGGTGGCGAACGTCGCCCAGTGCCGGCCGCTGATCCGGCTGGGTGAGGAGGAGCGGATCATCGCCGTCCTGCCGTTCTTCCACATCTACGGGCTGACCGTGCTGATGAACCAGGGCCTGGCGTGGGGTGCGGCCGTCGTCACCCTGCCGCGCTTCGACCTGGAGGACTTCCTCCGCACCATCCAGGACCACAGGGTCACCCGGGCCTTCGTCGCCCCGCCCATCCTGCTGGCACTGGCCAAGCACCCCCTGGTGGACCAGTACGACCTCTCGTCGCTGGTCTCGATCAACTCCGGCGCCGCCCCGATGGCCGAGTCGCTGGCCCTGGCCGTCCAGGACCGGCTGCGCAAGGGCGCCGACACCGGCGTCAGCGTGACGCAGGGCTACGGCATGACCGAGCTGTCGCCGGTCTCGCACACCACCCCCGACGAGGGCGCCGAGCCCCCGGGCTTCAGCGGCGCCGTGCCCAAGGGCTCGGTGGGCTTCGCCGTGCCGAACACGGAGTGCCGGCTGGTCGACCCGGGCACCGCCGAGGACGCCGCCCCCGGGGAGCGCGGCGAGCTGTGGGTCCGCGGACCGCAGGTGATGCGGGGCTACCTCAACAACCCCGAGGCGACGGCGGCCACCCTCGACCGGGAGGGCTGGCTGCACACCGGCGACGTCGCGGTCGTCGACGACGACGGCTGCTACACCGTCGTGGACCGCGTCAAGGAGCTGATCAAGTACAAGGGCTACCAGGTGGCCCCGGCCGAACTCGAGTCGGTGCTCATCGGCCACCCGGAGATCGCCGACGCCGCCGTCATCGGGATGCCCGACGCCGACAGCGGCGAGGAGCTGCCCAAGGCGTTCGTCGTCCGGGCTCCGGGCTCGGAGCTCACCGCGGACGCGGTCATGGCCTACATGTCCGAGAAGGTGGCCCCGCACAAGAAGATCCGGATCGTCGAGTTCATCGAGCAGGTCCCGAAGTCCGCGTCCGGCAAGATCCTGCGCAAGGACCTCAGGGGACGGGCTCCGCAGCCCCCCACCGCTCGCTAGCGCCCGGCGGGCCTTCGCCGCGGGGCCATAAGGTCTGCGCATGCATGCGGTGACGATCTCTGCGTTCGGTGGCCCCGAGGTGCTGGAGTGGACCGAGGTCCCCGACCCGGTCTGCGGCCCGGGCGAGGTGATCGTCGACGTCGTCGCCACCGCGGTGAACCGCGCCGACCTCATGCAGCGGCAGGGCTTCTACCCGCCGCCGAAGGGTGCCAGCGAGTTCCTCGGGCTCGAGTGCAGCGGGATCGTCAGCGAGGTCGGCGAGGGCGTGGCCGGCTGGTCGGTGGGCGACGAGGTGTGCGCGCTGCTCTCGGGGGGCGGCTACGCCGAGCGGGTCGCCGTTCCGGCCGGCCAGCTGCTGCCGAAGCCCTCGGGTGTGGAGCTGGCCACCGCGGCCGCGCTGCCGGAGGTGGTCTGCACCGTCTGGTCCAACGTCTTCCAGCTGGCCCGGCTGCAGCGGGGGGAGAACTTCCTCGTGCACGGCGGCTCCAGCGGCATCGGCACGATGGCCATCCAGCTCGCCGCCCGGGCCGGCGCCACGGTGCTCACCACCGCCGGCACGGAGGCCAAGCTCGCCGTCTGCCGTGAGCTGGGAGCCGACGTGGCGATCAACTACCGCGACGAGGACTTCGTCGAGCGGGTGCGCGAGTCGACCGGCGGCCGTGGCGTGGACGTCGTCCTGGACAACATGGGCGCCAAGTACCTGGCGCGCAACGTCGACGCCCTGGCCGTCGGCGGGCGGCTGGTGATCATCGGCCTGCAGGGCGGCACCAAGGCGGAGCTGAACATCGGCAAGCTCCTGGGCAAGCGGGCCTCGGTGCACGCCACGGCGCTGCGCGCCCGGCCGACCACCGGGCCGGGCGGAAAGGCCGAGGTCGTCAGCGCCGTCCGGCACGACGTGTGGCCCGACGTCGAGCGGGGTCTGGTGCGGCCGATCGTCGACCGCCGGCTGCCGATGGCGCGCGCCGCCGAGGCGCACCGGGTGGTCGAGGCCAGCGAGCACGTGGGCAAGGTGCTGCTGCTCACCGGCACGTGAGCCGATCCGGCGGCTCCGTCCGAGGGTCGCCCCGGGCGTGCGAGCGGGGATCCTCCTAGCGGGGCCGCAACCCCGCCACGGCGTCGATGATCCGGCCGACCTCGTCGGCGGTGTTGTAGTGCATGAGCCCCAGCCGAACGGCTCCCCCGGTCTCGTTCACGCCGAGCGCGTCGAACAGCTCGCGGGCGTAGTAGTCGCCGTCCCAGGCGCAGATCCCGGCCCGCGCCAGCTCCGCGGCCACCTGGCGCGGGCGCATGCCCGCCACGGTGAACGACAGCGTGGGTGTGCTGAGCTCGGGCCGGCCCAGCACCTGCACGTGCCGCATGGCGCGCAGCGCCTGGTCCAGCCACTCGAACAGGTCGCCCTCGTGGCGGGCGACGGCAGTCATCGAGGCGCGCAGCCGCTCCCGGCGACTGCCCGCCACGTCCCCGCGCAGGCCGGCGAGGTGGTCGACGGCGGCGGCCACCCCCGCGAACAGCTCGAACGGCGAGGTCCCGGTCTCGAACCGCTCGGGGACCCTGTCGGAGGAGGGCGCCAGCTTGTCCGGGTGCAGGTACTCCAGCAGGTCGGGATCGGCCACGACCGCCCCGACGTGCGGACCGCACCACTTGTACGCCGAGACGGCCAGGAGGTCCGCGCCCAGGGAGCGCATGTCGAGGAACACGTGCGGGGCGGCATGGACGGCGTCGACGTAGACCAGCGCGCCCACCGCGTGCGCCTGCGCGGCGATGCCGCCGACGTCGGGACGGGTGCCGAGCGCGTTGCTGGCGGCGGTGACCGCGACCAGGCGGGTGCGACGGCCGATCAGGTCGGCGTACTGCCAGGCGGGCAGGTCACCGGTCTCGATGTCCACCTCCGCCCAGCGCACCACAGCGCCCACGGCGGCCGCGAGCTGGACCCAGGGCCGGATGTTGGCGTCGTGGTCGATCCGGCTGACCACGATCTCGTCACCGGGACGCCAGGTGCGGGCCAGCGCGCGGGCCATCGCGTAGGTCAGCGTCGTCATGTTGGGGCCGAGGACGACGCCTCCCGGGCGCCCGCCCACCAGGTCGGCGACGGCGGTCCGGGCGCCGGTCACGAGCGCCTCGGCGCGTCCGGAGGCGGGAAACACCCCGCCGCGGTTGGCCACCGGCATGCGCATGGCGGTGCCGACGGCGTGCGCGACGGACTCGGGCACGAGCGAGCCGCCCGGTCCGTCGGCGTGCACGTACCCGTCGGCGAGGGCCGGGAAGAGGCCGCGCACCCGCGCGACGTCCAGCCCACCCCCCGTTGACATGCCGCGCACCCTAGTTCCTGCCCCTGTCAGCTGACGCACCGTGGCCGGTCGCGCCGCGGTCGTCGACCCACCCGTCGGTCGCCGTCAGCGGCACGGGGGAGGATGGGGCCATGACTGCACCGGACAACGGCACCTCAGGTCCCCACCAGGTCGTCGTGGTCGGGCCCGACGGGCGCCCGCTCGGCGCCGTGCCCGTCGGCTCGCCGCGTGAGCAGGACGGCGACGGCGAGGGCGGCCTCGGCGTGGGGGACCTGGTCGAGCAGCCCGCCAAGGTCATGCGGATCGGCACGATGATCAAGCAGCTGCTCGAGGAGGTCCGGGCCGCTCCGCTGGACGACGCCAGCCGCAACCGGCTCCGCGACATCCACGCGTCCTCGATCCGCGAGCTGGAGCAGGGCCTGGCCCCCGAGCTCCGCGAGGAGCTGGCCCGCATCACCCTCCCCTTCACCGAGGGCGAGACCCCGTCGGACGCCGAGCTGCGGATCGCCCAGGCCCAGCTGGTCGGCTGGCTCGAGGGTGTCTTCCACGGGATCCAGACGGCCGTGTTCGCCCAGCAGATGGCGGCACGGGCACAGCTGGAGGAGACGCGACGGCGGGCGCTCCCCGGCGGGCACGCGGCGCAGCCGGACCTGCGACCCGGCGGGGGTCAGTACCTGTAGCCCCGACCCCGGGCGCACCGGTTCCGGCCCCGCTGCCGGGGCCCGCCACGAGCCTGCGGGTCGTGGGGGCAGCGGGGCCCTCCGTCAGACGCGGAAGCGGCCGACCGCCTCCTGCAGCTCGCCGCTCATCCGGGCCAGCTCGGCGGCGGCGCGCCGGGACTCGGCGACCCGCTGGCTGGTCTCCTGCGCGCCGGCGGCCAGCCCGGAGATGGCCGCGGCGATGCCCTGCGTGCCGCTGGCCGCCTCGGCGACGTTGCGGTTCATCTCGTCGGTGGTCGCCGTCTGCTCCTCGACCGCCGCGGCGATGGTCGCCTGGAAGTCGTTGATCTCCCCGATGACCGAGCTGATCCGGCTGATCGCGTCGACGGCGCCGGCGGTGTCGGCCTGGATGGCCTCCACCCGATGGGAGATGTCCTCGGTCGCCCGGGCGGTCTCCTGCGCGAGCTCCTTGACCTCGCTGGCCACGACGGCGAACCCCTTGCCCGCCTCACCGGCCCGCGCCGCCTCGATGGTGGCGTTGAGCGCCAGGAGGTTGGTCTGCTCGGCGATGCCGTTGATCAGCTTGATGACCGCGGCGATCTCCTGCGAGGACTCGCCGAGCTTGCCGACCGTCCTCGTGGTGTTCTCGGCGACCGACACGGCCTGACCGGCGATCCGGGCGGCCTCGGTGGCGTTGTGCGCGATCTCGCGGATCGCGGACTCCATCTGCGAGGAGCCCGTGGCCACGGTGTCGACGCTCGAGGCGACGGCACCGGCGGAGGCGACGACCTCGTCGGCCTGGCCGGCCGCCGTCTCGGCGTTGCCACGCATGCCCTCGGCCGCCGCGTCGAGCCGGCCCGAGGCCGCCGCGAGGCGGGTGGACGACTCGTTGACCAGGGCCAGCACGGTGCCGATCGCATCCAGCGTCTCGTCCAGCGACGCGGCCATCTCGCCCAGCTCGGCACCACCGGTGCGCCCGGCGCGGACCGTCAGGTCACCGGCGGCCACCTGCCCGAGGACCTCGCGGATCCGCTGGACCGGCCGGGTCACGCCGCGGGCGACCAGCAGGGCGAGCACGACGGAGATCAGGAGACCGGCGAGCATCATCAGCAGCACCAGGGTGCGGCCGTCGCCGTAGGCGGCCTCCGCCTCGGCCGCGGTGGCCTCGGCGTCCGCCGCCGCCGCGGTCGTGGCCGCGGCGATCGACTCGGCGACGAGCGCCTCCGTCGCGTCCAGCTCGGCGACCATCTGCAGGATCTCCGCGGGAGGGAGGTTCGCGATCCCGGTCGCCTGGATCGTGGCGAGCAGGCCGAGGTAGTCCTCGACGGCCGCGGCGAACGACTCGAACCGGGTGCGGGCCTCGTCGCCCAGCTGCAGCTCGGCGATCGAGGCCGTGCTGTCGGTCAGGCGCTGCTGGACCCGGGCCTGCGACTGCTGCACCTGCGCGACGGCCTGCGGCGGCAGGCTCGGGATCGAGGCCCGGGCACCGTAGGTGGAGAACTCCCACCAGTCGGCCTGCAGGGAACGCAGGGCGTCGAGCGGAACGGCACCGTCGTCGTAGACGTCCTGCGCCTGCCCGCTGAGCACCGACATGCGCTGGATGCCGAACGCGCCCACGCCCACGGTGGTCAGGGCGACGACGAGGATGGCGCCGAGCATCCGGTTGCGGAGGCCCAGCCGGGAGCCCGGCGACGGGATCGCGCCGTTCCCGGTCGCGCCTGCGGAGCGGTGCTCGTGATCCATGCCGGCCTGCTCTCTCCTGTACCGCGTCCACCGGTGGCTCCGTCGAACACCGGTGGCTGAGTCGCAGGCCATTTCGGCAGAGCAGGACCGATGTTGAGCCGATCGGCCGCTCAGAGAGAGGCGAGGAACGCGGCGACGCCCTCGTCGTCGTTGCCGTCGGTGACGTCGGTGGCCACCGCCAGCAGGTCCGGGTGCGCGTGCGCCATCGCCACCGCCCGGCCCCCGCCGTCGCGGACCCACTCGAACGCCGCGATGTCGTTCGGCATGTCCCCGAAGACGACGACGTCCTCGGGGCCGACCCCGTGCCGGGCCGTGACCTTCGCCAGCCCCATGGCCTTCGTGACACCCGGGGCCGAGATCTCGGCGAGCGCGTCGGTCGAGGAGTTGGTGACGGTGCCGAGCTCGCCGACGACGCCCTCGACCAGCTCGACGAAGGCGTCGCGGGTCATCGACTCGTGACGGGCCAGCAGCTTCGCCACCGGGGCGGCCACCATCTCGTCGAGGGTCGCCGGGGCGACGCCGGGCGCATCGACGTCCCAGCGCGGGCGGTACACCGGCTCGTGCCGGAACTCCCAGCCGTACTCGACGGCGAACCAGATCGTCGGGCGGCGGGAGCGGAGCTCGGCGGTGATGGTCCGCAGCGTGCCCGGCTCCAGGGGTGACTCGTCGATGATCCGCATGGACTCCAGGTCCAGCAGCACCGCACCGTTGCAGCACACGGCGGTGCCGTAGCCCAGCACCTCCCGGATGCCGTGCATCCAGCGGGGCGGCCGCCCGGTGGCCAGCACGACGGGGACGCCGTCCTGACGCCACCGCTCCAGCTCGGCCACGGTCGCGTCGCTGACGGACTCGTCGTGCCGGAGCAGGGTGCCGTCCATGTCGCTGGCGATCAGCCGCGGCTTCCAGTCAGACATCGTGCCTCCGGCAGTCAGGCATCGAGCACGGCCTCCAGGTAGCGGGCGACGCCGTCGGCCTCGTGCCCGCTGGTGACCTCGGGGGCGAGCGCCCGGACCGCCGGATGCGCGTTGGCGACCGCGACCGCGCGGCCGCCGGCGTCCTTGACGGCGCCGAGCATCGGCAGGTCGTTGGGCATGTCGCCGAACACCAGGACGTCGCCGAGCCCGACCCCGTAGCGGTCCAGCGCGACCTGCAGGCCGGTGGCCTTGGTGATGCCCGGCGGCAGGACCTCGATGAAGCCGAGGCCGGCGTGGGTCAGCTCGGCGTCGGCGGGATCGACCACCTCGCGGGCCAGGGCGAGCAGTTCGTCCTGGCCCAGAGCGGCGGACCGGACGAAGACCTTCAGGACGGCGCCGGCGGGCAGGACCTCGCCTCGGGCCAGGAGCTGGGCGGCCTCGGGGTAGGGCCAGTCGAACCCGTGCTGCACGCGCAGGCGGGCGTGCACCTGCCCCTGTTCCGCGGCCTCCTCGACGGCGAGGACGACGTCCCCGGCCACCGACTCGATCTGCTCGATGACGGTCACCGCCTGCTCGCGCGGCAGGGCGACGGCGCGCAGCACCTCGTCCCGCTCCAGATCGACGACGAACCCGCCCTGGGCGAGCACGGCGATGCCCCGGTCGTCCAGGGCGGCCTTCACGCTGTCCAGCAGGCGGGGACCGCGCCCGGTGACCCCGACGACGGGGATGCCTGCGTCCCAGGTGGCCTGCAGCGCGGCACGGGTGCGCCCGCTCACCACGCCCCGGGCGTCGAGCAGCGTGCCGTCGAGGTCGGTGGCCACCAGCTTCGGGCGCCACGGGCCGAGATCGCCGAGCTCCACGACCTGGTCGGCACCCGGCAGGGTCCCGTAGGCGGTGAGCGCCTTCGGCGGGCCTCCGCTCATGCGGCCGGAGGCGGGACGGGCGCCGCCAGCGTCATGCCGGGGGTCAGCGAGTCCACGCCCCCCAGCCAGGGCCGCAGGGCGGGCGGCACGTGCACCGAGCCGTCGGCGCGCTGGTGCACCTCGAGCAGGCAGGCGATGGTGCGGGCGATCGCGCAGAGCGTGCCGTTGAGGGTGGCCGCGGTCTGGTTCTTCCCGTCCGCGTCGCGGTAGCGGATGCTGAGCCTCCGGGCCTGGAAGGTGGTGCAGTCCGAGGTGCTGGTGAGCTCCCGGTAGGTGCCCTGGGTGGGGAACCACGCCTCGATGTCGTACTTGCGCGCGGCACTGCTGCCCAGGTCACCCGCGGCGATGTCGACCACCCGGTAGGGCAGCTCCAGCGCCTGCAGGAACTCCTCCTCCCACTGAAGCAGCCGCAGGTGCTCGGCGGCGGCCTCCTCGGGTGCACAGAAGCTGAACATCTCGACCTTGTCGAACCAGTGCACGCGGATGATGCCGCGGGTGTCCTTGCCGTAGGAGCCGGCCTCGCGGCGGAAGCAGGACGACCAGCCCGCGTACCGCCGGGGCCCGCCGGCCAGGTCGAGCACCTCGTTGCCGTGCATGCCGGCGAGCGCGACCTCGGAGGTGCCCACGAGGTACAGGTCGTCCCGCTCGATGCGGTACACCTCCTCGTCGTGCTCGCCGAGGAAACCGGTGCCCTCCATGGCGCTGGGCTTCACCAGCGCCGGGGCGATCACGGGCGTGAGACCCGCGGCGACGGCGCGGCTGATGGCCAGCTGGGCGAGGGCGAACTCCAGCAGCGCGCCCGGGCCGGTGAGGAAGTAGAAGCGCGATCCGGAGACCTTGGCGCCGCGCTCCATGTCGATGGCGCCGAGCGCCTCGCCGATCTCGATGTGGTCCCGCACGGGGAAGTCGTAGGAAGGCACGTCCCCGACGGTCCGCAGGGTGACGGCGTCGTCCTCGCCACCGGGCGGGACGTCGTCGTGCACGACGTTGGCGATCCTCAGGTGCGCGTCCCGCAGGGCGGCGTCGGCCGATCGCTGGGCCTCCTCGGCCTCCTTG
>DASPIH010000111.1:0-6497 GCA_035629195.1 Blastococcus sp. | reverse complement strand
GATGGCCTCGACCGCGTCGGTCTCCTTGGAGTTCACCGTGTGGGTGGCGCCGAAGCCCTTGGCCCACTCCAGCTTCCGGTCCTCGATGTCCACGGCGATGATCGTGGACGCGCCGGCCAGCTTCGCCCCGGCGATCGCGGCGTCGCCGACACCGCCGCAGCCGAACACGGCCACGGTCTCGCCGCGCTGCACGCCGCCGGTGTTGATGGCCGCGCCCACACCCGCCATCACCCCACATCCCAGCAGCCCGGCCGCCGTCGCCGGGGCCTCCGGGTCGACCTTCGTGCACTGGCCGGAGTGCACCAGCGTCTTCTCGATGAATGCGCCGATGCCGAGCGCCGGGGAGAGCTCCGTACCGTCGGTGAGGGTCATCTTCTGGGCGGCGTTGTGCGTGTTGAAGCAGTACTTGAGCTCACCCTTGAGGCAGGCCCGGCACTCGCCGCAGACCGCGCGCCAGTTGAGGACGACGTAGTCGCCGACCGCCACGTTGGTGACGCCCTCACCGACGGCCGAGACGACCCCGGCGGCCTCGTGGCCGAGCAGGAACGGGAAGTCGTCGTTGATCCCACCCTCGCGGTAGTGCAGATCGGTGTGGCAGACCCCGCAGGCCTGCACGTCGACGACTGCCTCCCCCGGCCCTGGATCGGGCACGATGATCGTCTCGATGGTCACCGGCGCACCCTTGCTGCGGGCGACGACGCCCTTCACCTCATAAGCCATGCGCGGAGCCTAACGATGCCCCGCGGCGCCCGTCCCGGAGCGTCCCGGACGCACGTCCGGGGGACACCTCGGGCTTCGGCGCGCGGATAGCTGAGAGCGGACGTAGTTTCCGACCGGTCGTGTCGCAGATCACCGCGAGCGACCGGGTTGCGTCCGACCGGCCGCGCCGCTCCCGACTCGGAGGTCCCGTTCCGTGGCAGTACCCAGCTTCCTGGCCCGCGAGCGCATCGTCGCCCGGCCGGGGTTCAACCGCTGGCTGATCCCGCCGGCGGCCCTCGCCGTGCACCTGTGCATCGGCCAGGCCTACGCCACGAGCGTGTACAAGACCGCGCTCGTCGCCCACTTCGACAGCACGCTGACCGCGATCGGGATCATCTTCTCGATCGCCATCGTGATGCTCGGTCTGTCCGCGGCCGTCTTCGGCACCTGGGTGGACAAGAACGGTCCCCGGGCCGCCATGTTCACCTCGGCCTGCCTCTGGGTGACCGGCTTCCTCGTCGGCTCCCTGGGCATCTACACCGAGCAGTTGTGGCTGCTGTACCTCGGCTACGGCGTCATCGGCGGCATCGGCCTGGGCATCGGGTACATCTCGCCGGTCTCCACGCTGATCAAGTGGTTCCCCGACCGCCCGGGCCTGGCCACCGGCATGGCGATCATGGGCTTCGGTGGTGGCGCTCTCATCGCCTCGCCGCTGTCCCGCCAGCTCATGAGCTGGTACGACCCGGGCTACGACCCGTCCGTCGCCGGCACCACGCCCAGCGGCAACGCCGTCGCCGGGCTGTTCCTGACCCTGGCCGCCGTCTACGCGGTGTTCATGATGTTCGGCGCCTTCATCGTCCGCGTGCCGGCCGCCGACTGGCGTCCCGACGGCTTCGACCCCGCGTCGGTCAAGTCCAAGCCGATGATCACCACCGAGAGCGTCTCGGCCGCCAACGCCATCAGGACCCCGCAGTTCTGGCTGCTGTGGATCGTCCTCTTCTGCAACGTGACCGCCGGCATCGGCATCCTCGAGCAGGCCGCGCCGATGATCCAGGACTTCTTCCGGAACGGGACGTCGTCCGCGGTGGCCGTCACCACCGCGGCCGGGTTCGTGGGCCTGCTGTCGCTGTTCAACATGGGTGGCCGGTTCGTCTGGTCGTCCACGTCGGACTTCATCGGCCGCAAGCCGATCTACATGGTCTACCTCGGCGTCGGCATCGTCCTGTACGTCATCCTGGCCACCCTCGGCAGCAGCGCCACCTGGATCTTCGTCCTCACCGCCGCCGTCATCATCAGCTTCTACGGCGGCGGCTTCGCCACGATCCCGGCCTATCTGCGCGACCTGTTCGGCACCTACCAGGTCGGCGCCATCCACGGCCGGCTGCTGACCGCGTGGTCGGCCGCCGGTGTGGCCGGCCCGCTGATCGTCAACGGCGTGCTCGACCTCGCCGAGGGCGAGCCCGGCACCCTGGTCGCCGGCGACTACCGGCCCGCCCTGTTCATCATGGTCGGCCTGCTCGCCGTCGGCTTCGTGGCCAACCTGCTGGTCAAGCCCGTGGCCAGCAGGTACTGGGAGCCCAGGACCACCGACGTCCCCACCGCCACCGCCACCCCCGAACGGAGCGCCGCCCGATGAGTTCCGCCTCTCCCGGCCAGCAGCAGCCGACCCGCACACCGACGGGGCTCATCGCCTTCGCCTGGACCCTGGTCGGCGTTCCCCTGGTCTACGGCCTGTACCAGACCGTGAAGACCGCCAGCTCGCTCTTCGGCGGCTGATCCACCCGGACCTCGACGGCGGGAACCCCTCCACGGGTTCCCGCCGTCGTCGTTCCCGCCCCGTGCCCGGTCAGGACGGCGGTGCGAGCGGCCGCAGGGGAAGGTGACGGCCGAGGTCCGCACGGTTGCCGCTGGCACTCACCCGTCCACCGTCCACCGCGTCCGCCCACGACAGGGCGCCGGTGGCCAGGCGCAGCCACGTGGCCGCATCGGTCTCCACGACGTTGGGCGGCGTGCCGCGCGTGTGCCGCGGCCCCTCGACGAACTGGACGGCGACGTGCGGCGGCACCCGCAGCTCCACCGAGCGGCCGGGCACCTGCTGGGCCAGCCAGCGGGCGCTGGTCTTCACCGCGGCGCCGACGACCGACCTCGGCGGCTGCTCGGCCTCCCCGGCCAACCAGGCCCGCACCGGATCGACCGCCGCCCGCAGCTCCTCGGCCGGGATCGGTCGTGCCATCTGCCCCGACCCACCCTCTACGAGGTCGGGACGGTGCCCGCCGGGACGGTGAACGGTGCGCTGTGCTCCGGCCCGCCGAACAGCGCCGGAAGGGTGGCGCTCCAGGCGGCGCGCAGCTCGGCCAGGGGGACTTCGAGCACGCCGTCCACCGTGAGCGCGTTCCCGCCGGTGGCGCCGAGGTCGGTCACCGCGATCCCCGCCCGCTGCGCCGCCGTCGTCACGCTTGCGGGATCCGACGTGGTCACGACGACGCGGGCGGTGGACTCGCTGAACAACGCGGTGAACGGGTCGCCGCCCAGCTCGAGCCGCGCTCCGACGCCGTGCCGCAGGGCCGACTCGGTGAGGGCCTGCGCCAGCCCGCCGTCGGCGAGGTCGTGCGCCGAGGAGACCAGGCTCGTCCCGGCGAGAGCGGCGAGCAGGTCGCCCAGCGCCCGCTCGGCGGCGAGGTCGAGCGCCGGGGGCTCTCCGCCCAGGTGGCCGTGCACGACGCTCGCCCAGGCGGAGCCACCGAACTCGGGCTTCGTCTCGCCGAGCAGCAGCACGGTCTCCCCCGCCGTCCGCCATCCGGTGGGCACCCGCCTGCGGACGTCGTCGTGCACGCCCAGCACGCCGATGACCGGCGTCGGGTTGATCGGGACGTTCCCGGTCTGGTTGTAGAGGCTGACGTTCCCGCCGGTGACCGGCAGGCCGAGCTCACGGCAGCCGTCGGCCAGGCCGCGCACGGCCTCGGCGAACTGCCACATGACCTCGGGCTCCTCCGGGGAGCCGAAGTTCAGGCAGTTGGTGACCGCGAGCGGCCGGGCGCCGGAGACGGCGACGTTGCGGTAGGCCTCGGCCAGGTTGAGCTGGGCGCCGAGGTAGGGGTCCAGCCGCGCGTAGCGGGCGTTCCCGTCGAGGGACAGCGCGATGCCGCGGTTGCTCGCCTCGTCGATGCGCACCACACCGGCGTCGTCGGGCTGGGCCAGCACGGTGTTGCCGCGCACGTAGCGGTCGTACTGCTCGGTGACCCACGTCTTGTCCGCGCCGTCCGGGCTGCTGACGACGGCGAGCCAGTGCGCCTGCAGCTCGGCGTCGGTGGCCGGCCGGGGCAGCCGTGCCGCGTCGTCGGCCCGGAGGGCGTCGAGGTCGCGCGGGCGGGTCATCGGCCGCTCGTAGACCGGGCCCTCGTGCGCGACGGTCCGCGGCGGGACGTCGACGATCCGCTCGCCGTGCCAGTCGACGGTGAGCCGGTCGCCGTCGGTGACCTCGCCGATGACGGCGGCCAGCACGTCCCACTTGCGGCAGACGGCGAGGAACGCCTCGACCTTGTCCGGCTCGACGATGGCGCACATGCGCTCCTGCGACTCGCTCATCAGGATCTCGGCGGGAGTCAGGGTGCTGTCGCGCAGCGGCACGGTGTCGAGGTCGACGTGCATGCCGCCGGTGCCGGCGCTGGCCAGCTCGCTGGTGGCGCAGGACAGCCCGGCGCCGCCGAGGTCCTGGATGCCGGTGACCAGGTCGGCGGCGAAGATCTCCAGGCACGCCTCGATGAGCAGCTTCTCGGTGAAGGGGTCGCCGACCTGCACCGCGGGCCGCTTCGCCGGGCCCTCGGCGTCGAAGGTCTCGCTGGCCAGCACGCTCACGCCGCCGATGCCGTCACCGCCGGTGCGCGCGCCGAAGAGGATGACCTTGTTGCCCACGCCCTCGGCCTTGGCGAGGCGCACGTCCTCGTGCTTCATCACGCCGACGCACAGGGCGTTGACCAGCGGGTTGCCGGCGTAGCACTCGTCGAAGAGCAGCTCGCCGCCGATGTTGGGCAGGCCGAGGCAGTTGCCGTAGCCACCCACGCCGGCGACGACGCCGGGCAGCACCCGGGCGGTGTCGGGGGCGTCGGCACGGCCGAATCGGAGCGAGTCCATGACCGCGATCGGCCGGGCTCCCATGGTGAGGATGTCGCGGACGATGCCGCCCACGCCCGTGGCCGCGCCCTGGTAGGGCTCCACGTAGCTCGGGTGGTTGTGCGACTCGACCTTGAAGGTGACCGCGTACCCGTCGCCGACGTCCACGACGCCCGCGTTCTCGCCGATGCCCACCAGGAGGGCGTCGCTGGGCGGCAGGTCGCCGAACCGGCGCAGGTGCACCTTGGAGGACTTGTAGGAGCAGTGCTCGCTCCACATGACCGAGTACATGGCCAGCTCGGCGGTGGTGGGCCGGCGGCCGAGGATGTCCTTGATGCGGGCGTACTCGTCGGCCTTGAGGCCGAGCTCGGCGAACGGCTGCTCGTCGTCCGGGGTGCCGGCGGCCAGCTCGACGGTGTCCAGCTGGTGGCGCAGCCGGCCGGGGCCGGTGTCGAGGTCGGAGAGTCCCTCGGTCACGCCGACACCACTGCCTTCAGGATGCTGGTGAAGAAGCCCAGCCCGTCGGTGCCGGGGCCGGTGAGGTCCTCGACCGCGTGCTCCGGGTGCGGCATGAGCCCGACGACGCGGCCGTTCTCGCTGGTGACGCCGGCGATGTCGCGGGAGCTCCCGTTCGGGTTGCCGTCGACGTAGCGGAACACCACCCGGCCCTGGCCCTCGAGCCGGTCGAGGTCCCGGTCGGCGGCCACGTACCGGCCCTCGCCGTTCTTGACCGGGATGACGATGCGCTGGCCGACCTCGTAGTCGGCCGTCCACGCCGTGTCGACGCGCTCGACGCGCAGCACCTGGTCGCGGTTGCGGAAGTGCAGATGGCTGTTGCGGGTCAGCGCGCCGGGCAGCAGGCCGGCCTCGCAGAGCACCTGGAAGCCGTTGCAGATGCCGAGCACCGGCAGACCGCCCCGCGCGGCCTCGACGACGTCGCGCATCAGCGGCGAGCGGGCGGCGATGGCGCCGGCGCGCAGGTAGTCCCCGTACGAGAAGCCACCGGGGAGGACGACGGCGTCGACGTCCTTCAGGTCGTGGTCGGCATGCCACAGGACGACGGGCTCGCCACCGGCGATGCGCACCGCGCGCGCGGCGTCGACGTCGTCCAGGGAGCCCGGAAAGGTGATGACACCGATGCGCACGATCAGTCCTTGGGGATGTGGAGCTCGACGTCCTCGATGACCGGGTTCGCGAGCAGCGTCTCGGCGATCTGCTTCAGCTCGGCCTCGTCCGGAGTTCCGTCGACCTCGAGCACGAAGTGCTTGCCCTGGCGGACGCTGCGCACGCTGTCGTGGCCCAGCCGGCCCAGCGCTCCCAGCACCGCCTGCCCCTGGGGGTCGGAGATCTCCGGCTTCAGGACGACGTCGACGACCACCCGGGACACGCCGACGACGATACCTGGCGCCCTGCCACCCCTCCTGCGGCTACCCGAACACCTCCCCTCCCCGGCGAGATCTGCACACTCGCCCTCGTCCGGCGCTCCATGAGGGCGAGTGTGCAGATCTCATCGACACGCCAGGGCGCGGAGGACCTGAGCGACGACCTCCTCCGCCCGCCCGAGCACGTCGGCCGAGCTGAAGCGCAGCACCGTCCAGCCCGCCGCGACGAGCGCGTTCTGCCGGCGCAGGTCACGGACGAAGGTCTCGCGCTCGCGATGCAGGTCCCCGTCGAACTCCACGAGCACC
>DASPIH010000110.1:0-12305 GCA_035629195.1 Blastococcus sp. | reverse complement strand
CTCCTCGCCGGGGCCGCGAGCCTCGCCGTCGCGATCGCGTCGGCCTCCCTGTCGGCCACGGTGCTGCTCGTCGGCGTGCCGGTCGTCCTGCTCGTCGTCTCCGCCGGCCTGCTCGGCCGGAGGGGCGGCTCGCGACGGGGTGGTCAGGCGCTCCTGGTGTGGTCGCTGCTGGTGACCGGGCTGATCGTGGTCACCGGCCTGGCGCAGGACTGGAACCGCGCCGAGGGCCTGGCCACCGTGGTCGCCGCGCTCGGCGTCGCCGTCCTCGGCCTGCCGCTGCTGATCGGCGCGTTGAACCTGCGCACGCTCGCCGCCGCGCCCGCTCCGGCGCCGGTGCGCGCGGGGTGCGGGGCCTGCGCCTGCGGAGCCGGGGGCTGCGGAGCCTGACCGCGCGGCGCATACCCCGGCGGCAGGGGGTATGGGCGCCCTGTGAGCGGTCAGGGACGTGAGCATCGCAGCGAGGGACGAGCGAGGAGCGGAGCGTCCCGCGGTAGCGAGCAGGTGAGCTCGTGAGCGGACACGTCTTCGTCGTCGGAGCGGACCTGACCCGGTTGTCCTGCGACGACGTCCTGGTGCCCACCGACCGGTCGCTGCGCGTGGCCCGGAGCTGGCGTCCGCTGCTGCCGCCCGAGCTCATCACCGAGGAGCGGGAGGACGGCGACTGCGTCGGGCTGTCCTGGGCGGAGAACGAGCGGGTGCTCGAGGTGCCCGGGCACGGCCTCCGGCGGGCCTGGCTGGTCGACACCGTGGACGACGGCGGTCGCGGGTTGCCCTGGCTGCTCGACGGAGCGCGGCAGGCACTGGCCGCCGTGGCGCGTCGCGAGGTGCGCCGGCCCGTGCACGGCCGGGCCCGGCGGCTGGTGGGGCTGCCGGCGCTCGGCACCGGCTGGGGCGGAGCAGCCGGTGAGCGGGGCGCGTTGCTGCAGGAACTGCTGCCGGTGCTCCAGGAGGCCGCCGAGGAGCACGGGTTCGATGTCGCGCTGGTGCTGCGCGGTCCCAGCGACCTGGCCGCCGCGCAGCGGATCCGGCGGGGGAACGAGGGCGGCTGGGACCTCCCCGCTCACCTGCGCGAGCTGGCCGAGCAGCTGGGGGAGCGGGCGCGGCGCGGGCAGCTGGCGCTGTTCATCGGCGCGGGGGTGAGCGCGGCGGCCGGACTTCCGACCTGGGAGGAGCTGGTCGACGAGCTGGCCGGCCGTTCCGGGCTGGACGAGGCCCTGCGTGAGGGGCTCTCCCGCCTGCCGCCGCAGGACTCGGCGGCGCTGCTGGCGCGGGAGCTCGGCCCGCAGAAGCTGGAGGCGTTCGTCGAGGAGCGGTTCGGGCCGAGTCCGTACGCGCTGGCTCACGCGCTGATCGCCGCCCTGCCGGTGCAGGAGTTCGTCACCACGAACTACGACCCGCTGGTGGAGATGGCCGCCACCGACATCGGCCGTCAGGTGAGGGTGCTGCCCTACGACGAGGCCGAGCCGGGCTCGCCGTGGTTGCTCAAGCTGCACGGCGACGCCGGTCACCCGGAGAGCGTGGTGCTCACCCGCGAGGAGTACCTGCAGTTCGGCACCACCGGCGCCGCGCTGGCCGGGGTGCTGCACTCGCTGCTGCTCACCCGGCACGTGCTCTTCGTGGGCACGTCGATGCTCGACGACGACCTCATCCGGATCGCCCACCAGGTGCGCACAGCGCTCAAGATCCAGGGCTCGGGCACCGCACGGCGCACCGGAACGGTCCTGGCGCTGCAGGAGGACCCGGCGCGTGCGCGGCTGTGGGAACAGGACGTCGAGACGGTGGCGATGGGTCCCAGCGACACATCTCCGGCGGAGGCGGCGCGCCGGCTGGAGGTGCTGATGGACCTCATCGGCTGCCTGTCGACGCCGCCCACCGGCTACCTGCTGGACCCGGCCTACGCCGGCATGCTCAACGGGGAGGAGCGGGCGCTGGCGGAGGCGCTGCGCGGCGTCGCCGACGTGCTGCCCGGCGGAGCGTCCACCACGGCCGCGCTGGAGGTGGCCGGCCTGCTGCGCCGGCTCGGGCACGGCGGCTCGGCGTCCGACGGGGACGACCGCCCGGCCGACACGGGCACCGCGTCGCGCGACGACCGCGTCCAGGAGCAGCGGCCCGGCTGAGCGCGCCCGGCGGCTACCCGGTCCCCGCTCCGCTCATGGACGGCCGACCGTCAGCGGGGGTCGAGGCCCTTCAGCTCGGGCGGCAGGTCGCCGGGGTGCACGACGCCCAGCCGCTGGGTGGCGCGGGTCAGGGCGACGTAGAGGTCGTTGTGGCCGCGCACCCCCTCCTCGAGGATGCCCACCGGGTCGGCCACCAGCACCGAGTCGAACTCCAGTCCCTTGCTGCCCGCGGGGGTGAGCACCACCGGGCCGGTGGTCAGGTCACCGTCGGCCGACGCCGACGGCACCCGCTCGCGGACGGCCGCGCTGATCTCGGCCAGGCGGCTCGCCGGGACGATGACGCCGAGCGTGCCCTCCGCGGTGTCGAGCTCGGCGGCCGCCTCGGCGACGGCGGCGGTCACGTCGGCCTCGGCCACCGAACGGGCCCACGGCAGCTCGCCGGTGGAGCGCACCGACTCGGCCGCCGACGCCGCGGCGCCCCCGGCGGCCAGCACCTCGGCCGCGACGGCCATGATCTCGCTCGGCGTCCGGTAGTTGACCGTGAGCTCCTCGAGGCGCCACGAGGCGCCCGCTCCCCGCCCGAGGGCCGGCTCCAGCACCTCCGCCCAGCTCGAGGCGCCGGCGGCCGAGCCGGTCTGGGCGACGTCGCCGACCAGGGTCATGGAGCGGGTGGGACAGCGGCGCAGCAGCACCCGCCAGGCCATCGCCGACAGCTCCTGCGCCTCGTCGACGATCACGTGCCCGTAGGTCCAGGCGCGGTCGGCGGCGGCGCGCTGGGCGGTCGACCGGTGGTCGGACTCCTCGTGGCGCTCGGCGAGCCCCTCGGCGTCGAGCAGGTCGCCGGCCGAGAGCTCCTCCGACTCGTCCTCGGTCTCCCAGTCGGTGGAGCGCGAGCCGTGCAGCAGGTCGAGGGTCTCCTGGGCGTGCCGGAGCCGGCGCTGCCGCTCCCGGTGCTCGCGGGTGCGCTCGGCGGAGTCGTCGACGCCGAGCAGCTCGTCGGCCTCCTCCAGCAAGGGGACGTCGGCGGGGGTCCACGGCGCCGACGCGGGGCGGAGCAGCAGCGCGCGATCGCCCTCCGACCAGCCCTTCGTGACCGCCTCGAGCCGCCGCCGGGAGGTGAACAGGTCGCGCAGCAGACCCTCGGCGGTGAGTCGCGGCCAGAGCCGGTCGGCGAGCGCGTGCACCGCGGGCTCGGCCGCGACCTCCCGGCGCAGCGCGGCGAGGTCGCCCTCGCCGAGCAGGTTGGCGCCGCCGAGGACGTTCTCGCCGAGCTTGTCGGCGTACTTGCGCGCCACGAGGTCGACGACGGCGCGGACCGCCGCCGGCCGGGCCTCGTTGTGCAACCGGGAGGCGGCCCGGGCGCGGCTGCGCACACGGGCGGCGTCCCCCTTGGCGAAGCGCACCGGCGTGCCGTCGATGACGAGCTGGACCGGCTTGTCCAGCACGGCCTGCCGGTCACGGACGGCAGCGGTGACGACCTCGACCATGGCCAGCCGGCCCTTGATCGCGGTGACCTCCGGCTGCTCGGGCGCGTGCGCCCGCAGCCCGGGCCGCAGCCCGCCGAGGTCGGTGAGCACGACGCCGGTCTCGCCGAGGGAAGGCAGCACGTCGGCGATGTAGGTGAGGAACGTCGGCGAGGGGCCGACGATGAGCAGCCCGCTGCGGGCCAGCCGCTCGCGGTGGGTGTAGAGCAGGTAGGCGGCGCGGTGCAGGGCGACCGCGGTCTTGCCCGTACCGGGCCCGCCCTGCACGACGAGGACGCCGCGGTGGTCGGCGCGGATGATGCGGTCCTGCTCGGCCTGGATGGTGCGGACGATGTCGCTCATCCGGCCGGTGCGGGTGGCGTTCAGCGCGGCCAGCAGGACCGACTCGCCGGCCAGCCCGGAGCGCTGCACGAGGTCGGGGTCGGAGAGGTCGAGGCTCTCGTCGGTGAGGCTCATCACGGTGCGGCCGCGGGTGCGCAGGTGCCGGCGGCGGCGGACGCCGAGGTCGTGCAGCGGGGTGGCGGTGTAGAAGGGCTGGGCGGCGGGGGCGCGCCAGTCGACCAGGAGCGGCTCCTCGCGGCCGTCGTCGGCGTTCAGGCCGATCCGGCCGATGTAGCGGGGGACCTCGCTGTCGTGCCGGTCGAGGCGGCCGAAGCACAGGCCGCTGTCCGCGGCGTCGAGCGCGACGATCCGCTGGGAGTGCAGCTCGACGGCGGCCTCACGCTCGCCGACGGCCTGCGGGTTGTGCGGAACGGTGGCCAGCGCCTCCTCCAGCCGGGTGACCGTCCGGGCGCGCACCTCGTCCAGCCGCTGGTGCAGGCCGCCGACGTAGGCCTGCTCGGCCGCCAGCTCGGCGTCGGGCACGTCGGGATCTCGGGGAGTCGACAATGCCCATCGCTTTCGAGAGTTCCGGTGGAGCACGAACGGGGCGCCTGCGGCGCGACCAACCATCGTGCGCTGATCTTGCGGCCCTGTCATCCACTCCGCGGGTGGCCCCGGACACGTGCCGGTCGTGTCGTGCGCCGGAAGTTGACCGCGGAGACACTTCTCGGACACATCCGGTCCCTACCGTCTGGTATCAGTCCGGACGGAGAGGGGCCAGTCATGAGCACAGGGACGAAGGAGCGGACCACGTGGGTCTGCGACAACTGCCGCCAGGAGGTGGCGGCCGACCGCAAGCGGTGCCGCGACTGCGGTACGTCCCGCTACTGATCGGCTCGGTTCAGCACGCCGGCGGGGCGCCGCGCAGCCGGACGACGCCGGCCCGGTAGCGGCGGGCTCCGTAGAGCCGCCAGGCCAGGCGGGTCGTCCAGGGGATGCCGCCGAGCAGCCGGCATCGATCGCCGGCGCAGGAGTCCTCCAGCGCCAGGCCGAGGACCAGCAGGCGCTGGCGCGCCGGCAGACGAGAGCGCGCGCGCCGGGCGATGACGGCCCAGGTGCCGTCGGGAAGCCACCGGTCCAGCAGCGGGACCAGTGCCCGTTCCTCCTCCGCGGTCTGCGCGGCGACGTCGTCGGCGAGTGCGCGGCACGCCCGCACGAAGGCGATGCGTGCCGGGGCGGTGCCGGCGACGCACCACTGCCGGGCGCTGGTGTCCAGGTCGCGCAGTCGCGCGTCGATGCGGGAGCAGGCCACCGTCCACGAACTGACGGCGTCCTCGGCGTCGGCCCGGTCGGCGGGGCCGACGGCGCGCAGCAGCGCCGGCCACACCGATTCCCGCTCGACGCCGTGGTGGTGCAGGAGCACCCGGCTGATCAGCTCCGAGTGGCGGATCACTGTCGCAGTGCGGGCGCGGTCACCGTCGGGCGCCCACGCGGCGACGTCGGCCAGCGTGCGCAGCTCCCGGCGCACGAGCTGGTGCAGCACCCGCTGGTAGGCGGCAGCACGGCCGGTGCCTGCCGGCGACGCCGTGCCGTCGGACAGGCGGCCGTCGGACAGGTGGCCGTCCGGAAGGCGGCCGTCGCGGAACCGGCCGACGGGACGTCGTGGTCGCGGAACGGTGGTGGAAGAGGAAGAGACCACGGGGGCGGTCATGGTGCGGACCTCGATGGCGGTCGGCCGGTACTGCGGGATGCGGGATGGGGCGCAGGGTAGGGCTCGCGTCAGGGAGCGCGACACCTCTCTGCCGGCCGCCGGGGAGCCCGCTCCTGGTGCTCGCGGCGGTCCGCACCGGGACGTCGTTCCGGGGTGACACCGGGTGACTCGAGCGTCCACAGTTGCGGCCTGGCTCGTTCCGTTCCGGTGGCGCAGGGCGGCGACAGGGGGCGGGAGGTCGACTACGGTCGAGGGCGTGGCCAGCGTCTCCGTGCGCAACCGGGTGAACCAGAGTGGCGTGCTGTCCGGGCGGCCGATGCTCTTCGCCCACGGGTTCGGTTGCGACCAGACGATGTGGCGGCTGGTGGCCCCGGAGTTCGAGGCCGACCACCGGGTGGTGCTCTTCGACCACGTCGGCTCCGGGCAGTCGGACCTGTCGGCCTACGACTTCCAGAAGTACGCCTCGCTGTCCGGATACGCCTCCGACATCGTGGAGATCTGCGAGGAGCTCGGCCTGCGCGACGTCGTCCTGGTGGGTCACTCGGTGAGCGCGATGATCGGGGTGCTGGCCTACCACCGGGCCCCGGAGCTGTTCGGTGCCCTGGTGATGGTGGGACCGAACCCGCGGTACGTGGACGACGGCGACTACGTGGGCGGGTTCAGCCGCACCGACATCGCCGGCCTGCTCGACGCACTGGATGCCAACCACCTCGGGTGGTCGACCCAGATGGCGCCGGTGATCATGGGCAACCCGGATCACCCGGAGCTGGCCGAAGAGCTCACGAACAGCTTCTGCCGGACCCGTCCCGACATCGCCCAGCAGTTCGCGCGGGTGACCTTCCTGTCGGACAACCGCGCCGATCTCGACGGCATCGACATCCCCACGCTGGTGCTCCAGTGCAGCATGGACGCCATCGCGCCGGACAGCGTCGGCGAGTTCGTCCACCGGCGGATCCCCGGCAGCGTGCTGGTGCAGATGGCCGCCACCGGGCACGTGCCGCAGCTGTCGGCTCCGGAGGAGACGAAGGCCGCGATTCGGGCGTTCCTCGCCCGATGACCGGTCCCCACTCGGACGAGCCGGGCGGCGAGGTGGCGGAGCACCTCGGCCGGCTGCTCGAGGACGACCCGGCAGACCTCTACGAGAACGCGCCGATGGGCTACCTCTCCACCCTGCCCGACGGCCGGATCGTCAAGGTCAACCGGACGTTCTGCGCATGGACCGGGCGCCTGCCGGCCGATCTGCTGGACACCCGCTTCCAGGACCTGCTGACGGCGGGCGGACGGGTCTTCCACGAGACCCACATGGTGCCGCTGCTGCGCATGCAGGGGGCGGTGCGCGAGATCGCCATCGACCTGCAGCGCATCGACGGCTCGGTGCTGCCCTGCCTGCTCAACGCCGTCGAGCTGCGGGACGACACGGGCCGGCCGGTTCTGGTGCGGGCCACCCTGTTCGAGGCCACCGCGCGCCGGCGCTACGAGCGGGAGCTGCTGGCGGCGCAGCGGCTGGCGGAGGAGTCGGAGGCGCGCTCGCGCACCGTGCAGAAGGTCGTGTTCGACCTCGCGGCCGCGACGTCCGAGGAGGACGTCGCCGTAGTGATCGTGCAGCGCAGCCGCGAGGTGATGAAGGCCCGCGGTGCGGCGCTGGTCCTCGTGGACGGAGAGGCAGACGACCCGCAGGCACTGCCGGTGCTCCGACCGGTGCGCTCCGAAGGCCTGTCGCGCGAACTGCTGCGGCGGTTGCGGGGGGCGGCGGGCAGCCGCCTCGCGCTGGAGCTGGCGCAGGGCGTCCGGTCGATCCTGCTGGATGCGAGGTTGCGGGGCGATCAGCCGGAGCTCGCAGCAGCGATGGGCGAGGCCGGGATCGACGAGCTGGTCGTCGTGCCGGTGTCGGCCGACAGCAAGCGGCTGGGGGTGCTGGTGCTCGCTCTCGGCGACGGCTCCCCGGAGGGCCTCATCAGCCTGCACGAGCCAGGCGCGCGGCGGGTCATGCCGCCGTCCGAGGTGGACCTGCTGTACACGCTGGGCCGGCAGGCGGGACAGGCGCTGGAGCGCGTGCGCCTGCACGAGGAGATGGTGCGGGCGGGCGAGCGGTCGACGTTCCTGCTGGAGGCGGCTCGCCTGATGGCCGGGGCAGCCGACGTCGAGGAGACCGTGGAGCGGCTGGCCGAGCTGGCGGTGTCGCGGCTGGCCGACGTCTGCATCATCGACCTGGTGACCGAGCACGGCATGCACCGACCGGCGGCCCGCCACCGCGACCCCGGCCGCCAGCACCTGGTGGACCGGCTGCGGGCGTACCGGTTGCCGGTGCAGGCCGGCGGGCACCCCGGGCTGCTGGCCCTGCGGGAGGGCCGCACGCAGTGGGTGCGGGAGTTCGACGAGCAGCGCCTCACGGCGATGACCCTCGAGGGCATCCACCGGGAGACGGTCCGGAAGCTGTGCCTCAGGAGCGTCGTGAGCGTGCCGATGGCCATCGAGGGACGGCGCCTCGGCGTCCTCTCGTTCGGCGCCGACAAGCACCGCCAGCCGTTCTCCGCGGCCGACGTGGAGATGGCCGAGCAGCTGGCACTGCAGCTCTCCCAGGTGGTGGACAAGGCGCAGCGCTTCGAGTTCGAGGAGCGGACGTCGCACACCCTGCAGGACAGCCTGCTGCCCCCCGCGCCGCCGCACCTGCCGGGGCTGCGGACGGCGGTGCGCTACGTGGCCGCGACGCAGGGCGTGGACGTCGGCGGCGATTTCTACGACGTCGTCCGGCTGGAGCACGGGCTGGTGGGGCTGTCGGTGGGCGACGTCGTCGGGCACGACATCACCGCCGCGGCCATCATGGGTCAGCTCCGCAGCGTGTACCGGTCGCAGATGGTGGACCAGCTCACCCCCGGCGTCCTGATCGACCGCCTGCAGGGTGGCTGGGAGCTGTTCGGGCTGCAGCGGATGGCGACGGCGCTGTTCGGCCTGCTCGACCCCGCGTCCGGTGAGCTGCGGCTGGCCTCGGCCGGGCACCTGCCCCCGGTGCTGTGCGTCGGCGGGACGGCAGAATTTCTCCCGGTGCGACCCACCCGCATGCTGGGCGCGCCGCCGGCAGAGGGGCCGACCGCGGAATGGGTCGGCGTGCTGCCGGTGGGCGCCACCCTGCTGCTGTTCACCGACGGGCTGGTGGAGAGCCGGGAGGCCGACATCGACGCCGGGCTGGACCGGTTGCTGGAGGTGGTGGGGCGGTCGTGCTCGTCCGATCCCGACGAGCTGTGCGACCGGTTGCTGGGGGAGCTGGCCGGGGAGCACCGGGCCGACGACATCGCCTTGCTGGCCCTCACCCGCGTCTGAGGAACGTTCCGGCTACCGGGCGGGCTCGTTTGGCGTCACCATGGTCCCGACCCCAGGTGGGAGGCGGTCATGGATCCTGCGGCTCGCGCGAACCCGGTCTCCGACGCGATCGACGGCGCCACCGGCGACTGGTCGATGTCCGGCGACGCCATGCGTTGGTGCCCCGAGCTGGCCGAACGTGCGCCGGTCACCGGCGAGCCGGGCGGCCTGGCGGCCGGGTCGGGGGTGGCCGGCGCCCTGGGCCTGGACGTGCTCGGCATGCGGCGGCTGGTGTCCGACGCGCTCACCTCGCTCGGCACGGTGGCCTCCGACGTCGTCACCGAAATCCGCGCACTGACCCGCGGGTCCGCGCCCGAGGACGAGGACCCCGAGCGTCCCTGACCGGCCGCTCCGCGCCGTGACCTGCCGCCCCGCGCTCGCGAGGTGGTTCCGGCGGCCCGGCCGGTTCCGCGGTGAGGACGCTCAGACGGTCTCGGGTACGCGTAGCTGGGCGACGACCAGCTCGTAGGTGGCGACCTCGATGACCTGCGCGCCCATGGACCGGGTGAACTCCTGACGCATGTCGGTGGCGCGGTCGAGGGACTGCTGCAGTGCCTCGCGGCTGTCGTAGGTGACGGCGGTGGAGGCGCGCCCGTCGGTCGGGTTGACCAGCATGCTCACCGAGCAGAAGCCGGGCAGGTCCTCGAGCCGCGGAACGATGCTCACCCCGAAGGCGTCGATCATCCGGTCGAGGCGGTTCGGGTGCCCGCTGGTCCAGGTGACGCGGGCGTAGGCGCCCTCGGGCGTGGGGTGCAGGCGGTGGAGGATCGCGATCGTCCACTCCTCGACGACGGCCGGGCCCCCGAGGATGTCGGCCGCGCGGGCGCGCATCGCCTTCACCTGGCCCGCGCTGCGCTCCAGGGCGGCGTGGTCCTCCCAGGCGGTGGTGACGATGCACCGGCCGGAGTGGCGGTCGGCGAGCATGGACATGCCGATGAACCCGTCCATGCCCATGACGGCAGGCAGCACCCGGTCGCGGACGTAGGTGACGCCTCGGTCGACGTTCAACGGGGTGCCGGTGATGGTGGTGGAGCGCGCGTACATGCGACGGTTCCTCTCGCGAGCAGGCGAGCCCTGGACGGCATCGCCGCCCTGCCTACTGTCCTCGCCACCGGCCGGATTGGGAACTCTTCCGGACGTGCCGGTTCCGCTCGGAACAGCCTGGGGGCTGTGGCCGCCACGAGGCCGCTGGGGCTCGCTCAGGCTGGTGTGCGGACGGCGGCGCGTTCAGTGGCGTTGGGGGTCTGGTGGTGCTTGTTCGTCGAGCCAGGGTGGGTCGGGTTCGGGTTCGTGGCACCAGCCCGGTGGGCGGGTGAGGCGGGAGATGCCGCTGGGTGTGCGGACGATGAGCCGGCCGTCGGGCAGGAGGTGGAAGTGCCAGTCGCGGGCGAAGGTCTTGATGCGGTGGTGGCGCCGGCACAGGCAGCACAGGTTCTGGCAGTCGGTGGGGCCGCCGTCGGCGTGGGCGGTGCCGTGGTCCAGATCGCAGCGGCCGGGGCGGGCGCGGCAGCCGGGCATGCGGCAGTGCCGGTCGCGGGTCTGGACGAACCGTTTCTGCGCGGCGGTGGGCCGGTAGCCGGTGGTGGGTGGTGGCGGGCGCAGCCCCGGCCCGTCGGCGGCTGTGGTGTCGGTGGTTGTGGTGTCGAGGGGCCTGGTGCCTGCAGCGCCCGCGATCGTTTGCGGCCGTGGCCGTCGGCGTCGGCGGTGGTGGCCGGCGGCGCGGTGCAGGCCGGTGCGGGTAGTGACGGCGATGAGGTGGCCGGTGGCCGGGTCGCTGAGGGCGATGTGCACCGATCCGCCCGGTGGTGCCGCGCGCAGGCCGAGCATGTCCAGCTCGCGCAGCACGTCGCGGCACTGGGTGGCGGTGACCACGGTTCCGGCGATCTCACCGGCCGGTGCCGGCGGCGCGCCGGCGGCTGGCGGGTGCAGGGCGGCGAGGGGCACGTGGACGGTGACGTGGGCGGTGACCGGTGGGCGGCTGGTGTCCCACGGTCGCAGGATCAGATCGGCGGCGACGGCGGCGCGCAGCACGCCGATGGGGCGCTGGTCGCCGCCGGCGCGGAGCAGGCGGGCGTGCTGGTCGATGGCGTCGACGCAGGCGGCGGCCTGGAACAGGGGCAGGTCGATGGTCACCTGGCTCATGCCCTCGGCGGTGGGCCGGGAGGTGACATCGGCCCGCCGGGCGGCCTCGGCGCGGCGCCGGTCGAGGGCGTCGGCGTCCAGGCGGGCCAGGGCGCGTCGGATCCGGGCGCGGAGCTGGGGCACGGTGAGCCGGTCGGCGTGGGGCAGCACGCGGGCCTCGATCTGGGTGATGACTGCTGGGCGGGCGGGGGCGAGCAGGTCGATCAGGGCGCGCATCTTGCGCACGTCGATGCGGCCGGCGTGCAGGGCTTCCCAGGTGCCGGTCAGGGTGGTGGTGAGCAGGATCGATTCCACCGCCAGGGCTTCGGCTTCGGTTTCGGTGCAGCCGCGGATCAGCGCCAGCTCGGCCACGAAGGTGTCGCTGACCTGGGCGAGGACGGGGGAGCGGCGCGCCCGGTTGTCCAGACCGGGGCCCGCGAGGGGGCCGAAGTCGCGGTCGCGCTGGATCGACCGGCGCCGGGCCAGCGCGGCGATCGAGGCGGCGCGGTCGGCGGCGTGCCGGGCCTCGCGGGCGTCGGCGGCCCAGATGTCGGCGACCAGCTCCAGATCACTGGCCCCGGGATCGGGTTCTGGTGGGCGTACCGGGATCGGCACGCCCTCCTGCGGGCTGCGGGGTGGCTCACCGTCGAACACACCCCCACCGTAGAACCGGCCACCGACACTTTCCGCAGGTCAGACGGCCTGTGTGAGGGCTCAGTCGTACGGGTTGGTGAGCACCGTCCGCGCCTGCAGAACGTCGAAGGTGACCGGCGGTCCATCGGTCGTCGTGGTGCCTGGGACGTCGACGGGTGCGCTGCCGTCGACGGTGAAAGTTGCACCCCAGGTGACGGTGAGGCGCGCGGTGTAGGTCCCCGACCGGTAGAGGTGCTCGATCGTCTCGTCGGGATAGGGCGCGCCGGGGTGGGTGGTCACGATCTGGCCGGTCGCGTCGCCGGTGTGCCAGGTGAACTGCTCGGCGGTGGCCTCGATGACGACGGTGAAGCCGCGGATGTCGACGGTGAAGGTCTGAGTGCTGGGGGAGTCGGTGTAGAAGATGACCGGCAGTCCGGCCAGACCGTCGCCGGGCGGCTGGTGCTGCGTCACCAACTGGGGGAGCGGCAGTCGTTGGAAGTAGCTGAACACCTCCGCCGGCGACGGCGGCGGATTCAGCGGCGTGATGTCGAAGCACCCCTC
>DASPIH010000109.1:0-6711 GCA_035629195.1 Blastococcus sp. | reverse complement strand
CGGGTGCGGGTCGAGGGCTTGTCGAAGAGCACGGCGACGGTGCGCGGCGTGCCGTTGGGCAGCCGCAGTGGAGTGGGCGCCTCGGCGGTGTGCCGGCTCGCCTTCAGCTGCGCGGCCAGTGCGAGCACCTCGGCCTGCTCGGCCGGGGTGAGGTCGTCGTCCTTGAGGAAGTGCCGGGTCACGAGCCGCTCTCCAGCGCGGCGTCCAGGGCAGCGGGCAGCGCCGCGACGAAGGCGTCGACCTCCGCATCGGTGAGGACCAGCGGCGGAGCGAGCCGCAGCACGCCGGGCGCCACGGCGTTGGCGAGGAATCCCGCGGCCCGCAGGTTCGCCTCCAGCTGCGCGGCGACGTCGGCGGCGAGGACGACGCCGAGCAGCGCGCCCTTCCCACGGACGCCGCTGATGCCGGCGTGGCCGAGACCCTCGATACCGGCGGTGAACCGGTGCTCGAGCTCCTTGGCGCGCTCGAGCAGCCCCTCGTCGCGGATGGTGTCGAGGACGGCGAGGGCGGCGGCCGCGGCGATGGGGTTACCACCGAACGTCGAGCCGTGCGAGCCGGCGGTCAGCAGGTCCGCTGCTTCACCGAAGGCGAGCAGCGCACCCATCGGCAGACCGCCACCGAGTGCCTTGGCCAGGGTGATGACGTCGGGCTGCAGGCCGTCCGCCTGGTGCATGAACCAGGAGCCGGTGCGGCCGATGCCGGTCTGCACCTCGTCGAGCGCGAACAACGCCCCGGCGTCCGCGGCGGTGGCCGCGGCGGTGGCCAGGTAGCCCGACGGCGCGGGCAGCACGCCGGCCTCCCCGAGCATCGGCTCGAGCAGCACCATCGCCGTCCGGTCGGACACCGCCGCTGCCAGGGCGTCGGCGTCCCCGTAGGGCACGTGGTCGACGCCTCCGGGCAGGGGGGCGAACGCGGCGGCCTTGGACGGCTGGCCGGTGAGCGCGAGGGCGCCCATGGTGCGGCCGTGGAACGCGCCCTCGGCGGTGATCACCTGCGGCCGCCCGGTGAGCCGGCTGACCTTGAACGCGGCCTCGTTGGCCTCGGCGCCGGAGTTGCAGAAGAACACCCGTCCCGGCCGGCCGGCGAGGTCGAGGAGCCGCTCGGCCAGGACCAGGCCCGGTTCGTGCATGGCCAGGTTGGAGACGTGGCCCAGCTTCTTCGCCTGAGCGGTGATCGCCTCGACCACCTTGGGGTGGGCGTGGCCGAGGATCGTCGTCGAGATGCCGCCGAGCAGGTCGGTGTACTCGCGGCCGTCCACGTCGGTGACCGTCGCCCCGGTGCCGGAGGCCAGCGCGACCGGCGGCACCTTGTAGTTGTTCATCATGACCGACGACCAGCGGCGGGCCAGCTCCTCCGTGTGCGTCATGGTGCTGTGCCCTCCTTCGGAGTCGGCCCCGATTTCGGCGCCGCGGGGACGACCATCGTCCCGGTGCCCTCGGTGGTGAACATCTCCAGCAGCAGGGCGTGCGGGGTGCGGCCGTCGACGACGGTCGCCCGCTTCACCCCGCTCTCGACCGCCCGCAGGCAGGCGGCCATCTTCGGGACCATGCCGGCATCGAGCTCCGGCAGGATCTCGGCCAGCTCGCGCACGTCGATCTGCTGCACGAGCGAGTCGCGGTCGGGCCAGTCGGCGTAGAGGCCCTCGACGTCGGTCAGGACGACGAGCTTGACCGCGCCGAGAGCGGCGGCCAGTGCCGCGGCAGCGGTGTCGGCGTTGACGTTGTGCACCACGCCGGCGGCGTCCGGCGCGACGCTGGCCACCACCGGTATGTGGCCGGCGGCGAGCAGTGCGCCGACCGGGGTGCTGTCCACCGCCACGACGTCGCCCACCAGGCCGACGTCGACCGGCTCGCCGTTGATCACCGCCGTCGTCCGCTGGGCGGTGAACAGGCCGCCGTCCTCCCCGGAGAGGTGCACCGCCATCGGCCCGTGCTGGTTGATCAGCCCGACGATGTCGGGGCCGACCTGACCGGTGAGCACCATGCGGACGACGTCGATGGTCTCCGGGGTGGTCACCCGGAGCCCGCCGCGGAACTCGCTGGGGATGCCGAGCCGGGTGAGCATGGCGCTGATCTGGGGGCCGCCCCCGTGCACGACGACCGGCAGGATGCCGCAGGTCCGCAGGAAGACCATGTCCTCGGCGAAGGCGCGGCGGCACTCGTCGTCGACCATGGCGTGGCCGCCGTACTTGATGACGACGACGTTGCCGTGGAACTCCTTGAGCCACGGCAACGCCCCGGTGAGGACGGCGACCTTGGCCGCGTCCCCCTCCGGGTCGACGGTGCGCATGACCCGCCGGGTGCCGACCGTGCGCACGGGCCGCACCGGCGGCGGGTGCTCGTCGATCCGGACGTCGGGCGGTGTGGGGTCCTGCGCGGACATGTGCGCCGGGTCCTGCGATGACTTGTGCGCCGGGTCCTGCGATGACTTGTGCGCCGGGTCCTGCGCGGACATGGGCGCCGGGTCCTGCGCGCTCATGTCGAGTACGCCGAGTTCTCGTGCACGTAGGCGATCGACAGGTCGTTGGTCCAGATGGTGGCCTGCTCGGTGCCGGCCCCCAGGTCCACGTCGATGGTGATCTCCCGTCCGGTCAGGTCCACACCCTCGCGCGGGTCGCCGATGGCACCGCCCCGGCAGACCGTGACGCCGTTGATGGTGACGTCGACCTCCTCCGGCTCGAAGGCGGCGTCGGTGGTGCCGATGGCGGCGAGCACCCTGCCCCAGTTGGGGTCGTTGCCGAACAGCGCGGTCTTGAGCAGGTTGTTCCGTGCGCAGGCGCGGCCGGCGGTGAGTGCGTCCTCGACGGTCGCCGCGTTCCGGACCGTGATGGCGATGTCCTTGGTCGAGCCCTCGGCGTCCGCCAGGAGCTGCATGGCGAGGTCGGTCGACGCCGCGGTGAGGGCCGCGGTGAGCTCCGCCTCGCTCGGGGTGACACCCGAGGCGCCGTTGGCCATCACCAGCACGGTGTCGTTGGTCGACAGGCACCCGTCGGAGTCGACCCGCTCGAAGCTCACCGCGGTGGCGGTCTTCAGCGCCCGCTGGAGGACGTCGGGGTCGGCGACGGCGTCGGTGGTGAGGACGACGAGCATCGTGGCGAGGCTCGGCGCCAGCATCCCGGCGCCCTTGGCCATGCCGCCGACGGTCCAGCCCTCCTGCTGCTGCGCCGTCGTCTTGGGGACGGAGTCGGTGGTCATGATCGCGCGGGCGGCGTCGGGGCCGCCGTCCTCGCTGAGCCGGCCCGCGGCGGCGGTCACCCCGGCGGTCAGCTTGTCCATGGGCAGCCGGACGCCGATCAGCCCGGTGCTGGCGACGGCGACGTCGATCGCGCCGATCTCCAGCTCGGCGGCGGCGTGCTCGGCGGTGGCGTGGGTGTCCTGGAAGCCCTCGGGACCGGTGCAGGCGTTGGCGCCACCGGAGTTGAGGACCACCGCGCGGGCCCGCTGGCCCGCGATGACCTGGCGACTCCAGAGGACCGGAGCCGCCGGGAAGCGGTTGGTCGTGAAGACGGCCGCCGCGGCGTCGTCGGGCCCGGTGTTCAGGACGACGGCGACGTCGAGGTCGCCGCTGGACTTCAGTCCGGCGGCGACGCCGGCTGCGGAGAACCCCTTCGGGGCAGTGGTGGTCACTGGGCGTCCTCTGGTGGGAGAAGTGTCACGGTGCTACTCCGACGAGGGGAAGGCCGGTGGTCTCGGAGAGGCCCAGGGCGAGGTTGGCGCACTGGATCGCCGCTCCCCCGGTGCCCTTGGTGAGGTTGTCGACGGCCGCGACGACGACCAAGCGGCCGGCGTCGGCGTCGACGGCGACCTGCAGGGCGACGGTGTTGGCGCCGAGCACCTGGGCGGTGGTGGGCCACTGGCCCTCGGGCAGCAGGTGGATGAACGGCTCGTCGGCGTATGCCTTGTCGTAGGCGGCACGGGCGGCGTCCGGGGTGATGCCCGGCGCCAGCTTCGCCGAGCAGGTGGCGAGGATGCCGCGGCTCATCGGCACGAGCGTCGGGGTGAAGCTGACCGTGACCGGGCCGCCGGCGGCCTGCGACAGCCCCTGGATCATCTCGGGCGTGTGGCGGTGCACCCCGCCGACCCCGTAGGCACTGGCCGCGCCCATGACCTCGCTGCCGAGCAGGTTCGTCTTCGGCGACTTGCCCGCCCCGCTGGTGCCGCTGGCCGCCACGACCACCACGTCCGGCTCGACCAGCCCGGCCGCCAGGGCCGGGGCCAGGGCCAGGGTGACCGAGGTCGGGTAGCACCCGGGCACGGCGATCCGGGTGGCGCCGGCCAGCTGCTCGCGCTGGCCGGGCAGCTCGGGCAGGCCGTAGGGCCAGGTACCGGCGTGCACCCCGCCGTACCAGCGGGCCCAGGCCGAGGGGTCGTTCAGCCGGTGGTCGGCGCCGCAGTCGATGACGAGGGTCTCGGCCGGCAGCTGGTCGGCGATGGCCGCCGACTCCCCGTGCGGGAGCGCCAGGACGACGACGTCGTAGCCGGCGAGGCTCGCCGCGTCGCTGGGCTGCACCTCCAGGTCGGCGAACGGCAGGAGGTGGGGCTGCAGCTCACCCAGGCGTCGACCGGCGCTCGAATTGGCATGCACCCCGGCCAGCCGGAAGTTCGGGTGCCCGGCGAGCAGCCGGCACACCTCTCCTCCGGCGTACCCGGTGGCGCCGGTGACCCCGATCGTCCACGTCTGCCCTGTGTTCACGATGCATGACCATACACACCGGTGCATACCACTACAGGGGATATGCAGGCCGGCGCCCGCAGCAGCGCCGGCTCCATCAATAGTGCCCGGTGCACAGCCGATCGACAGTCACCGTACGTACTTTTGTCATCACCTCACGGCACAGTGGGCCGTGCCGGCGATGGTCGTCCGGCGGGGAGGAGCCACTGTGGCCGACATCGACCGATACCGCGACATCGACCGACACCGCGACACCGGTCGTTCCGGCGCCAGCGAGCCCCTGGGCGACATCGACCTGGTCGACGGGGAGGCCGGCCCGGTGCTGCGGCTGCGGGGCGAGGTGGACACGGCGGTGGTCGCCCTCTGGGATGCCACGAGGCGCAGCCACGGTCGGGAGCCGGTGGCCGTGGACCTCTCCGCCACGACGTTCCTCGACTGCCGCGGCCTGCGGCTCGTCGTCCGGGAGACCGAGGCGGCCCGCCGGTCCGGACGGCTTCCCGAACTGCGCCGGCCCTCGCGCTCGGTGCGCCGGCTGGTCGACCTCGCCGGCGCCACCCCGCTGTTCTCGACCGTCGCCTGACCGGTCGTCGCCTGACCGGTCGTCGCCTGACCGGCCGCTGCTCAGCCGAGCGGGTCGGCGTCGCCGATGAGGCGCAGGCGCAGCTGCCGGGCGGCGTCCTCCGGCGTGGTGGAACGGAGCGCGTCCAGGTCGTCCTTGCCGGCGCGGACGAAGCGTCCCGACCACTGGTCGAGCTCACCGGCCGCGATGGCCGCGACGAGCTCGACCACCTTCTCCGGCGGCGTCCAGTCCGTGAAGTCCTGCCACATGTGCATGGAGCGGGTCATCGGGGTGTCGACGACGCCCGGCGCGACGTCGAACGCCCGGACGTCCGAGCCCTCCAGCGCGATCGCCAGCGACTCGGTGAGCCGCATGAGGGCCGTCTTGGCCACGGAGTAGGCGGAGTAGTCGGGATTGGCCCTGGTGCTCATGCCGCTGGCGAGATTGACCACGCGACCCCGGTTGCGGAGCACCATCCACGGCACGATCGTGCGGATGGTCAGCTGCGCCCCACGGACGTGGCTGGTCACGACGTCCCACCACTGGTCGGGGTCGGCCTCCCACACCGGCACCTCGAACTCGTCGATCAGCCCGGCGTTGTTGACCAGCAGCTCCACCGGTCCCAGCTGCTCGCGGACCTCGCCGACCGCGGCCTCGACCGACGCGCGGTCGGTGACGTCGGCGGCCACGGCGAGGGTGCGGGCACCGGTCGCGTCGGCGACCTCGGCCATCGCCGTGCGCAGCCGGTCCCCGTTCCGTGCCAGGCCGGCCACCGCCATGCCGCGGGCGGCCAGCCCCTCGACCAGGTGCCGGCCGATACCCGTCGACGCGCCGGTGACCAGTGCCACCGCACCCGACAGGGCGGCCCCCTGCAGGGCCCCGCCGCGAGCCTGCGAGTGGTGGGGGGCAGGGGGTCCTTTCTCAGGCACGGAGCCGGGCTCCGGTCCGCAGCGTCGCCATGCCCAGCGCGGCGTCGCGCACGACGGCCGCTTCCTCACCGGTGAGCGTCCGGTCCGGAGCCCGCAGGGTCAGCGCGTAGGCCAGCGACCGGAACCCCGCCGGCACCGGCGCGCCGGTGTAGACGTCGAACAGCGTCAGCGACTCCAGCAGCTCGCCGGCGCCCGCGCGCAGGGCGGCGGCCACGTCGGCGGCCGGAACGTCCTCGCGCACCACCACGGCCAGGTCGAGGAGCACCGGCGGAAAGGTGGAGATCGGCAGGGCGACCGGCACCGTCGGCGCGGGCAGCGCGTCGGCGTCGAGCTCCATGACCGCGGTGCGGGCGGGCAGGCCGAGCGCCTCGCAGACCTTGGGGTGCACCTCGCCGGCGTGCCCGATCACCCGGTCGCCGACCAGGAGCTCGGCGCAGCGCCCCGGATGCCAGGGCGCCCGGTCGCCCGCGCGGACGGTCAGCTCGGCTCCGGCGGCCTCGGCCACGAGCCGGGCGGCCTGCACCGCGTCGGCCCACTCCGCCGGACGTCCCG
>DASPIH010000108.1:0-3963 GCA_035629195.1 Blastococcus sp. | reverse complement strand
CGTCGACGATCGCACGCAGTCAAACATGGCGAAGTAGTTCTGGGTGAACGAGCCGGGCCGGGTGTTCGTCGCCCGCCGCGGCCGCAGCGAACTGACCACGACCATCCTGGCGCCGGGAGAGCTGGCCGACCTGGTCGAGCGGATGCTGCGCACCTCGGGTCGACGGATCGACATGTCGACCCCGTTCGTGGATGCGGTGATGCCCGACGGCTCGCGGCTGCACGTGGTCATCCCGGACATCACCCGGCGCCACATGGCCGCCAACATCCGGAAATTCGTGCTGCAGGCGCACAGCCTCGACGAGCTGGTCGCCCTGGGGACGCTCACCGCCCCGGCCGCCCGCTTCCTGGAGGCCGCGGTCGCCTCGGGTCTGAACATCCTCGTCTCCGGTGGCACGCAGGCCGGCAAGACGACGCTGCTCAACTGCCTGTGTGCTGCGGTGCCGGCCCGGGAGCGGGTGATCACCTGCGAGGAGGTCTTCGAGTTGCGGGTCCCGCTTCCCGATGTCGTCTCGATGCAGACCCGCCAGCCGAACCTGGAGGGCGCCGGGGAGATCCCGCTGCGTCGGCTGGTGAAGGAGGCGCTGCGCATGCGGCCCTCCCGGATCGTCGTCGGGGAGGTGCGCCAGGAGGAGTGCCTGGACCTGCTCATCGCACTGAACTCCGGGCTGCCCGGCATGTGCACGTTGCACGCCAACAGCGCCCGTGAGGCGGTGGTCAAGATGTGCACGTTGCCGCTGCTGGCCGGGGAGAACATCGGGACGTCGTTCGTCGTTCCCACCGTCGCCTCCAGCGTCGACCTGGTGGTGCACGTGGGCACCGATGCCGACGGTCGCCGGCGGGTGCGGGAGATCGTCGCGCTGCCCGGCCGCGCCGAGGGCGGGGTGATCGAGACCGCGGATGTCTTCAGCAGCCGCGAGGGACGGTTGGTGCGGGCCGATGGCTACCCGCCGCATCCCGACCGCTTCGCAGCCGCCGGCTTCGACCTGCCCGCCCTGCTGGGCGGGGCGCCGTGACGGGGTCCGGCGCCCTCCTCGGTCTGCTGCTGGGCGTGGGCCTGCTGCTGGTCTGGCGTAGCGGGTCCCGGGCTCCGAGGCGGGACAGCGCCGGGCGTCGGCCCGGCCGTCGCCAGCAGATGCTGGCCGCTGCGGGGCTTTCCGGCATCAACGCCGCCCAGCTGCTGGCCTTGCAGATCGGGGCGGGCCTGCTGGTCACCGTCGTCGTGCTGCTGACCACCGGCACGGTCACCGTCAGCGTCGCCTTCGGCCTGTTCGGCTTCCTGCTGCCGTACGTGCAGGTGCGGCGGCTGGCCGCCAGGCGGCGCGCGGACCTGCGCGAGGTGTGGCCGGAGGTCGTCGACAACCTCGCCTCGGCGGTGCGCGCCGGTCTCTCGCTGCCCGAAGGGCTGACGGCGCTGTCGACGCGCGGCCCGGAGGTGCTGCGCCCGCCGTTCGCGCGGTTCGCCGCCGAGTACCGCTCCAGCGGCCGGTTCGGTTCCTGTCTGGACCATCTCAAGGACGACCTCGCCGATCCGGTGGGCGACCGGATCGTGGAGACCCTCCGGGTGGCCCGTGAGGTCGGCGGCAGCGACCTCGGGCGCGTGCTGCGGACCCTGTCGTCGTTCCTGCGGGAGGACGCGCGCGCCCGCGCCGAGCTGGAGACCCGGCAGGGCTGGGTGGTGCAGGCGGCCCGGCTGGCGATCGCCGCGCCGTGGGTCGTGCTGCTGCTGCTGGCCACGCAGTCGACGACGCTCGCGGCGTACGACTCCGCCATGGGCACCGCGGTCCTGGCCGGTGGGGGAGCTGTCTGCCTGGTGGCCTACCGGCTGATGATGCGGATCGGGCGGCTGCCCGAGGACGTGCGGGTGCTGCAATGACCGCCGGGGTCGTCGGGATGCTGCTGGGGCTCGCGGCGGCGGTCGGGCTGGTGCTCGTCCTCGCCTACGCGCCGCCGTTCCGGTCGGTGCGACTGGTCGATCGGCTGGCCCCCTACGTGCACGACACCCCGCCGCCGTCCCGCCTGCTGGGCACGGCCACCCAGCCGGGGATGCTGACCGTGGTGCGACGGATCGCCGGGCCCTCGATCAGCGACGGTGCCCGCGTCGTCGACCGGTTCCTCGGTGGCCGGGCGGCCGTGCGCCGCCGGCTCGATGCCCTCGGCGGCTCGATGTCGGTCGAGGACTTCCGCATCGAGCAGGTGGTCTGGGGCGGGCTCGGGCTGCTCGCCGCCGCAGCTCTCGCCACGGTCGGCTCGGTGGCCGCCGGGGGTGTGAACGTGCTGTCGGCCGGGCTGCTCTGCCTCGCCGGACTGGTCGGCGGGGTGCTCGGCCGCGACTGGTGGCTCACCCAGCAGGTGACCCGGCGGGAGGAGCTGCTGCTCGCCGAGTTCCCCGTGGTCGCCGAGCTGCTCGCCCTGGCGGTCACCGCGGGGGAGAGCCCCACCGCGGCGATCGCCCGGGTCACCCGCTTGTCCGGCGGTGAGCTGGCCGGCGAACTCGGTGCCGCACTCGGCCGGGCGCGGGCCGGAGTGCCATTGGTCGACGCGCTGCAGCAGGTGGCCGACCGCACCTCGCTCCCTCCGCTGGCCCGCTTCGTCGACGGCCTGCTCGTGGCCATCGAGCGCGGCACCCCGCTGGCCGAGGTGCTCCGCGCCCAGGCCGCCGACGTACGCGAGGCCGGCAAGCGCCGGCTGCTGGAAGCAGGTGGCCGCAAGGAGATCGCGATGATGGTCCCGGTCGTCTTCCTGGTGCTGCCGGTCACCGTCCTCTTCGCCCTGTTCCCGGGGCTGATCAGCATCGTCTCGCTGGCGCAGTGAGCCCGCGGACCTGGAGAAAGGACGTTCGATGCGTCTGGTGACGCTGTTGCTCGCCGCCGTGGCCGCTGTTGCGGCGCGGGTCCGGGGGGAGGACCCGGAACGGGGAGACGTGCCCGGCTGGGTGATGATCACCGTGATGACGGCGGCACTGGTGCTGGCCATCCTGATCCCGTTCCGGACGGCGATCGTCGAGGCGGTGAACAACGCGCTGACGTCGGTCACGACCAGTGGCTGAACGACGACCTCGCTGCTCGTCACTGCTCGCGCGTTCGCGGCGGAACCCTGCGGGGAGGCCGTCGGGGGACGGTGAGCGGGGCAGCGCTGTCGTGGACTTCGTGCTGGTGTCGGTGCTGGTCGTGGGGCTGCTGCTGGCGGTGCTGCAGGTGGCGGTCTACGTGCACGTGCGCAACGTGGTGACCGCCAGCGCGCAGGACGGCGCCCGGTACGCCGCCAATGCCGACGTCGACTCGGCCGTCGGGGCGGCGCGCACCGTGCAGGTGGTGGCGAAGGCGACCTCGCTGCAGACGGCGGCAGGGCTGGCCTGCACCTCGGGGGAGGAGCCCGATCCCAGCGGCGCGAGGCTGGTGGTGGTGCGGTGCTCGGGGGCGGTGCCCTCGCTGCTGGCTGCGCTGGGCGGCGTGTTGCCGTTGGAGGTCACCGGCCGGGCGCTGAAGGAGGGGCCGTGAGGTGGCTGCGCGCCCGGCTGGGAACGGGAGCCGGGCAGCGCGGGTCGGCGCTGGTGGAGTTCGTGTTCATCGCGCTGGTGGTGTTCGTGCCGCTGGTCTACGTCGTGGCCGGGTTCTCGGCGGTGCAGCGCGGGGTGTTCGCCGCGCAGGCAGCGGCGCGGGAGGCCGGGCGGGCGCTGGGCACCGCGCCGGATCCGGGAACCGGGCAGGAGCGGGCGTTGCGGGCCGCGCAGCTGGCGGTGGAGGACCAGTCGGTGGCGGTCACCGACATGCAGCTGGCCTACGCCCCGGCCGGTGCCGGCTGCGACGCGGCGGGCGGTTACTCGCCGACGTTGGTGCCGGGAGAGGAGTTCTCCGTCTGCGTCACCGTGACGGTGCGGATACCGCTGCTGCCGGAGTTCGTCGACGCCAACACCGCCACCGGCCAGTTCGTCGTCGAACGCGACCGCTACGTCGACGGCTGA
>DASPIH010000107.1:0-6212 GCA_035629195.1 Blastococcus sp. | reverse complement strand
TGCTCGGCGATCTCGTAGCCCATCGTCTTGGAGCCCTCGGCGTAGTACGGCCGGACGTTCTGGTTGACGAAGGCGGTGTCCTCGAACTCGTCGGTCTCGGCGAGCTCGCTGGTCAGCCGGTTGACGTCGTCGTAGGAGCCGTCGACGGCGACGAGGGTCTGCCCGTAGACCGCCGACTGCACGACCTTGCCGGGTTCGAGGTCCGACGGGATGAAGACGTACGAGGGCAGGCCCACCCGCGCGGCGTGGGCGGCGACCGAGTTGGCCAGGTTGCCGGTCGAGGCGGCGGCGATCTTCGTGTAACCGAGGCCCTTGGCAGCGGTGGCGGCGAGGCTCACCACGCGGTCCTTGAAGGAGTGCGTGGGGTTGGCCGAGTCGTCCTTGACCCACAGCCCGCCGGTCAGGCCCAGCTCCTCGGCCAGCCGGTCGGCCCGCACCAGCGGCGTCATGCCCGGGTCGAGGGAGACCCGGGCGGCCGGGTCCTGGCCCACCGGCAGCAGCGCGACGTAGCGCCAGATGTTCTGCGGGCCCGCCTCGATCTGCTCGCGGGTGACGGCCTTCATCACCTCGGGGTCGTAGTCGACCTCCAGCGGGCCGAAGCACTCGGCACAGGCGTGCTCGGCGATGAGGCCGAACGTGGCGCCGCAGTTGCGGCACACCAACCCGCGGGCGGGACAGGGAGGGATCGGGCCACCGGCGGACGAGTCGGCCTGGAGGGAACCCGGAGCGGTCAGAGTCATGCGACGACTACCTCCTCATCTTCCCCGCGTCGGGCCGTCGAGCCGCGCGGGACGGAATTGGCACCTACCGCTGCGCTGACGCGTCAGACGGCGGTTGCCGGGGCTTCATCGGGCCGTGTCCCTCTGCCCCTCTGGATGAGTGAACGCCGTGAATGCTACCCAGTGCCCGAGCGCCTGACGCCGACGGCCAGGATGGAGGCGTGGCTGCGCGCGTCGTCTACACCGACCTGGACGGCACGATGGTCGGGCCCCGCGGCTCGTTCTGGCACACCGCGGGACGAGAGCTGACCGACGGCCCGGCCGGGGCGCTGCTGGACCTGCACCGCGCCGGCGTCGCCCTCGTGCTGGTCAGCGGGCGGACCTACGAGCAGGTGGTGGAGGCCGCGCGGATCTTCGCCGCCGACGGCGCCATCGCCGAGCTCGGCGCCACGATCGGCTGGGGTTTCGGGCAGAGCACCCACCGGCTGCGCGGTGCGCTGCCCGTGGAGTACGGCGCCCGGACGCCGATGGCGGTGATGGCCGAGCTCGGGGTCGTCGACGAGCTGATCGCCGCGCACGCCGGCCGGCTGGAGTGGCATGCGCCGTGGCACGCCACCCACGAGACCGACGCGCTGCTGCGCGGCCGCGTCGACCCGCTCTCGGTGGACGCCTGGCTCGCCGAGCGGGGAGCGGGCTGGCTGACGCTCAAGGACAACGGCGCGATCCCGCCGGCGTCGTGGATGGGGCTGGACCTCGACACCGCCCCGCCGCGGGTCTACCACCTCATGCCGCGCGGCATCTCCAAGGGTGCGGCCATCGCCTGGGACCTGGAACGCCGTGGTCTCGCACCCGGCGACGCGGTGGCGATCGGCGACAGCCTCAGCGACCTCGACATGGCTCCGGCGGTGGGCCGGCTGTGGATCACGGCGAACGGGGCGGCCGTGGACGGGATGACCGAGGCCCTGGCCGCCGTGCCGAACGCCGTCGCCACCGACGGAGCCATGGGCGAGGGCTGGGCGCAGGCGGTGCGCGCCAGCCTCTGACCCGACGCCGCCGGGCGAGCACCACCGCGGGCTGCCGTCGTCGTCTTGCCCCGTCCCCCGGTCGGATGAATACTCCCGCCTGACATCGATCGGCGATGCGGAGCATCCACACGGGTCGCGGCCATCGAGCCCGGGCCTGGTGACCGCGGTCGGCGAGGACGTCGCGGAGTCGACCTCTCCGGGCAGACCCCCGAGGGTCACCGGACCAGCGATCAACGGCGATCGGAGCAGAAGTTGAGCGACAGGACCGACGGAGCGATCAACCGCAGGCGGGTACTCGCCGGACTGGCCGGAGCGGGCGTCGTCGCGCTCGGTGCGGCCGCCGTGCCCGCGAGCGCGGCGCCGAGCACCGCAGCGCCGGGCGCAGGAAGGCCGGCTGCACCTCCGGCGGGCGCCGGTAAGCCGGGCCGGCGGGAGACGCTGGTCCCCGCGCAGACGTCCTGGGAACTGCCGCCCCCGATGACCGGGGGCCCGACGACGGTCCGCGTCCGGGACGCGGACCTGGAGGTGTGGGACACCCGCGGCAAGGGTTCAGCGATCGTGCTGCAGCACCCGCACAGCGGGCACGGCGGCGTCTGGGGCTACCAGCAGGCGGCGTTCGCCAAGGCGGGCCACCGGGTCATCAGCTACTCCCGGCGGGGCTACGGGGGGTCCACGGGGTTCACCACGGCCGCGGGGACGGACCTCCGGGACCTCGAGGCGCTGATGGACCTGCTGGGGGTCGGTCAGTTCCACCTGGTCGGCATCGCCGCGGGCGCCAACGTGGTGCTCGACGCCGCGCTGCGCATCCCGGAGAGGGTGCTGACCGCCATGCCGGGCTGCAGCATCTTCGGCATCGCGGAGGATTCGTGGAACGCGGTCAACGCGAGGATGACCGGCGGGGGGTTCAGGACGGTCACCGACCCCGCCACCGGCACGGTCACGCGGACGGGCCTGGACCCCGAGTTCCAGGAGCTGGGGCCCTCCTACCGGGCCGCGGCACCGGCGGAGGTGCTGAGCGCATGGCACCAGAACGAGGCCCAGCCGAACCCGCCCACCCCGCTGCCGGGTACGGAGCAGCCGCTCAGGTGGGCGGACCTCGAGAAGATCACGACGCCCACGATGCTGTTCACCGGCGACGCCGACATGTACCTCCCGCCGAGCCGGCTGCGCGAGGTCGCGAGCCACATGCCGTCCGCTCGGATGACCCTCTTCGCCGAGGTGGGGCACAGCCCGCACTGGGAGGCCTACCGCCCGTTCAACGACATGGTCCTGTCGTTCGCCCACGAGCACCGGCCCCGGTAGAACGGGCGCTGACGCCCGGTCAGGGGCGTCGAGCTCGTGCTCGACGCCCCTGGCCGGCCCGCTCAGCTGGTGACGTCGCGACGGGCGAAGTGGCGGAAGCCCAGCGCGGTGAACACGGCGACGTACACCAGCGACTGGATCACGCCCCGGAACAGGTCCCCTGAGTCGACCGGCGTCTGCAGCAGATCGGTCCAGGCGAACTCCTCCGCCGTGGGGAACCAGTCGCGGATGGAGCCGAGCTGCTCGACCTGGTCGAGGATCGCGAAGACGACCATCGTGAAGACCGCGCCACCGACGGCCGCCAGCGGCGCGTCGGTGATCGTGGAGAACCAGAAGGCGAGCGCGCCGACCACGAGCAGGTGGACGGCGAGGTAGCCGAGCATCCCGGCCAGCCGCACCATCCCGTCACCCTGGTCGATGGTGACCCCGATCGGCGTCCGGATGTCGTCGAAGCCGAACGCGATGCCACCGGCGACCACCGCCACCGTGGCCAGCGTCAGCAGCGCGGCCACCGACTGCACCAGCGCGGCGAGCCACTTCTGCCGGAGCAGCCGCATCCGGGGCACCGGCGTGGCCAGCGCGTAGCGGAGCGAGCCCCACTGCGCCTCGACGGCGACGGTGTCACCGAAGAAGAGCGCGTACACCACCACGAGGAAGAAGCCGGTGGTGGCGAAGAGCACGAACAGCGTGAAGTTCAGCCCGCTGGCGGTGGCGACGTCGACCAGGTTGATCTGGTTGCTCTCCGCCGCCTCCTCGCTCCCACCCAGCTGCAGCGCCCCGATCAGGACCAGCGGCAGCGCGGCCATGAGCACGAAGACGCCCAGGGTGCGCCGGCGCTTGAACTGCCGGCGCAGCTCCACGGACAGCCGGAGGGTCCTCTCCGGCCGGTACCCGGCAACTGCACCGGTCGGCTGCACGTGCTCCCCTGTGACGGTCATGCCTCTCCCACCAGCGCCAGGAAGGCGTCCTCGAGCCGTCGCCGCGGCGTGAACTGGTCGACGGCGATGCCGGCGTCCACCAGCGCCTGCAGCACGTCGGCCCGGCGGGCGCCGTCGAGCTCGGCGACCAGGCCGTCGTCGGTCCGGCCGGCGGTGACCCCCGGCAGGCCGGCGAGGACGGCGACGGCCCGGTCGGTGTCGGCGTCGTCGGCCAGGCCGACCAGGACCGAGCCGCCGCTGCCGACGATCTCCTCCACCGTGCCCTGCGCGATCTTCTGCCCCTTGGCCATGACCACCACGTGGCTGCACGTCTGCTCGATCTCGCTGAGCAGGTGGCTGGAGACGATGACGGTGCGCCCGGTGGCGGCGTAGTCGCGCAGCACCTCCCGCATCGCGTGGATCTGCGGCGGGTCCAGGCCGTTGGTCGGCTCGTCGAGCACCAGGAGGTCGGGCAGGCCCAGCATGGCCTGGGCGATGGCGACCCGCTGGCGCATGCCCTGGCTGTAGCGGCGGACCGGCCGGTCGATGGCCGAGCCGAGCCCGGCGACGGCGATCGCCTCGTCCATGTGCGCGTCCTCGGCCGGGCGGCCCGTGGCGGCCCAGTACAACGTCAGGTTGTCCCGTCCGGACAGGTGCGGCTGCAGGCCGGTGCCCTCGACGAAGGAGCCCAGCCGCGACAGCACCGGAGCGCCCGGGGCGGCGGCGTGACCGAAGATGCTGATCGTCCCCGCCGTGGGCTTGATCAGGCCCATGAGCATGCGCAGCGACGTCGTCTTGCCTGCGCCGTTGGGTCCGAGCAGGCCGAGCACCTGACCTCGGCGGACCTCGAAGGAGAGGTCGCGGACGGCGACGAACCCGTCCTTGTACGCCTTGGTCACCCCCTCGAAGCGCAGCGGGACGTCCTCACCGTCCGGCTGGGCGGTGGAGATCTGGCGGCGCCGGCGGGCTCCCCACCACCGTGCGGCGAGCCAGCCGAGCAGGCCGAGCCCGGCCACGGCCGCCAGCAGGATCCACCAGCGCAGGGAGCCGCCGGTGTTCTCCGTCCGGCCGCCGACCTCGGGCACCGCCAGGGCGGTCGTGCCCACCGCCGTGCCGTTCGCCGTCTCCGCCGGGGCGAGCCCGACGGAGTAGGCCTCCGCCCCGGTGGGCAGCGCGTAGGCCTGATCGGTCGAGGAGACGAGCACGCGCATGGTGTGCCCGGCCTCGAACCGGTGCACGATCCCGGGCAGCGTGACGCTGACCCGCGTCGGAGCCGCCGGATCGGAAGAGATGCCGGTGAGCCGGAGGGGCGCGACCTGGCTTCCCGGCAGCGTCAGCGCGCCCTCCGGCCCGACGTCGTACAGCTTGGCGAACAGCGTCGCCGAGCCGCCGGGGGCGGCGACCACCAGGTCGACGGTGGACGCGCCGATCACCTCGACCGGCGCGTCGAGGGGGGCGCTGTCGAAGGCTGCGTACTGGCCCGGGATCTCCAGCGTGGCTCCGCCGAGCGCGGAGGTCAGGTCCCCGAGGCCGGGCACGGTCGTGAGGGCGGCGGGGGTGCCGCCCGCGGGGGTGACCACCGGCTGCACCGGGCCCTCGACCTGGATCATCCGGCGGGTCGCCGGCTCGGTGCCGTCCAGGCCGGGATAGCTCCCGGCCACGACGGTCTGGGTGCCCCCCTGCACGCTGCCCGGGCTCGCCGCGATGCCGGTGGGCGCGGGGTACTCGAAGCCGGTTCCCGGGTCCTCTCCCTGCTCGCGCAGGTGCCAGTCGAACCAGCCGGCCACCTGCTCGCGCAGGGCCTCCGCCTGGTCCGCGGACGCCGAGGTGTCGTGACCCCCGGCGTACCAGACCACCTTGACCGGGGTGCCGTTCGCGGCGATCCCGTTGGCGTTGGCGTCGGCCTGGCCGAGACCGAACAGCGAGTCCTGGGTGCCCTGGATCAGCAGCGTCGGCGCGTCGATGCGGTCGAGCACCGCCGCGGGGCTGCTGCGGTCGAGGACCGCGGCCACCTCGGGCGTGAGCGTGCCCGAGGCTGCCGCCGTCTGGTACGCCGCGCAGATGTCGGCGCGGAACCGGCCGCAGGTCAGCAACTGCTCGACCGCCTCCGGGTCCTGCGCCGCCTGGTCGAGGAGCTCGGGCGGGATGTCCCCCGAGGCCTCGGGCGCGGCCGTGGCACCGCCCTCGTCGGCGGCCGGGGCGCCCGGAGCGCCCAGCACCCCTGCCGAGGCGGAGCCGATGCCGAAGAA
>DASPIH010000106.1:0-11010 GCA_035629195.1 Blastococcus sp. | reverse complement strand
GCCGGTCGCGGAGAGGACCCGGCGCATCACGGCTCGGCACGGCCTCCACATCGCCGCGTGATCAGTTCTGGTCACAAGGGCGCCGGGAAAAGCGAGCGAGTGCTGCCACCTGGCCGCATGGGCGGCTCGGCATGAGCCATTCATGGCCGATCGAGCGGAAACAGGGACCATTCCGAAGCGGATGGGGGATCCGGATCGGGCCGGGATGGCCGAATGGGAAGTCGGAACCGTAGCTCCAGGAGTTTCTCCTGTCTCCTGACCACCTGTACAACGGCCAATTCGTGCGGCCCCCGGACTGCGTCGGATACTCGGCGGATCTTCGTGAGTGCCCCGATCGGCAACCCTGCGGCCATTCGAGATCATCAGCAGGTCAGTGTCGGACAACGACGCGACACCGACGGGTGTCGGCGCTGGGCAACGGGCGCCAGGTGTGAAGGCTCGAGCCTGCGGAAAATACGTCCCGTCGGGAGGGTGGTGCCCTGTTCGGTCTGCGGTAATTCGGCCCTGGATGCGCCGATGACCGAGGCGTTCGCCGATAGTGGCGGTCGCAGCGGGGAGGCGGGAGCTGCGGATATCGCAATCCCGTACTCCATGCCGGGGTCTGTGTTCCTCGACGGCTGTTCCACCATCCCCACCTGAGACGGTCGAGGTCGTCTCATCCTGGACGTCACCCACGACCATCGTTCGCCGCGCCGACGCCCACCGGACCGTCCGCCGGCTGGACAACCAGCCCGGCGGTGACCCGCTCGACTTCGCAACCGTCGTGCTCGCCTGCGGTCTGCCGGCCAACGCGGGAGGTGCTGTGCCGCCACCCCTGCACCTCGCGGACGTGCGACCCGCGAAGGCTCCGACGACGTGCTGCGGGTTACGCCGTCCACCCCGGATGACGTGGCGTGCGACGGCGGCCGTCACGCGCGCGTGCCCGGGTCACACCTTTCCGCGCAGCAGGCGGCGGAAGTAGACCCGCGGGAGCACGTAGCGGTCGACGAGCCAGGCCGAACGGCGCGGCGTGAAGGGGTTCAGGCCAGGCACCGACGGGCTGGGCCGGCCGTCGCGATCGACCTCGTTCAGCATCAGCTTCCGCCGGCTGACGGTGATGGGCATGACCGTGTAGCCGTCGTACCGCTGCATCTCCCCGCCGTCGCGGACGGCGGCGATGTTGCGGGCCAGGACGTCGACCTGCTTCCGCAACGCTCCCCCCGAGGGGCGGGTCCGCACGGCGGCGGCGTCGCCCAGCGCCCAGATCGACTCGTGCCGGCGGGACCGCAGCGTGAACGGATCGATGTCCGCGAGGCCCGGCGTCGGGTCGACGCCCAGGCCGCTGTCCGCGATCCACTCCGGAGCCCGGTAGTGCGGCACGGCGTGGGCGAAGGAGAGGTCCTCGAGCACCCGCTCGCCGTCGGGCGCGGCGAGCGTGATGCTGCGGAGGTCCCGGTCCACGCTCCGGATGCGCGCATGGCGGAGCACCTCGATGCCGTAGTCGGCGAACACCCCCTCCAGGACCGCGTCGAGCTCCGGCACGCCCGTCACGGTCTGCTCCGGCAGGACGAGTCGCACCCTGAGGTTCCCCAGCACACCGGAGCGCCGCCAGTGATCGCAGGCCATGAGCAGCGGCTTCAGCGCCGTCGGCCCGCACGAGGCAGGCTCCGGGGGCACGGTGAAGACCACCGAGCCGTGCCGCAGCGACCTCAGCTGCGGCCACACCTGCGGGGTGCTGCCCGGGACGTACGTCGAGGCCGCCCACCCGTCGGTGTAGGCCGACTGCAGCCCCGGGGTGGCCCCCCAGTCCTCCACCAGGCCGGGGCACAGGACGAGCGTCGACCAGTGCAGCGTGCGCCCGCTCCGCGTGCGCACGGTCATGGCGTCGGGGTCCACCGCGTCCACGCCGTCCTGGATCCACGTGCATCCCTCGGGGACGACGTCGGCCATCGGGCGGGTCAGGTCCGCCATCGTCGCCTCGCCCGCGCCGACGTAGTTCAGCAGCGGCTTGTACCGGTGCACCGGCTGCGGGGCCACGATGGTGACGCTCCCGGCGCCGTCGCGGACCAGCCGTGCACCGAGGGAGATGCCGGCATTGCCCCCGCCGACGACCAGCACGTCGGAACGTTCCATGTCCGCTCCTCGCCCGAGAGGCCGCGGATCCCTTCCGCTGCCGCGCCCAGCCTGCCCAGTACGCGCCGACTCCGCACGACCGAGCGCGACGGTGCTCAGGCGGTGGGAGCGAGGAAGCGCTCGACGACCGCGGCCCACGTCTCGCGGGCGGCGTCGTTGAGCTCGAGCGACGCGAGACCCATCTGGTTCACCACGAGGGACGCCGTTCCGTTCCTCTTCGGCTCGCTGGTGACGACGACGGACGAGCCGTCCCGAGCCTTCGTCCGCCAGGTGATCCGCCGGTCGGTGCCGCTGACCTTCGGCTCGCCGGCCACGACGATGCCCTGCACCGCCTCGTCGTCCGCGGCGAACGTCCGCCACGCCGCCATGAGCTCGGCCATGCCGCGGGGCGTGGACCGGCTCACGCTGAGCTGGAAGGTCCCGTCCGAGCGCTGGCCGGGGATCCGCCGGCCGATGTGCTGCTCGTAGGCCACCGTCACCGACTGGGTCCACCAGCCCGGTTGCTCGATGGTGCCGTCGAGCTCCTCGTAGACCTTCAGCGCGATCGACCTGTGGTCGAGGTCCCGGGCGCCGATGGCCTCCATGAACCGCAGCCACTCGTCCCAGGACCGGCCGGTGGCCCGCTCGACCGGCTTGATCCTGGGGTTCGTCGCCATGCCCGGGATCCTGCCGTGCCCGGGTGCGGCAGCGGAGCGGTCAGCCCGCGATGCGCGCGCACTCCTCGCACCGCGCGGCATGGCCGGCCGACGGCCAGTCCTCGGTGGCGGCAGCCCGGACAAGTTGCCCGCACACCGAGGCCTCCAGGCCGTCCACGACCGGTTTGGCGACGGCGTGAGCGACGTCCTCCGGTCGACCGGGCGCACCGGCGGCATCTCGGTGGTCGAGTTGGATCGACCCGACGCGGGTGCCGGTCACGAACAAGCTTGCCGTCATGCCGCCAGGGTGGACGCCGGACGTGACGGCCGGGTGACGCCCCGTTGAACTTCCGGCGAGCCGATCGCACCGCCGCGCCGACGGGGCGCCGCTCGCCGTCAGCCCTTCGACGCCGGGCGGTAGACCAGGTGCAGCACGCCGGTGGGCAGGGACTCCGACGACACCAGCTCCAGGGGCGTGCGGCCCAGCTCGTCGGTCCACCGGCGCTCGCCGGAGACCACGATCGGATCGACGAGCAGGACCAGCTCGTCGAGCAGCCCCGCCTCGAGCAGCGAGCGCACCGTCGTGAGGCTTCCGGACATGCCGATGGTGCCCGTGGTCTGCTCCTTGAGAGCGCGCACGTCGTCGAGGCTCCGCAGCACCGTCGTGCCCTCCCAGTCCGACGTCTCCAGCGTCGAGGACAGCACGTACTTGCGGATCGGATTGATGAAGTCGGCGAACTCGTCGTCGGTGTTGCCGGGCCAGTACTGGGACCACTGGTCGTGCAGTACCCGGCCCATCAGGTAGGCCTCGCACCGGTCGCTGTGGCGGTCCACAGCCCTGCCCATGGCCTCGTCGAAGTAGGGGAAGTGCCACTGGTCGGGGCGCTCGGCCGAGCCGTCGAGCGTCGTGAACAGGGCGGCGGCGATCTGACCCACGGGTATCTCCTTCGGGAAGGCGGTTCGTCAGGAAAGCAGACCGGGTGCCCGTCGGGAACTCATCGGTCGCCGGGCACGGAGTGGCGGGCAGCGGCAGGGTGGTGCCGGGGACCGGCGGCCGGTGCCCGCCCGAGGAGGTTCCCGTGTCCCGTCCACCGCTCCCGCCGTTCACCGTCGAGACCGCCCGGCAGAAGGTGCAGGCGGCCGAGGACGGCTGGAACACCCGCGACCCCGTCCGCGTGGCGCAGGCGTACACGGAGGACACGGTCTGGCGGAACCGGGACGAGTTCCTGACCGGCCGGGACGAGGTCATCGCCTTCCTGACCCGCAAGTGGGAGCGGGAGATGGACTACGCCCTGCGCAAGGAGCTGTGGGCGTTCACCGACGACCGGATCGCCGTCCGCTTCCAGTACGAGTGGCACGACGCCGACGGGCGGTCCTGGCGCTCCTACGGCAACGAGAACTGGGAGTTCACGGCCGACGGGCTCATGCGCCGCCGCGAGGCGAGCATCAACGATGTGCGGATCGAGCCCGGGGAGCGGTGGATCTCCGGCCCGCGGGAGGACGGCGACCGGACGCCCCTGCCGCTGAGGTGACCGCGGCGGGGACCGGCGTACCGCCGTCCCCGCAGTCCGTGCCGCCGGTCCCCGCCGGCACCCCGATCGCGGAACCAGGGTCGGATCCGGGCGTTCCCCGATGTCCGAGCCGGCGCTGCGTCGGCAGGCTCTGGGCATGACCACAGCAGCGACGACCTCCCAGCCCGCCGACCAGCCCGCCGACCGGCCGCAGCCCGCTCAGCAGCCCCCGCCCCCCGTCCGGCCCCTGCTGCGCAGCGGCACCGACCGGATGGTCGGCGGCGTGTGCGGAGGACTGGCCGAGTACACCGGCATCGACGCCACCCTCTGGCGGGTCGGCGCCGTCTTCTTCACCCTCACCGGCGGCGCCGGGCTCCTGATCTACCTCCTGCTGTGGGTCGTGGTGCCCGCCGCGCCCCTCGCGGAGGGCACCGGCCCCAGCGCCCTCGAGCGCGGCGTCCAGCGGCTGCGCGCCGCGTTCCTCGACCGCCGCGGGCCCAGCGCCGGATGATCGGGGCGAGGAGCACGACGGTGCGGGTCACGGGCGTCCCGTGGGGCCGCCCGGTCCTGCACTATGAGCCCTCCTCGGTATCGAGACGATCGGAGCACCCGTGACCACGTCCGCCGGTTACCAGCCGCCCGCACCGATGGTGGTGCCGCAGTTCTTCATCAAGCAGCGGTTCACGCTGATGGTGAACCGCTACGAGGTCCGGGCGAGGAATCCCGACGGCAGCCAGGGCCAGCTGATCGCCCTGGCGCAGCAGAAGCGGATGAAGATCCGCGAGGAGGTCGTCTTCTACTCCGACGAGTCGAAGACCCGCCGGGTGTTCTCCTTCAAGGCGCGGCAGCGGCTCGACGTGCACGCCGAGCACGATGTCTTCGACGAGTACGGCGCCGCCATCGGCTACTTCCGGAAGCGGTTCGGCGCCAGCCTGCTGCGCTCCACCTGGGAGCTGTCGGCGCCGGGCATCGACGCCGTCGGCCGGGAGCGCAACGCCTTCATCGCCGTGCTCCGCCGGCTCTGGGGCTTCATCCCGTATCTCGGCGAGGTCTGGGTGCCGTTCCTCTTCCACTTCGACTTCGTCGAGGACGGCACCGGCCGGCTCGTCATGTCCAGCCACAAGAAGATCGGGCTCCGCGACAGCTACACGGTGACCGTGCCCGATCCGCGGCTGGACTTCCGCGTCGCGGCGGCCATGGCCGTGGCCCTCGACGCGTTGCAGAGCCGCTGACGGCGGGAAGCCCGGGCAGCGCGCGTCGGTTGTCCCCGGCAACCGACGTGAAAGGCCCGCACATGCGCACCAAGCTCTCCGTCCTCGACCTGGCACCGATCCCGCGCGGCGAGACCGCGGCCAGTGCCATCGCCGCCAGCGTCGCCCTCGCCCGGCGGGCGGAGGAGCACGGCTACGAGAGGGTCTGGTACGCCGAGCACCACAACATGGCGTCGATCGCCTCCTCGGCCACCAGCGTGCTCATCGCGCACGTGGGCGCGCACACGGACCGGATCCGGCTCGGCGCCGGTGGCGTCATGCTGCCCAACCACTCGCCGCTGACCATCGCCGAGCAGTTCGGCACGCTCGACGCGATGTACCCCGGCCGCATCGATCTGGGCCTCGGCCGTGCTCCTGGGAGCGACCAGAACACGATGTTCGCGCTGCGCCGGGACCCGCGTTCGGCTGACACCTTCCCGCAGGACGTGCTCGAGCTGCAGGCCTACCTCGCCGGGGAGTCCCGGGTGCGCGGCGTCGACGCGATCCCCGGCAAGGGCTCCCGCGTGCCGCTCTACATCCTGGGCTCGTCGATGTTCGGCGCCAGGCTCGCCGCCACGCTGGGCCTGCCCTACGCCTTCGCCTCGCACTTCGCCCCGGCCATGCTCGAGCCCGCCGTCGCCGCCTACCGCAGCGAGTTCACGCCGTCGGAGCAGCTCGACCGGCCCTACGTCATCGCCGGTGTGAACGTGGTCGCCGCCGACAGCACCGCCGCCGCGCAGGAGCAGCTGGCCGCGGTCCGCCGCAACCTCGCCGTCAGCCTGTTCGGCCGCGGGCAGGCGCTCACCGACGAGCAGGCCGACCAGCTGCTCGCGCAGGGCGCCGGGCACCACGTGGGCACGATGCTCACGCACACCGCCGTCGGCACCCCGGCCGAGGTGCGCGCGCACCTCGAGGGCTTCATGCAGGTCGCCGACGCCGACGAGCTGATCGTCGCCCACCAGTCGGGCTCGCTCGAGGGCCGGCTGCGGTCGGTGGAACTCGTGGCCGCGGCGATGGAGCCGGTCACCGCCTGACCGGCGGGTGTTCCGGCATCGGGGAGGAGCTCCACCGGGGGAGCGGCTACGCCCGACCGGTGGGGTGCTCGGCCAGCAGCCGGCGGGGCGCTCGGCACGCCCAGGCCTCGGCCACCAGCTCCGTCAGCGACTGCGGGTCGAGGCGGTCGAGCCGGCAGAGGACGACCGGGTGCCCGTCGAAATGCGAGGTCGTGAGGTAGACGTCGGGTTCCGCGGCGATCAGTGCCGCCTTGGCGCCCTCGTCGGGCACGTACGCGCCGGCCACCGGACCGGCCGGGGCGGCCTCGCCGAGCTCGTCGACGTCCCTCCGGCGCAGCGGACGCTCCCAGACGAAGGCCCTGTCCCGCACCCGCCAGCTCCGTGTGCCGCCGTAGGAGGCGCGCTCGCTGGTCCCGGGGAGCGCCAGGCACGCGCGAGCCAGGTCGTCCCAGGTCGCCATTGCCGGATCCTGGCAGGGCAACCCTGCCCGTGGACGATCAGACGACGCGGAGTCCGGCCCGGTTCCGCGCCGCCTGGTGGCCGGCCAGCCAGCCGGCCAGCTCGCCGGTGGGCATGGCGCGGGCGAGGTGCCAGCCCTGGACCAGCGTGCAGCCCATGGCCGTCAGCTGGTCCCAGGTGCCCTGGTCCTCGACGCCCTCGGCGACGACGTCGAGGCCGAGGTTCCGCCCCAGGTCGATGATCGCCCGGACGATGGCCACGTTCCCGGACTCGCTGCACAGCGAGGAGATGAAGGAACGGTCGATCTTGACCTCCTGCACCGGCAGCTGCTGGAGGTAGGACAACGACGAGTAGCCGGTGCCGAAGTCGTCGATGGACAGCCGGACGCCGAGCGCGCGCAGCAGGCGCAGCTGGGCGACGGCGCGTCCCGGATCGGCCATCACCGAGCTCTCGGTGACCTCCAGCGTGAGCCGGTCGGCCGGGACGTGGTGCCGCAGGAGCAGCCCGCCGACCTCGTCGACCAGAGCCGGGTCCTGCAGGCTGCGGGTGGAGAGGTTCACCGCGACGCCGAGGTCGTGGCCGGCCGCGCGCCACCGCGCGCAGGCGGCCAGCGAGGTGTCGAGCACGAGGGTGGTGAGCACGCCCAGGAGCCCGCTGTTCTCGGCCACCGGCACGAAGTCGTCGGGCGGCACCCAGCCGCGGTCGGGGTGCTCCCAGCGGACCAGCGCCTCGACGCCGACCACCCGGCGCGACGCCAGCTCGGCCTTGGGCTGCACGTGCACCTGCACCGAGCCGTCGTGCAGCGCCGCCCGCAGCTCCGACACGAGGGTGAGCCGGCGGGGGCTCGTGGCGTGCAGGTCGGGCTCGTAGAGCCGGATCCCCCCGGTGGAGGACTTCGCGTCGTACATCGCCAGGTCGGCGCACTTGAGCAGGGCAGCCGTGTCCGTGGCGTGCTGCGGCGCCGACGCGATGCCGATGGAGGCTCCGATCTCCACCGCGAGACCGTCCAGCGCGACCGGCCGTTGGAGCACCCGGAGCAGGCTGCGCGCGACATCGAGCACGTGGTCCTCGTCGGCGTTCGCGGGCAGCAGCACGGCGAACTCGTCACCGCCGAGCCGGGCCACCGAGCCGGCGTCGCCGACGGCGGCGGAGAGCCGGGCGGCGACCTCGACCAGCAGAGCGTCCCCCTGGTGGTGCCCCAGGGTGTCGTTGATCTCCTTGAACTCGTCGAGGTCGAGGATCATCACGCTCGCACCCGGCGCTCTGCCGGCCGCCGCGTCCTCCAGCGCCGCGGTCAGCCCGCGCTGCAGATGCACGCGGTTGGGCAGCCCGGTCAGGGAGTCGTGCAGGGCGTCGTGGCGCAGGCGGCCGATCAGCTCGTCGTTGCGCATGGCCACACCGGCGTGGTTGGCCACCGTCTCCAGCAGCAGGACGTCGTCCTGCTCGAACGTCCGCACGTCGCCCAGCCGGTTGCCGACGACGAGGGCTCCGAGGACCCCCGCCGAGCCGCTCAGCGGCGCGACGACGGCGTCACGGAGCCCGAGGTCGTCGAGTCGGGCGCGTCTCGCCGGATCCCGGGCGCCGCGGGGGAGGAGCAGCGACGGTCCGCCGGCCGAGACGAGCCCGGTCAGCCAGGACGCCGATGCCATGTCCGGGTCCTCGTGCCGCACGAGCTCTCCGGTCGGGCCGAGGCCCACCCGGGTGACCCCGCCGTCGGCGGTGGGCGCCAACACGATCATCGCCTGCTCGCAGGACAGCATGTCGCGCGCCTCGGTCAGCACGGCGGCCAGCAGGTCCCCGGCTCCAGGGGTACGGCTCACCGACTCGCTGAACCGGTAGAGCCGTTCGAGGTTGGAATGCCGCTCGGCCAGCGACGCGTAGCTCCGGAAGGCCAGCAGGCAGAAGATGCCGCAGGCGGCCAGCAACCAGCCGGCCTGAGGCGACGACGTCAGGGTGAGGACGGCCATCAGCCCCAGGGTCGTGCCGATCAGCGGTACTCCGAGCGAGCTCGCGTAGGACAGCAGCGAGCGCGCGTCCACGCCGCCCTCGTAGGCGGCGATGACGCCGGTGATGGCGGCGGCGGCGAAGACGTCGGCGAGGAGCGCCGCCGCGTAGGCCGCCAGCCAGGTGACCGGCGCCGTGGAGCCCGTGGCGGGGGCCAGCGCGTGGAACACGGCCATGGCCAGGCTGGTCTCGCCGGCCAGCAGGGCCACGTTGAAGACGATCTTCATCGGCGGGGTCCGCCGCCACCCGATCATGGCCACCAGGCCGGACACCACCCGGCCGGCGACGACGGCCAGGGGCGCGGCGAAGAACATGCCCAGGACGAGCAGGATCTCGCTGAACGAGACGGTCTGCGCCTCGCGCCGCCGCTGGATGTGCAGCACGAACGCCTCACTGGCGGTGAAGCCCAGGGCGATGAGCCACCAGGGCAGGGAGAAGCCGGGGAGGAAGGGGCCGTGGTCCGCGAGGCCCGGGGCCAGCAGCAACGCCGTGCCGGCGAGGAGGGTCATGAGCGCCAGGAGGCACAGCGTGCGTGCGCGCCTGCCCAGCCCGCCGTCGGCCTGTTCGCGACCACCGGTGCTCACGTGTCCTCCTCTCCGCTTCCCCCTCGCACGTGCTCGGCCGGCCGAGCCTGGAACTGAACGCCTCCTCACCCGTCCGGGCGGGATCGACAGGTGGTCGCGGGAAAGGGCGCCGGGTCGCAGGCTCGCACGTGAGCGCTTCTCGCTCCGACGGGGGAGACGGCCGGGACGTCCCGCATGACGCTGCAGGGCGGAGAGGAACCGGCCGGCAGGAGGGGCATGAGCACGGAGCGGTCCGCCGTCGCTCCGGGGGTCGTCATCCGGGAGGTCGACGGGAACGTCGGCCTCGTCCGGGCGCCGGCTGTTCCGTCGCCGACCTCGACGGCGAGGATCGGTAGCACCGGCGCAGTGTCGCAGGGCCTACCGCTTCGGACCCGAGGCGGTCCGTGGAACGACGACGGGCGGGCATCCCGGTGAGGATGCCCGCCCGTCGCGCCGCTCAGGAGCGGGTCAGCTCTTCGGCCGAGCGCCGGCGCGCAGGGCGCCGAGCAGGTCGTGGTTGAGCCGGGAGATGGTCTCCATGGAGATGCCCTTCGGGCAGGCGGCCGAGCACTCCCCGATGTTCGTGCAGCCGCCGAAGCCCTCGCGGTCCTGCTGCGCGACCATGTTCACCACGCGGTCGTTCCGCTCGGGCTGCCCCTGCGGGAGCAGACCCAGGTGGGTGACCTTGGCCGCGGTGAACAGCATCGACGAGGCGTTCGGGCAGGCCGCCACGCAGGCGCCGCAGCCGATGCAGGTGGCGGCGTCGAACGCGGCGTCGGAGTCGGCCTTGGGCACGGGGGTCGCGTGCGCCTCGGGCGCCGTGCCGGTCGGGACGCTGATGTAGCCGCCGGACTGGATGATCCGGTCGAGCGCACGCCGGTCGACGGCGAGGTCCTTGATGACCGGGAACGGCGAGGCGCGCCACGGCTCGATGTCGATCGAGTCGCCGTCCTTGAACGAGCGCATGTGCAGCTGGCACGTCGTCGTCTGCTGCGGCCCGTGCGCCTCGCCGTTGATCATGAGACCGCACATGCCGCAGATGCCCTCGCGACAGTCGTGGTCGAAGGCGACCGGATCGTCGCCCTGCAGGATCAGCTGCTCGTTGAGCACGTCGAGCATCTCGAGGAACGACATGTCCGGGGAGACGTCGGTGACCTCGTAGGTCACCATCTGCCCCTTCTCTGCCGCGCTCCGCTGACGCCAGACACGCAGCTTGAGGTTCATCTACTTGTAGCTCCGCTGTGCGAGGTGGACGTACTCGAACTCGAGGTCTTCCTTGTGCAGGACCGGCGGGACGCCCTCGGGCGTCCACTCCCAGGCCGCGACGTAGGCGAAGTTCTCGTCGTCGCGCAGCGCCTCTCCGTCGGGCGTCTGGCTCTCTTCCCGGAAGTGCCCGCCGCAGGATTCGCTCCTCTGGAGCGCGTCGAGCGTGAGCACCTCGGCAAACTCCAGGTAGTCGGCCA
>DASPIH010000105.1:0-5510 GCA_035629195.1 Blastococcus sp. | reverse complement strand
CGGCGCCGTGTCGCTGGCGGCCGGAGCCGTGTCGGTGGCGGTGGCGGCCGGAGCAGTGTCGGCGGGCGCGGGGACCAGGTCGCCCGGCTCGGGAACGGCCCCGACGACCCGAGCGTCGGCGCTCGTCGACGCCGCCGTGTCCGCGGTCAGGGGCTGCGCGGTCGTCGGCTGGGCGGCCTTGGGCTGGGCTGCCTTGGCGGCAGCGGGCTTCTTCGCCGGAGCCGGCGGCTCCGGAGCGGCACCGGTGACGGTGTCGGTGGCGGACGCGGCGGCCTTGCGGGTGGCGGCTGCCGCCTTCTTGGCGACCGTGCCCTCGCCGGCGACCTGCTCGGCGGACCCGGCGATCTCCTCCACCGCGCCGGTCACCGTGGCGGCCGCCTTTACCGCGGGGCTCGACTTCGTGCCCGCTGCTGCGCTCGCCCGCTCGGCGTCACCCTGGGCGTCGCCCTCACCGAGCTGGGCGGCGAGCTTGTCGGCGAACTGGCCCAGGAGCTTGTTGCCGACGTCGGTCATCACGCCGCGACCGAACTGCGCCGGGCGCCCGGTGATGTTCAGGTCGGTGAGCACGTCGACCCGGGTGGCCGCGCCCTCGGCTCGCAGCTGTGCGGTGACCGTCGCCGTCGCCGTCCCGTTGCCGCGCTGGTCCCTGCCGCGGGCGTCGATGACCGCCCGGTGCGCCGCCTCGTCCTTCTCGATGATCGACGCCTTGCCCTGGTAGGTCAGGTTGATCGGGCCCAGCTTCACCTTGATCTGCCCGGTGAAGTCGTCCTCCGTGACCGTGTCCAACGCGGCACCGGGCATGCAGGGAGCGATCCGCTCGATGTCGAGGAGCACCCGCCACGCCTCGTCGACGGGGACCGGAACGGTGAACGAGTTCTCCAGCTGCACGACGGATCCTCCTGGAGGGTGCGTCCCGGCGGCTCGCGCACGGATCGACGGGAACGCACGGACGGACGGGTGGAGCAGGCGGCAGCTCGAAACTACAGCCCGGGGGCGGTGCCCACCGTCCGGCGCGTCGGCACCCCGGCGAGGCGCCGGCGGTGGCCGGAACGACCGGCACGCCCCTCAGCCGCGCGGAGACCGGAACCGCTCAGCGCGCGCCGGCCTCCACGGGCTCGCGGGTACCGGCCGTCGCCGTCACGGCGGCCCGGAGGTCCCTGCGGCGCAGCGCCGCCGACACGCTGAGGGCGAGGAGCCCGAGGACCGCCAGCCCCGCTCCGACCGGTCCGGGCGCGGTGTAGCCCAGGCCCGCGGCGATCACCAGACCGCCGAGCCAGGCGCCGAGGGCGTTCGCCGCGTTGAGCGCCGAGTGGTTGAGCGCCGCGCCCAGCATCTGCGCCTCTCCGGCCACCTCCATGAGCCGCATCTGCAGGCAGACCACGAGGACCGAGGCGCTCATCGAGAACGTGAAGATCACCGCGATCACCGTTCCCGGCGTGCGCGCGGCCAGCGGCACGAGGGCGAGCAGGATGCCGGTCGCGACGTTGGCGCCCACCAGCGACCGGAACAGTGCGGCGTCGGCGAGCCGGCCACCCAGCGCCGTCCCCACCACGCCGCCGGCGCCGAAGGCGAACAGCACCCACGGGATCGCTCCCCGCGACATCCCGGTGACGTCGGTGACCAGGGGGGCGATGTAGCTGTAGACGGCGAACATGCCGCCGAAGCCCACGATGCCGACCAGCAGCGTCAGCAGCACCTGGGGGCGGCGCAGCGCGCCCAGCTCCGACCGCAGGGTCGCCTCCTGGTTGCCCGGGGCCGCGGGGACCACGGCGACGAGCGCGGCGATGGTGAGCACCGCGACCGCGACGACGGCCCAGTAGGCGCTGCGCCAGCCGGCCTGCTGGCCCAGCCACGCGGCCGCCGGCACGCCCGCCACGTTGGCCACCGCGAGCCCGAGCATGACCGAGCTGACCGCGCGGCCGCGCAGGTGCGGGGCGACCAGGGACGCGGCGACCAGCGACGCCACCCCGAAGTACGCGCCGTGCGGCAGGCCGGCGAGGAATCGCGCCGCGAGCAGCGAGCCGTAGCTCGGGGCGAGCGCGGTGAGCGCGTTGCCGACGACGAAGGCGCCCATCAGCCCGAGCAGCAGGCCGCGGCGGGGCAGCCGGGTGCCCAGCGCCGCGATCACCGGAGCGCCGACCACCACTCCGAGGGCGTAGAAGGAGATGACGTGCCCGGCGGTGGGGATGTCCACGCCGATGCCGCCGGCGATGTCGGGCAGCAGCCCCATGGTGACGAACTCGGTCGTGCCGATCGCGAACCCGCCCAGCGCCAGGGCGACGACGGCGGCGACCAGCCGCCCCGCGGTCAGGGGTGGGCGCTGGACGAGTGGCAGAGCAGTCACTCCGTGTGCCAAGTCGTGAGCCGTCCTCAGCATTCCTACCGGCAGCGTGGGATCAGTGGCCGGGCGCGTCGTCCCCGGTGTCCAGCTGCCACGGCCGGACGACGGTTCCCAGGACGACGATCGCCAGCGTCAGGGCGGAGACGACCACGAGGCCGATGGCCACCGCGTCGTTGCCCAGCAGGCCGACCACCGGCGAGACCACCGCTCCGACACCGAACTGGACGGCACCCAGCAGCGCGGCCGCGCTCCCCGCCGCCTCGCCGTGCCGGGCCAGGGCGAGCGCGGGGGCGTTGGGCAGGGCCAGACCGCAGGCGAACAGCACCGCCCACAGGGCGCCGGTGACGGCGGGCAGACCTCCGGTCCGCGTCCCGGCGAGCACCACCAGCGCGACGCCGGCGAGCGCGCCGGCCACGGTGCCCGCGACCAGCAGCTGCTGCGGGGACCAGCGGCGCAGCAGCAGCGGGTTGAGCTGCGTCGCCGCGATGAGCCAGATCGCGCCGGCTCCGAACAGCAACCCGAACTGCTGCTCGTCCAGACCGAACTCGCCCTGGTAGACGAAGGAGGACCCGGAGATGTAGCTGAACATCCCGGCCATCGTCAGCCCGGCCACCAGGACCAGCCCCACGTAGGTGCGGTCGCGCAGCAGCCCGCCGTAGACCTTCAGCGTGCTGCGCACCCCGCTGCTCCTGCGCCGCTCCGGAGGAAGCGTCTCCCGCAGGGTCGCCCACCCCACGACCAGCAGCAGGAGGCCGTACGCGGCCAGCAGCGCGAAGACCCCGCGCCAGCTGGTGAAGCGGAGGATCTCCCCGCCGATCGTCGGGGCGAGGACGGGCGCGGCTCCCAGCACGAGGAACAGCCGGGACAGCATGGTCGCCGCCGCCCTGCCCTCGTACAGGTCGCGCACCACCGCCAGCGCGATGACCGCGCCCGCGGCGGCCCCGATCCCCTGCAGGACGCGCAGCGCGCCGAGGACGCCGACGTTCGGGGCGACCAGGACCAGCAGGGAGGCGAGGACGTGCAGCGCCGTTCCGGCCAGCAGCGGGCGCCGGCGGCCGAGGGCGTCCGACAGCGGGCCCAGCAGCAGCTGGCCCAGCGCCAGGCCCACCAGCGTGCCGGTGAGGGTGAGCTGGACGGCGGCCGACGTCGTCATCAGGTCGTCGGCGATGCGCGGCAGCGCCGGCAGGTACATGTCGATGGTCAGCGGCCCGACGGCGACGAAGGCGCCGAGCGTCAGGGCGGTGCGTGCCGCGCCGGGGCGTCCCGGCGGCGCGGCCGGCGCTTCCGTCACAGCGACGGGCCGGTCGTTGGTGGTGGTGATGGGGATCCTCCGGGCAGGTCGGATTCGAGCACGACCCACGCTGGCCGGATCTCACTACGCCATCGACAAGGTTCCCGGCGGCCGGGGCATTCCACCCGCGCCCGACCGGAGAGGGTGTCGCACCCCGGCGACCGCGCTGCCCTCCGCGCCCGTCCGGTTCCACGTGCAACATCGGCGACGCCGCCGTCCGGGAGACCGCACGGGAGCCAGGCGACGTCGCGGCCCTCGGAGAGCCAGGAGCAGACTCGGGACGTGGCCTCCGTCCGATGTCCCTGCGGAACCGGCCTGGTCTACGCGGAGTGCTGCGGACGGCTGCACACCGGAGCGGCAGCAGCGGTCACCGCGGAGCAGCTCATGCGCTCCCGCTACAGCGCCTTCGCCGTCGGCGACGCCGGGTACCTGCTGGCGACATGGCACACCGATGGCCGCCCGCGCGCGCTCGACCTGGATCCCGGAACGCGGTGGACCGGTCTGGAGGTGGTGGCGACCACCGGGGGCGGCATGCTGGCGGCCGAGGGCACCGTCGAGTTCATCGCGCGGTACCGCCGGGACGGCGCAGCGGGGCAGCAGCACGAGGTCAGCCGGTTCGTGCGCCAGGACGGCGCCTGGCGCTACCTCGGCGCGCTGTAGCGCGGGTGTCGGGACCGGCCGCAGGGGGCACCTGTCCGTCATGAGCGCAGACGACACCCGCAAGGTGGCCGAACTGATCAAGGGGGAGCGCTTCGCCTTCCTCACCACCATCTCTCCCGGCGGCACGCTGACCAGCCGCCCGATGACCCTCCAGGAGGTCGAGTTCGACGGTGACCTGTGGTTCTTCGCCGAGCGCAGCTCGCACCCCGTCGCCCACATCGCCGCCCAGCCCCAGGTGAACGTGGGCGTCGGCTCCGGCGGCACGTGGGTGTCGCTGACCGGCCGGGCCGTCGTGGTCGACGACCTGGCGAAGAAGAAGGAGCTGTGGAACGGCGGCGTCGAGGCCTGGTTCCCCAACGGCCCCGAGGACCCCGAGGTCGTGCTGCTCAAGGTGGAGGGGGACTCGGCGGAGTACTGGGACAGCCCCGGCGGCCGGCTGGCCACCGCGCTCAGCTTCGTGAAGGCGAAGGCCACCGGCGAGCGCATCGACGCCGGGGAGAACAAGAAGGTCCAGCTCTAGCCGCGCCGCGGCGGCGACGCCGCGAAGGTCCTGCTCCCGGCGCGGTCCTGGCAGGATCCCGGGGGTGAGCCAACCGGTGCGGCCGCAGGACCTGCGGGTCTCCGACGCCGAGCGGTCCGGAGTCGCCGCCGGCCTGCAGCGCGCGCACGACGCCGGCCAGCTGGGTCTCGACGAGTTCGACGAGCGGGTGCAGGCGGTGTGGGCCTCGCGCACCCGCGGCGACCTCGAGCGCGTCACGGCCGACCTGCCACCGCTGCCGTCGCCCCCACCGCCGGCCCGGGTGTTCTCCGACGACGCGCCCGGCCTGGCGATGAAGGCGCTGACCGTCGTCTGGCTGTGCCTGTCCGTGGTGAACCTGGTGGTGTGGGGGATCGTCGACGCCACGGTGGGCCCGGTGCACCCGTGGTTCCTGTACGTGGCGCTCCCCCCGGGCGCGGTGCTGGGCGTCCTCTACGCGCTCGGCATCGGCCGGCCCCGGCGTTAGCGGGCGGCGCGCACGATGCCGTCGGGGCGGACGTCGACCTCGGCGGCCCGTCCCGCGCGCAGCCACGCGGCCAGGGTGCCGCCCGGGTCCTCGGCGGTCACGGTCGTGCCGTCGTCGCGGGCGACCACCAGCAGCCCGCCGTCGGCCTGGAGCCGGCCTCCGGCCGGACCCAGGACGTCGTCGAGCCGGACGCGCCGGCCGTCGACGAGCACGT
>DASPIH010000104.1:0-4451 GCA_035629195.1 Blastococcus sp. | reverse complement strand
CGATCAGCCGTTCTGGGCCGCCCACCAGCTCCGCAGCGCCGCCTCGGCCTCGTCGCGGTCCAGCGGGCCTCGCTCGAGCCGGAGTTCCTTGAGGAACCGCCACGCGCGGCCGACCTCCGGGCCGGGCTCGAGGCCGAGCAGCTCCATGATCGCGTTGCCGTCGAGGTCGGGTCGGACCTGCGCGAGGTCCTCCTGCTCCGCCAGCTCGGCGATCCGGGTCTCGAGGGAGTCGTAGGTGGCCGACAGAGCCGCGGCTCGCCGCTTGTTGCGCGTGGTGGAGTCCGAACGCACCAGCTTGTGCAGCCGGGGGAGGAGGTTCCCGGCGTCGGTCACGTACCGCCGCACGGCCGAGTCGGTCCACTCACCCGACCCGTAGCCGTGGAACCGCAGGTGCAGGAAGGTCAACCGCGCCACCGCCTCGATGACGTCCTTCGGGTACCGCAGGGCGGTCAGCCGCTTGCGCACCAGCTTGGCCCCGACCACCTCGTGGTGGTGGAAGGAGACGCGACCGCGCGGTTCGTGCCGCCGGGTGGCCGGCTTGCCGATGTCGTGGAGGAGGGCGGCGAGTCGCAGGACGAGGTCCGGCGAGCCGGCTTCCGGGTCCGCCTTCTCCAACGCGATCGCCTGGTCCAGCACGGTCAACGAGTGGGAGTAGACGTCCTTGTGCTGGTGGTGCTCGTCGATCTCCATCCGCAGCGCCGACAGCTCCGGCAGGACGACGTCCGCCAGCCCGGTCGACACGAACAGCTCCAGGGCGGCGCGGGGCGCGTCCTGCACCAGCGTCTTCGACAGCTCCGCCTGCACCCGCTCGGGTGTGATGCGGGCCAGCTCCCCGCTCGAGGAGGACATCGCGGCGACGACCTCGTCGGCGGGCGTGAGGCCGAGCTGGGCGACGAACCGCACGCCGCGCAGCATCCGCAGCGGGTCGTCGGCGAAGGAATCCACCGCGGCACCGGGAGTCCGGAGCCGCCGGGCGAGCAGGTCACCGAGGCCACCGAACGGGTCGGTGACCGTGCGGTCGGGACCGAGGCTGACCGCCATGGCGTTGACGGTGAAGTCCCGGCGGACCAGGTCGTCGAGCAGCGAGTCGCCCCAGGCCACCTCCGGGTTGCGGGACTCGCGGTCGTACCGGTCGGCCCGGAAGGTGGTGATCTCCACGCGGGTGCCGCCGATGTCCGCACCGACCGTGCCGAACGCGATGCCGGTGTTCCACGTGGAACGCGCCCAGCCGCGCAGCAGCTCGAGCACCTGCTCGGGACGGGCATCGGTCGTGACGTCGATGTCGCCGGGTGGCTGGGCCGGGTCGGGCGAGGAGGCAGAGCCCGCGGCGAGCAGGGCGTCGCGCACCGACCCACCCACGAGGTGCGCCTCGAAACCGGCGTCGGCGAACCGCTTCCCCAGCTCGGTGAGCACGGGGGAGAGATCCACGAGGTTCCGGACCGTCTCCTGGACGGCGGGAGGAACCGGCTCGGGCTCGGGGCGGCTCGACGGGGTGACGGACACGACGAGCCAGAGTAGTGCGACGCCCGATCGACCCCGCTCCGGTTCCGGCCGCGATGCTTCCTGAGCTGTCGCCGGAGTCGCGCTACCCTCCTGGCATGGCTGGGACGGACGGGCGAGGGCGCCCGGGCCGCCGGCTGCGCCGGGTCGACGAGACCTCCGCCGGGGGCCTGGTGGTGGCCGACGACGGCGTGACCGGGCCCCGCGCCGCCCTGATCGGCCGGACCGACCGCCGTGGCCGCCTCCTGTGGTCGCTGCCGAAGGGGCACATCGAGGCCGGTGAGACCCCCGAGGACACTGCCGTCCGCGAGGTGGCCGAGGAGACCGGGATCATCGGCGAGGTCATGGCCCCGCTGGGCATCATCGACTTCTGGTTCGTCGCCGAGGGGCGGCGCGTGCACAAGACGGTGCACCACTTCCTCCTCCGCGCCACCGGCGGCGCCCTCTCCGACGCCGACGTCGAGGTCACCGAAGTGGCCTGGGTCCCGTTGGACGAGCTGAGCACCCGGCTGGCCTATGCCGACGAGCGGGCGCTGGTGGAGCGCGCGCACGGACTCCTGGCCGACAGCGCGTGACGCGGCCGGCTGCCGCCCGCGCCGGTGGCCGCCCCGCTGCCGCCGCTCCCGACCGGCCGGGTGCCGCCCGGCGGGCGGTCGCCGTCGCCTCCCTGCTGGCCGCTGGGCTGCTGCTCACCGCGCCGTCGACGGGTACGGCGCAGGCCACCCCGGCCGTCGCTCCGAGCGCACCGGACGACGTGGCCGACGCCGATCGCCCGGTCCGCATCGATGTCGCGCGCTTCGAGCCGCGGACCGTGACGCCCGGCTCCCTGATCACCGTCACCGGCACGCTCACCAACGCCGGGACCGAGACGATCAGCGACCTCGCCGTCCGCCTCCAGCGTGGCGTCGCACGCACCACACGCGCCGAGCTCGCCGTGGCGGTGGAGGACCCCGACCCGACCCCCGTCTTCGGGCCGTTCAGCGACGTCCCCGGGGAGCTCGCGCCCGGGGCCAGCACCCACTTCAGCTACACGGTTCCCTCCGACGAGCTGCGGCTGGACCGGGACGGCGTGTACCCGGCGCTGCTCAACGTCAACGGCACGGTGGACGGCGCGCGGGAGCAGCGCGTCGGCGAGCTGGCCACCTTCGTGGTGCAGCAGCCCGTCGCACCCGCGGCCCGTACCGCGGTGGCCTGGCTCTGGCCGTTGTCCGAGCGCAGCCACCGCACCGCGTCGGGCGCCTTCGCCGACGACGGGCTGGCCAGGTCCATCGGCGGGGGCGGGCGGCTGGACCGCGCCCTGGCCGTGGTCGAGCGACTGCCGGGGACCGCCGCCCCCGGCTCCACACCCGCCCTGCCGGTGACCCTGGCCGTCGACCCCGCGCTGGTCGAGGAGGTGTCGCTGATGGCCGCCGGCCCCTATGCCGTGGCCGGCGAGGAGGGTGCCGGCACCGGCACGGACGTGGCGCGGGCCTTCCTGGAGCGGCTGCGCGCCCTGGCCGACGTCCACCCCGTGGTGGCGCTGCCCTACGGCGACGTGGACGCCGACAGCCTGCAGGCTGCCGGCCTGGCCGACGTGGTGACCCGGAGCCTTCCCGGGACGCCCGAGGGAACCGCGCAGGACCCACCCGGTGCGGCACCCGAGCCCGCCGCCCCGACCGCCGACGGCGACTCGCCGGCCGAGGCGGTGGCGCCGCGCACGACCGGCGCGGGTGTGGAGATCCTGACCGAGGTGCTGGGTGTCACCCCCGTGAGCGACCTCGCCTGGGCCGCGGACGGCGCCTTCGGGGCGGCGACCCTGGCCACGCTCCGCGCCGGCGGGATCGACCGACTCGTCCTGGCCGGCGACGCGCTCACCGACGGAGCGTCCGCGGTGGGCGCCGACGGGTCCGACGCGGTCGCGCACACCACCCTCGCGGTCGGTGACGGGAACCTGGACGCGCTCGTCGCCGATCCCGGGCTGGCCGAGGTCGTGGCCGCCGCGGAGGACGTCGAAGGCGGTCCGCGGATGGCCGAGCAGCGCTACCTGGCCGAGCTCGCGGCACTCACCCTCCAGGCTCCCGCGGGCAGCGAGCAGACCGTCCTCGTGGCCCCGCCCCGGAACGTCCAGGCCGGGCTGGAGGGCGCCGGCGCGATGATGGCGGACACGACGACGCTGCCCTGGCTGCGCCCCGAGACGGTCGCCGGCCTGGCCGCCCTGCCGTCCGCGGCCGCCGGTGAGGTCGCGGAGCCGGGGACGCAGCAACGGCTGGATGCCGCGGGCGTCGCCACCCTGGCGCAGGCCGTCGCCTTCCGGAACGATCTGGCCGGCGCGGTCATCGGGGACGCCGGCACGGCCCTGCAGGCCCACGACGCCGGGATCGCCCGGAGCGCGTCGGTTCTCCGGCAGGACGACCCGGTGGCCTTCCGCGCGGCGGCCGAGGAGGCGCGGGCATCGGTGGACCGGCTGCGCGAACGGATCACCGTCGTCGCGCCCGCCGACGGCACGTACACCCTGGCCTCCAGCGACGCTCCACTGGTGCTGACCGTCGACAACGGCCTGCCCTTCCCCGTCGAGGTGCTCCTGCAGGTCCGCACCCGTGGCAGCCGCGGCCTGTCCATCGGCGACATCGGCGCCCAACCCCTCGCCCCCGGCCAGCGCACCACGCTGCCGATCCCCACGGAGGTGCGGCAGTCCGGCGGCTTCGCGGTGACCGCAGAGGTGACGACGCCGTCGGGGACCCCGCTGGGCAACCGGGTGGACATGCAGGTGAAGAGCACCGCGTACGGGTCCATCTCGCTCTCGATCACCATCGGCGCCGCCTCACTGCTCGGGTTGCTCTTCCTGCGCCGGTTCGTCAACCTGCTGCGGCGCCGCCGCCGCACCGCGGGCGAGGACGCCGGCCAGACCCCGACCACCGGCATGTCCGCGCCGCCGGCCAGGAGCCCCGTGTGAGCGACCGCCCCGGCTCCGA
>DASPIH010000103.1:0-3220 GCA_035629195.1 Blastococcus sp. | reverse complement strand
GGTGGAGTGGTTCCGGGAGAACGGTGGCCTGCGGCGGGAGAACGGGGACGCGTTCCGGCAGAAGCTGCTCTCGGTGGGCGGCTCGGTCGACCCCCTGGCCGCCTTCCGCGCCGTCCGGGGCCGCGACGCCGACCCCGGCCCACTGCTCCGCCGCCGAGGTCTGATGCCGACCGGGTGATGTCTGGCGGTCTCGGGGTGGGGGCCGGAGGCCTCCGACCCGGGACCGCGCAACGGCTCAGCGTCCCGGGTACGGCACCTGGCCGCGGTGCGATCCTGAGGATCGCGGTGTCTCAGCGGTGCAATCCTGAGGATCGCGGTGTCTCAGCGGTGCGATCCGGAGGATCGCGATGTCACAGCGGTGCGATCCGGAGGATCGCGGTGCCACGGTCACAACCAGGGGAGCGAGAGCACCAGGTCGAGGTCGTCAGGCGCGTCGCCGTCGCGCACCAGGCGGTTGGGCTGGCGGTGGCCGCACGCCGTGCAGCGGTGGACCACCTGCCAGCCCTTGCCCGACTTCTCCACCAACCCGATCGGCTCCATGGGCTGCCGGCACCCGCTGGCGCGGTCGCCGGGCTTGTCGTCGACGTGCAGCGACCACAGGCAGTACGGGCAGTGGTTGCGGTAGTGGCCGTCGGTGTTCGCCGGCACCGGAGCGGCGCAGTGCACGCACGGGAAGCCGGTGTTCTCCGCCCGCCGGGAACGGGCCATCGGAGCGGTCAGGGGACGAACGGCTCGACGGCCACGACCTCGACGCTGATGTCGCGGCCGTTGGGCGCCTTGTAGGTCACCGACGTGCCGGGTGCCGCACCCAGGATGGCGGCACCGAGCGCCGACTCGGGGGAGTAGACGGTCAGCTCGGTGGTGCCGGCGATCTCGCGTGACCCCAGCAGGAACTTCTCGGTGTCGTCATCGCCGGCGAACTTGATGGTGATGACCGTGCCGAGGGCGGCGTTGGTCGCCGTCGTCGGCGGCTCGCCGACCCGCGCCTTGCGCAGCAGGTCGGTGAGGTACCGGATCCGGCCCTCCTGCTTGCCCTGCTCGTCCTTGGCGGCGTGGTAGCCACCGTTCTCCTTGAGGTCGCCCTCCTCGCGTCGGGCGTTGATCTCCGCGGCCATCGCAGGGCGGTTCGCCACCAGCTGGTCGAGCTCGGCCCTCAGCCGGTCGTAGGCGTCCTGGGTCAGCCAGATGCCCTGGTCCTGCTCGTCAGTGGGGGTCGACACGTGGAGGAACTCCTGCAACTCGGGGACTGGAACTCGGGGACTCGGATCCGACGAGCGGCCCGGGTGGGCGCTGGTCGATCCGGCCAAGCTAACACCGGGTGTCGGCCCGATGCAGGGATGCGACCCGTGCCTCCGGGCGCGGAAGGTCCGGCAGCGACGGGCCCGGCGGGCTCCTGGAGCGCCTGCCCGGGTGGTCCACCGACGAGGTGTGGGCCACACCTTGCCGGGGTTCTCTCGACTCCGTCGTCCGGCGGGGGACACTGTACGAGTGACATCTCCCGACCAGCTGCGCCTTCTCGCCGTGCACGCTCATCCGGACGACGAGTCGAGCAAGGGCGCGGCGACCATGGCGAAGTACGTCGCCGAGGGCGTCCGCGTGATGGTGGCCACCGCAACCGGCGGCGAGCGCGGCTCGGTGCTCAACCCGGCCATGGACCGGCCCGAGGTCTGGGAGCGGCTGCCGCAGATCCGCGTCGAGGAGATGGCGAGGGCCCGGGAGATCCTGGGCGTCGAGCAGGAGTTCCTCGGCTTCGTCGACTCCGGGCTGCCCGAGGGTGACCCGCTGCCGCCGCTGCCGGAGGGCTGCTTCGCGCTGGTGCCCGTGGAGGAGGCGGCTGCGCCGCTGGTCGCGCTGATCCGCCGCTTCAAGCCGCAGGTGATCACCACCTACGACGAGCGCGGTGGTTATCCGCACCCCGACCACATCAAGACCCACGACATCTCGGTGCACGCCTTCGAGGCCGCCGGCGATCCCGACCGCTACCCCGAGCTCGGTGAGCCCTGGCAGCCGAGCAAGCTCTACTACCACATGAGCTTCACGCTGCCCCGGACGCAGGCGCTGCACGAGGCGATCCTGGCCACCGGCGCCGAGTCGCCCTACGCGGAGTGGCTGGCCAACTGGGATCCGGCGCGCGACGTCTCGCACCGGGTCACCACCCGCGTCCCCTGTGCCGAGTACTTCGCGGTGCGGGACGCCGCCCTGATCGCGCACGCCACCCAGATCGACCCGCTGGGCCGCTGGTTCGCCTGCCCGGTGGAGACCCAGCAGCAGGTGTGGCCCACCGAGGACTACGAGCTGGCCCGCTCGCTGGTCGACACGACCCAGCCGGAGGACGACCTGTTCGCCGGCATCCGCAGCGAGGTGGGAGTTCGATGAACGGCTACGTCGCGGACCTGCTCGCCGCCTCCGTGAACGAGGCACCCGAGGACGTCGGCAAGGCCGGCCCCCTCGGCCTCCTGCTGCTGGTCGTGCTGCTCATCGCCGCGGCGCTGCTCGTGCGCTCGATGACCACGCACCTCAAGCGGATCCCGCCGAGCTTCGACCCCGCCCGGCAGGTGCCCGACACGCCTGCCGAGCTCTTCGAACCGCGGCCAGGGGAGCAGGTGCTGGACACCCTCCGCAGGCAGCCGCGGGCCATCGAGGCTCCCCGGCGCACCGAGGGCGAGAACCCCTCCGCCGGCTGACGCACGCGGCGCCGCCCCCGTCCACGACGGGGACGGCGTCGGCTCGGGCGGCTACCAGGCGTGCGCCACGTCGATGACCAGCCGCGGCCCGTCGTCGGACTGCGGTGTGCCGGGCAGCGGGAACACCCGGAACGGCAGGCGTGCCCGGACGCCGAGGGCCATGGTCGTGGAGCCCTCGTAGGAGCCGGCCCAGGCGACCTGGCGGAAGGTCGGGTAGCCCGACACGTCCACGACCTCGCGAGGATCGCGCGGCCGGAACGTGACGTCGCCGTTCTGGTCGTAGGCCGGTGCCCGCAGCACGATCTGGAGGTCGGCCGCGCCGCGGACGGGGACGGCATCTCCCGAACCGTCTGCGTGGACCTGCGCCACGTAGCGGACGTCGTAGGAGCCGAACGTGGTGTCCTGGCCGCCGAGGTCGACGACGAGCCGGTCGAAGCAGGCATGACGCCCCGCCCGGACTCCGTTGACCATCTCGGTGTCCGAGGCGTTCGACGCCTTCGGGAGCGATCCCCATGTGATGCCGCAGTACGGGGACG
>DASPIH010000102.1:0-42080 GCA_035629195.1 Blastococcus sp. | reverse complement strand
GGGCCGCTCGGCGTTGCGCCTCACGCCGCCGCCCTGCGGGCCTCGCCCAGCGCCGCCACCGCGGCCCGGAGGTCGTCGGCCGCCGTCGGGGACGGCGCCACCTCGAGCACGCGGTCGTCGAAGCGGTCCTGCTCGTACCGCAGCAGCGCGTCGGCACGCTCGCGGAGGTCGGCGCGCGCCTGCTCCGCCAGCGCCCGCACCGCCGCGTCACCGAACACCGCCTCCAGCACCCGCTGCCCCACCACGCTCGTGCCGCCGGCGACGGCGACCTCACCACCGAGCAGCCCGCCGGTCTGCGCGAAGACGGCGATCATCACCACGGCTCCCGTGCCGTTGATGCCCCAGGACAGCAGCCGGGCGCGGGAGCGCTTGTCGGCGCCCTGGTCGCGCACCAGGTCCAGCACCGTCCCCTGCCAGTCCCGTACCTGCGCCGCAGCGGCCTCGGGGAAGTCCGGCGAGACCCGGGCGAGGTCCCGCTCCTCGGCGCCCAGCAGGGCCGGCCCGGCGGGCAGGGCCCGCCAGGCGGTCACCGTGCGCTCGGCCGCCCGGTCGGCCTCGGCGCGGAAGAGCGCCTCGACGCTGCTCTCCAGCGCCACGGTCAGGCCCTGAGCCGGAGCCGGCCGGCCGGTGAGGGCCGCGCTGACGCGGTCGCGCGCCCGGCCCACCCGGTCCTGCAGCGACCGCATCCACTCGCCGGTGCCCACGAACTCCTGCCAGCGGGCCAGCACCTCTCCGCGGAGCAGGCTGCCGTCCCGGACCCCCTGGTCCACGCCGTCGCGCGCCGCGTCGTAGGCGGCCGCCGCGGCGCTCCGGAGCGCACCGGCCGCGACCGTCTGCTCCTCCACCTCGGTGACCAGCGTGGAGGTGCGCTGCAGCAGGCTGTCGAGCGCACCGGTCAGCGTCTGGCGGACGACGGCGGCCCGCTCCTCCTGGTCGGCCGCCAGGCCGTGCAGCCAGGTGCGCAGCGGTTCCACCTGCTCCTCCGGGAGGCGCCCGTCGGACAGCGGTGTCTCCTCGACCACGAACAGCCGGGCACCGGCCAGTCCCGCGCGTTCCAGCATCCCCGTCAGGTCGGCGGCGATCTCGCCGGTCGCCTCGGGCGGCACGCGGTCCAGGACGACGGCGAGGGCGGTCCCCCGTTCCTGCGCCGTGCGCAGGACGTCCCAGGGCACCGCGTCGGCGTACCGGGCCGCCGTCGTGACGAACACCCACAGGTCCGCCGCGGCCAGCAGCTGGGCGGCGAGGTCGCGATTGGTCTCCACCACCGAGTCGACGTCGGGGGCGTCCAGCAACGCCAGGCCGGGCGGGACGTCGTCCCGGGCGACGACCTGCACCGTGCCCGGACCGCCGTCGCCACCGGTCACGCGGGCGAGCCCCGGCAGCACCCGGTTCCCGGAGAAGTCGCCCACGTCGGCCCGGGAGCACACCAGCACCGGTGCCCGGGTGGTGGGCCGCAGCACGCCGGCGGTGGTGACCGGGGCACCCACGAGGCTGTTGACCAGCGTGGACTTGCCCGCGCCGGTGGAGCCGCCGATCACGGTGAGCAGCGGGGCGCCGAGGTCGCGCAGCCGCGGGAGCAGGTAGTCGTCGATCTGGTCGGTGATGCCCCGGGCAGCCCGCAGGGCGGAGTCCCGGCCGGGTGTGGCCAGCCCCAGGGGGGCGTCGGACAGCCGGTCACGGAGCGCCGTGAGGGCCTCGGGGAGGCGGGGCGGTGCGGTCACGGTGCTGCACTGCCCCGGGAACGCCCGCCCTACCCGCTCACTGCGCCTCGCGGGCCCGTTCCTCGCGCAGCGCGCGGAACACCCGCCGGCGGATGCGGTCGCGGTCCCGCTCCTCGATCTGCTGGAACGCGATGCTCAGCGTCGACCGCTTGCCCCACGTGTGCAGGCGGACGACCCGGCCGCCGGCCAGCACCGGCCCGTCCTCCAGCATGATCTGCAGCGCGAGGTGGGAGCCTTCCTCGGGAGCCGGATCCAGCTTTCCGAACACGGCACGGACGCCCCCCTCGCTGAGGTCCGCGGTCTCGCCGGTGAGCCGCTCGTCGGCGATGTCCGCCGTGACGGGCACGACGAGCCGCCCGCGGACGGCGTCGCGGCGCTGGCTGTGCTCCGCGGGACCCGTCTGCGTCATCCGCCACCGGTCGACGTCGCCGTGCTCCACGTCGGTCACCTCGGCGGGCGCCGACCGGTGACCGTCGAGGCCCACCCAGTGGACGTCGACCAGTTCCCCGGGCGCGGTTCCGGACTGCCCGGCGAACTCGCCGGTCGACGGCCGCACGGACATGACGCCGTCGTCGACGGACTCCACGACCGCGCTGACCGACTCGTTGCTCGTCCGCAGCCGGATGATGATCTCGGCCTGCTCGGCCGGGTGGTCGACGCCGGGAACGCTGCTCATGGGTCCTCTCCGATCCGGTGCTCGCACCGACGGCCGGCGCGCACCGTCCGCAGTGGGAGAAGGTAACCGGCGATCTCGGACGGCCGGCGCCTCAGCGCGACGACGCGCCGGGCCGACACGCCGTCCGTGGACAGGACCGGCGCGTGGCGGACCGGGCGGTGCGGATCAGCCGTTGCGGCGCGCGGTGAAACCGGCGACGAAGTCCCGCAGGCTGCGGGTGGGCCGCAGCCAGGCCCCGTCCGGGGGCAGTGCGTCCAGGCGCACCCGGTCCAGCGGCTCCGTGAACGCGCCCGGCACGTCCTCGATGTCGATGAACTCGAGCAGGTCCGAGCCGATGGCGTAGCCGGCCACCTCGCTGAAGGCGACGACGACGACCCGGGTGCCCTGCCGGACCAGCTCCTCCAGCGGGTCGGCGAAGTTCCGGCCGTCACCCGAGAAGACCACCAGCCGCCGCAGCCGGTGGCTGTGCGCGCGGACCGCGATGTGGTCGAGCATGTCCTGGTCGATGTCGTCGTCCGGCTGGCTCTTGGGGCGGGCGAAGACGGCGTACCCGAACCCGCGGAGCGCCTCGACCCACCGCTGCAGGGAGCCCGGCTGCGGCGGGATGTTGGCGAAGACGCACGCCTCCACCTCCGGCGCCCCGTCCCCGTCCCGCCCACCGGCCGCCGGATCGCCGGCCCCCTCCACGAACCAGGCCGCGATCGCGTCGAACCGCGGGCGCGAGGCCGCCGTGGGCCGCGCGCCGATCACCGTCGACAGCGTCATGTCGATGTTCGGGGCGTCCCAGATGAGCAGGTCCAGGGGAGGACGCGGCCGGCCGGCGGTCAGCGGTTCGTCGTCGACGTCGGCCACGGCCTCGGAGGTCTCCAGCACGAGCCCAGTCTGCTGGGCGGCGTCCGGGAGCGCGTGCACGGGTGGTGCGGCCTCGACCGGCCGCGGCGGTCCGACCGGCGAGGTGGCCCGCCGGATCCGGCGACGGACGGTCATCCGTGGGCGGGAACGGTCCGGCCGGCCGCGGCCAGCGCGCACACGTCCCCGCCCGCCTGCTGCACCGCGTGCACCCATGCCGGCAGGCGGTCCGCCGGCATGGGGTGACCCAGCAGCCAGCCCTGCGCCAGGTCGCAGCCGGCGGCCTGCACCATCCGCAGGTGCTCGGGGGTCTCGATGCCCTCGGCGACCGACCGGATCCCCAGGGTCCGGGTGAGCCCGACGATGGCCGCGAGCACCGCGCCGGTGTCCCCGGCCGACGCCCGCTCGGCCGCGGCCAGCAGCGAGCGGTCGATCTTGAGCGTGCCGATGGGCAGCGAGAACAGCTGGGCCAGCGAGGACCACCCGGTGCCGAAGTCGTCGATGGCCACCCGCACGCCGAAGCTGCGCAGCACCGCGAGCTGGTCCTCCGCGCGCGTCGGATCCTCCGCCACGCTGGTCTCGGTGAGCTCCAGGATCAGCTGGTCGGGCGGAAGGCCCGACCGCTGGAGCGCCGTCCGGACGTCGCTCACCAGTGTCTCGGCGGAGAAGTGCCGCGCGCTCACGTTCACCGACATCCGGAGCTTGAGACCTTCGGCGGCCCAGTCAGCGGCTCTGCGGGTCGTCTCCTGCAACAGCCAGCGGGTGATCGGGATGATCTGGCCGGTCTCCTCGGCCACCGACAGGAAGGTGTCCGGCGAGAGCAGGCCGCGCTCCGGGTGCTGCCAGCGCACCAGCGCCTCCACGCCCTCGATCTCACCGGTGTCCAGCCGCACCACCGGCTGGTAGTGCACGACCAGCTGGTCGATGGCGTCCTCGCGCAGCCGGGTGGCCACCTCCAGCCGCCAGCGGGCCGCCTCGCGCAGCGACGGGGAGAACAGGTGCACCCGATCCCGCCCCGAGCTCTTGGCGGCGAACATCGCGGCGTCGGCGTCGCTGAGCAGGTGGTGGGCGTCCCGGACGTCGGCCCGCGCCACCGCGACCCCGATGCTGGCGCTCAACGGCACCGAGATCCCCGCCGGCCGGAACGGCCGGCTGAACACCTTCTGGAGGCGGAACGCCATCGACGCCGCCTCGGAGGCGTCGCACCCGTGGGCGAGGACCACGAACTGGTCGCCACCCAGCCGCGCGACGGTGTCCCCGGGCCGGATGTGCTCCGACAGCCGGCCGGCCACCAGGCGCAGCAACTCGTCACCGATCTGGTGCCCGAGGGAGTCGTTGATCGTCTTGAAACCGTCGAGGTCGATCAGGAGCATGGCTCCACCGGTGCGGCCCTGCTCGGCCAGCGCCCGCCCGGTCAGCTCCAGCAGCCAGGACCGGTTGGGCAGCCCGGTCAGATCGTCGTGCCGGACCTTCCAGAGCAGTTCCTCCCGCGCCCGCACCTGCTCTGACACGTCGAGGTGGGTGACGACGACCCGGCCCTCGTCGTCGACCCGGGTGGCCTGCAGCTGGAACCAGCCGGGCCCCTCCTGCAGCCGGCAGGAGTAGCTCCACTGGAACGTGCCGTCGTCGGAGGGCTCCTCCCCGGCCAGCAGTGCCCGGAGGCCGACGACGAGCTCGGCGTGCACCGCGGGCTCCAGGCCTCGCGACATGACGCGCAGGTAGTCCTCGCCCGGCCGGGCAGGCACGACCACGTCGGGCAGCGCCTCGGCCTTCCGGAGCCAGGCCCTGTTCGTGGAGAGGATCCGTCCGTCGCGGTCGATGAGGACGGTCGGGGAGGGGAGCGCCTCCAGCACCGACGTCAGCTGGCGCACCTGGGCGTCGCGCTTCATCTCCCGGCGATGACGGGCGTCGACGTCGCGGAACAGCACGACCGCCCCGCCGGCCTCGGGGAAGAGCCTCCCCTCGTACCAACGGCCCCGGGGCTCGTAGAGGAAGTGGAACTCCCGCGGCCGCCCGTCCTGGAGCATCTGGCGGTACTGGTCCTCGGCCGGGGACCCGCGCAGCCCGGGGAAGGCGTCGAGGGCGGGGCGCCCGATGAGGTCCTCGGCGCGGTGCTGCAGCAGCCGTTCCGCGGCCGCGTTCAACTCGGCGAAGCGGCCGTGCCGGTCCAGCCGGTAGGCCGCATCGGGCACGCCGCTCAACGGGTCGAGCCGGACCCCGGAGGGCCCGTCGTCACCTGGTTGCACGCTGCCCGCTCTCGTTCCTCTTCCGGTCCGCGCCTGCGGACACCGCGCACGGCAGCTCGCGGCGGGATGCCGGGCAGCACGTGAACCGCTCCACAGAGTAATAGCTCGGGCAGCTCCTCCGGCGATCGCGACGGCGACTCCCGCGACCCCGACGGCACGGGTCGTGCCCGCCTGCAGGGCACCCGGTCGCGCCGTCGGGGTTCCCGCCCAGGCAGGAGGCGAGAACCCGGTCGAGCACCTGGCGAGCGGGGCGTCCAGCAGCACCGGATGTGGCACTGCCCACAGTTGTCGAGGACCCGCGGGAAGCGGGTCAGGCGGGCGGGCCCCCGAGCAGCAGTTGGCGCAGCAGGTGCAGTGCCATGGTGACGGATCGTTCCCGCACGGCGGACCGGCTGCCGAACAGTGCGAGCGCCCGCTGGTCGGCACCGTCCGGCGCGACGACGCAGACGTGCACCGTGCCGACGGGCTTGGCCGCCGTCCCGCCGCCCGGACCGGCGATCCCGGTGATGCCCACGCCGATCGCGGCACCGAACCGGTCGCGGGCACCCTCGGCGAGCGCACGGGCGACCTCCGGGCTCACGGCGCCGTGCTCGGCGAGGACGGCTGCCGGCACACCCAGCACCTGCTCCTTGGCGCTGTCGGCGTACGCCGTGACGCCGCCCAGCACGTAGGCGGAGGACCCGGCCCGCTCGGTGAGGCGGGCGGCCAGCAGACCTCCGGTGCAGGACTCCCCGGTGGCGATCGTCAGCCCTCGATCGGCCAGGGCGCTGACGACCAGCTCGTCGAGGGCGGGGCCGGTCGAGAAGAGGGTGTCGGCGTAGCGCTGCCCGATCACCGTGGCGAGCCGGTCGTAGGCCGGCTGCGCATCGGGCGCGAAGCGGGTGACGATCTCCAGCTCGCCCTCGCGCAGGCAGGTGGTGATCTCCAGTCCGGCCAGCTCCGGCTCGATCTCGCGCAGGGTTCCGGCCAGTTGAGCCTCGAGCGTGCCCCACAGCCGGAGCGTCTCCTGACGCAGCTCGCCCGCCCCGGCCAGCACCGCACGCACCGGAGCGGCGGCCACCGCATCCGGCCACATCCCGCGCAACTCCCCCGGCGGTCCGGGCAGGACCACGACCGGTGGACCGGTGCGCCCGTCCGCCGGAGGAACCACCAGCCCCGGGGCGGTGCCGACCGGTTCCAGCACCGTGGCGCCCTCGGGCACCGTCGCCTGCTTGCGCACGCCCGCCGCCGTGGCCTCGGGGTCGGACCGCCAGCCCCGCCGGGCCATGAGCCGTTCCACGACCGCCGCGACCCGCTGCTCGAGGCCCGCGTCGACCGCGGAGGACCGCCCCTGGTGGGCCGCCACCACCTGGGCGGTGAGGTCGTCGGCGGTGGGGCCGAGGCCGCCGGTGGTGATCACGAGGTCGGTGCCGAGCCCGCCGAGGAAGGCGAGCGTGGCGCGCAGGTCGTCGGGCCGGTCCCCGACCACCACGACGTGCCCGACATCGACGCCGAGACGGCGCAGCTCCTCGGCCAGCCAGGGGCCGTTGCGGTCGGGCACCCGACCGGTGAGGACCTCGGTGCCGGTGACGACGATGCCGGCTCGTGTGACCACGGCCCGACCCTAGGGCGGTGTGCGGTGTCCGGCAGCACCGGAAAATGTCGTGCCGCGCCGGACGCCCTACCGCCGCGGCGCCCGGGCGCCGATAGCGTCGAACGAGACACCACCGACCGGTTGTCCGCCGGAGGTCGCGAGGAGGCCACCCTGAGCACGCCGACCGATCCACAGTTCCTGGGCGCGCCCGCCGGCCCCGCGCCGTCGTCGACGCAGGAGATCCCCCTGCTCGCCCCGGCCTCCGCCGCCGGAGCGACCTCGGTGCAGCAGCTCCCCCCGCCGTCGGCACCGGCTCCCCGGTCCGCGCCTCCCGGGGCGCACCGGGAGACCAGCCCCGTCGACTTCACGGCCGGGCTCCCCGGTGTCGGCGCGCCGACTCCGACGTCGACTCCGACGTCGACTCCGGCGGCGGGCAGCCCGCCGGTGCTGGAGGACGCCGCTGATGCAGCGGCGGCCCCGGGGGCGCCCCGGGACCAATCGGCGCCGACCGCCGCGGCTCTCGTGCTGCTGTCCCTCGTCCTGCTGCAGGTCGGTCTGACGCTGGAGTTCGGCTCGGAGTCGTCCTGGTCCACCGTTCCGCTGTGGTCGGCGTTCGCCACGGTCTGCGTGGTCCTGGGCCTGGGCGCCGTGGCGGAGCTGGTCCCGGGAGGTGGGCGCCTGGCAGGGTCGGGCTGGCGGATCGCCGCAGCGGGGCTCGTCGGCCTCGCCGTCTTCTGGATCCTGGTCGTGCTACCCGACGCCGGCAGCGACCGCGGCTTCCTGCACACCGCCGCACTCGGTGCCCTGGGCGGGGCGCTGTGGCTGAGGGCGGGGCGGCGCGCCGGCTGAGCCGCGGCACTCCGCTGCCGGAGCGACAGCTCGGGAGTGCTCAGCCGCCCCTGCCGTTGCCGTTGCCCTTGCCGGGTCCGTTGCCCTGACCGTTGCCACCCGGTCCGCCGTTGCCGTTGCCGTTGCCCTGGCCGGGGGCGTCGCCGTCGCCGTTCCGGCGAGCGGCGCCGTTCTCGCCCCCGGCCGTGGGGTGGTCGTCGTTCGCACCGGTGTCCGGCGCCTCGACCGCGACAACCGGGGCCTCGACCGCGACAGCCGGCGCGGGAGCCGGGACCGGCGCAGGGACCGGTACAGGGACAGGCGCAGGGACCGGGACGGGGACCGGGACGGGCGCAGGCGCTCGGACGGGCGCGGAGGAAGGAACGGGCGCAGCCGAGGAGGCGCCCGCAGGCGGAGCGGGTGGCGCGACCGCGTAGGTGAGGGTGATCACCGTCCCCGGGGTCACGGTTCCGACGGGCCCCACCTCGGTGACCAGACCGGCCGTCACCCCTGAGGTCTCCCGGGCCGCCCGCTGGACACCCAGCCCCCGGCCGACCAGCTCGGCCTCCACCGCGTCCACGGGACGGCCGACGAGGTCCGCGGCGTCGACCACGACCGACGGCACGATCTCGGCTCCGGCCACGGCCTGCGCGACGGAACCGGCCGGCGCGTCGCCCCACGCCTGCAGGGCGCCGACCCCCAACCCCACCCCCGCGACCAGCGCCGCCAGGGGTGCCACGAGGCGCCGCCGGAGAGAGCGGCGCGGCTGGTGCCCCACCGCCGGGAACGGCCGCGTGCCGGCCGCGACCGGTGCAGGTGCCAGCGGGCGGCCCGCGCGCACGTCCCCGATCGCGTCGCGGAAGGCCGCGCCGTCGGGGTAGCGCGCCGAGGGATCCTTCAGCAGTGCCCGGTCGACGAGCGTCCGCACCGGCTCGGGGACGTCGCCGGGCAGTGGAGCGGGCACCTCGCGCAGGTGCCGCAGGGCGATCTGCACCGAGTTCTCGCCGTCGAAGGCCCGGTGCCCCGCCAGGCACTCGTAGGCGATCATGCCGAGCGCGTAGACGTCGCTGGCCGGGCCCGCCTTCTCGCCGGCGGCCTGCTCCGGCGCGAGGTAGTGCGCGGTGCCGATCACCTGGCCCGTCTGGGTCAGCGGGGCGCTGCCGGCCGACCAGGCGATCCCGAAGTCGGTGATCTTCACCGTGCCGTCCGCACCGACGAGCACGTTGCCCGGCTTGACGTCGCGGTGCACGAGCCCGGCAGTGTGCGCGGCCGCCAGTCCCGCGGCGGCCTGCTCCAGGACGTCCAGCGTGCGCGCGGCCCCGAGCCGACCGTTCCGGTCCAGGAGCTGCGCGAGGGATTCGCCCTCGACCAGCTCCATCACCAGATAGGCCAGGTGCTCGCCGTCGTCCGAGGACGTCTCGCCGTAGTCGAAGAGCGCGGCGATGTTCGGGTGCGTGAGGACGGCGGTGTGCTGCGCCTCGGCCCGGAATCGCGCCAGGAAGGTGGCGTTCCCGGTGAACTCGCTGCGCAGGACCTTCACCGCGACCGGCCGCTGCAGCAGCACGTCGCGGCCACGCCAGACCTGGCCCATGCCGCCGGAGGCCAGCAGGGTCAGCAGTTCGTACCGGCCGCCCAGCAGCGAGGCACCGGCAGGTCCCGCAGCCGTCACGAGGGCGCCGACGCCGTGGTCGTGGGGGCCGTGGTCGTGGGGGCCGTGGTGGGCGGCGTGGTCGTGCTCCTCGTGGTGGGAGGCGTGGACACCGTGGTCGAGGGCGTCGTCCTCGGAGGCGTGCGCGTGGCCCGGGGAGTCGGCGACGGGGATGGCGAGGTCGGCGACGCGGACGTCGTCGGCGGCGCACTCGGCTCGTCGCTCGTCGTCGGGGACGCGGGCGTGGACGACGGCGCCGGCGCGGTGGTCGTCGGTTGCGACGGCGTCGTCGTCGCGGGAGGCGGCGCGGACCTCGGGGCGACCGGACCGACGGCTGCAACGGTCCCGGCCGCCCCCCGGCCGGAGCTCCGCTCCCGGTCGGGGGCGGCGTAGTACACGACGACCTGGTCACCGGCGCGCAGTTGGCGGCCGGCCGGTTCCACGGCGGTCACCAGGTCCGGGTCGACGTCGCCGCGGACCTCCGCGCGCACGGTCACCGTCAACCCGAGCGCCGTCAACCGGTCGGTGACCTCGCCGACCGGCCGGCCCACGTAGCCGTCCTGCTCCAGCACGAAGCTGCCGCTGATCTCCTGCTCGGCCGCCACGGCGGTGGACACCGGCGCGTCCTGGGTGAGCGACTGCAGCAGTGCAGCCGTGATCCCGGCTCCGGCCAGGGAACCGAGCAGCGGGAGCAGCACGACCGCGGTGCGATTGCGCCGGCGAGCCGCCGGAGGCGTCCTGACCCGGGACCTGCTCCGCGAGCCGCCGGAGCCGGATGCACCCGCCCGGCGGCCGGAGCGGCCCGACGACACCGCCCCCTCGACCCGGGGGGCCACGACCGTGGCCATGACGGAGGGCAGCTCGTGACCGGCCTGCACGGCGGAGATCGCGTCGGCGAAGGCGGCGCCGTCGGCGAACCGCGCAGCCGGATCCTTGACGAGGGCGCGGCCGATGAGGGTCCGCACCCCGGGAGGCAGTTCCGCGGGAAGCGGCTCCGGCTCCTGCCGGACCTGCTTGAGCGCGATCGTGACGGCGTTGTCACCGTCGAACGCCGGATGGCCGGTGAGGCACTCGTACCCGATCAAGCCGAGCGCGTAGACGTCGCTGGCCGGGCTGGCGTGCCGGCCCTCCGCCTGCTCCGGGGACAGGTACTGCGGGGTGCCGATGACCTGACCGGTGCGGGTGAGGGCCACGCTGCGCGCCGACCAGGCGATCCCGAAGTCGGTGATCTTCACCTCGCCGTCGGGCCTGACGAGGATGTTGCCCGGCTTCACGTCGCGGTGGACCATGCCGGCGCGGTGGGCCTCGGCGAGGGCCGACGCCGTCTGGCCCAGGACCGACAGCGTCGTGGCCAGGGGGAGGGCGCCCTCGCGGTGCAGCAGCGCCGACAGCGGCTCGCCCTCGACGAGCTCCATCACCAGATAGGCGAGAGTCTCCCCCGACCCGTCCTGCGCGGTCTCCTCGCCGTAGTCGAAGACGGCGGCGATGTGCGGATGGCTGAGCGCTGCGGCGTGCTGGGCCTCGGCACGGAAGCGGGCTACGAAGCTCTGGTCACCCGTGTACTCGTTGCGGAGCACCTTGACGGCGACCGGCCGCTGCAGGGCGACGTCCAGGCCGCGCCACACCTGGCCCATGCCGCCGGAGGCGATCAGCCGGTGCAGCTCGTAGCGGTTTCCCAGGCACCTGCGCCCTGGTTCCACCACGGAGGCCACTCCTCGTTCCTCGCCCCTGTGCGGGCCCATCGCAGTCCGGGTGCCATACGGCACCTACGCATGTGTCCATTCCGGTTGGGCCATACACATGCCGACGGCCCATGGTCCACGAACGGGCGACCCGTCCTGACGGCGACGTCGGGCGCGGCTGTGCCCACGGCGTGCCGATCGCTGTCCGTGCACTCGGGGCCACAGCCCACTGCCCCCGGTCCGGCTCAGCCCTGGAACAGGGCGTGTCCCCACCAACCCAGGCATCGCGCACTCCCGGCGGGCACGCGAAGACCGAGGACGACGTGTGCCGGACGTACTCGTCGAGGCGGTCGGTCCCCAGGTTGCGCTGCACCTGGACGAAGCCGGTCGGCAACGGGCACGGCGGGGTGCCGCCGGTCCGTGGCAGGGTGCACGAGGAGAGACGGCGGACGTCGCGGTCCACCGAGCGAACCGGAGGCGGGACGACCATGTCCGACACCGTGACCAGGGAGGACGCCGGCGGCGTCGCCGTCCTGACCCTGCTGCAGCCCGCCTTCACCCATGCCTCCCGGCAGGCCTTGCTCGCGGCGGTGGAGGCGGTGGCCACCGACGAGTCCGTGCGCGCGGTGCTGCTCACCGGCACCGGGCGCGCGTTCTGCGTCGGGCAGGACCTGGGCGAGCACATGGCCGAGATGCAGAGCGGCGCGCCGGCGCCCCTGTCGGTCGTGGAGCGCGAGTACAACCCGCTGGTCCTGGCGCTGGCCGCGCTGCGGGTCCCGGTCGTCGTCGGCATCAACGGCGCGTGCGCCGGCGCCGGGCTGGGGCTGGCCCTGGCCGGCGACATCCGGGTGGCCGCGGCGGGCGCGAAGTTCACCACCGCGTTCACCGGGATCGGCCTGTCGAGCGACTCGGCGGTGGCCGCCCGCCTCGTGCACAGCGTGGGCGGGTCGCGGGCCGCGGAGCTGCTGCTCTTCCCCGAGCCGTTCCTGGCCGAGCAGGCCGCCGAGTGGGGACTCGTGCACCGGGTCGTCGCACCGGAACGGGTGATGGACGAGGCGCGGAACCTGGCCGGGCGGCTCGCCGCCGGCCCGACCCTGGCCTACCGCGCCGTGAAGACGGTGCTGGCGACCGCGGCGACCGACTCGCTGGAGGACACCCTCGCCCTCGAGGGGCGGCTGCAGGCGGAGGTCGGGCAGAGCGCCGACCACCGCGAGGCGGTCGAGGCCTTCCTCGCCAAGCGGCCGCCGGTCTTCACCGGGCACTGACCCGCACGGGACGCGGCCGGGATCCGCGGCGGGGCGCCCGGGCGACCGTCAGCGGGCGAGGACGGCGCAGACCGGGCAGACGTCGACGGTCCGGAGCGGCCACGGCTCCTCCGGCACGATGCGCGCCAGCGAGCCGCAGACCGTGAGTTCGCAGGCGCCGTCGAGCTCGGCGGAGGGCCGGTGCAGCTCGACGGCGTGCCAGAGCGCGGCGGTGGGACCGTGGGCGCGGCTTCGGGCGGCGGCGTGGACGGTGGTCTGCAGCATCATGCGGATGGAGTCGGCAGGACGGCGGACGACGGTGACCACCGGCCGGCCACGTCTCACCCCGAGGGGGTGGGCCGACCAGGTGGCACGCGCCGACGAGGCCGGGTGCAGGATGCAGGCATGAACCTCACCAAGCATGGGCATGCCTGCGTCGTCCTCTCCGACGGTGAGCGGCGCCTCGTCATCGATCCCGGAGCCTTCACCGACCCGTCGGCCCTCGAGGGCGCCACTGCGGTGCTGGTCACGCACGAGCACGCGGACCACTTCGTCGCCGACCAGCTGAAGAGCGCGCTGGAGGCCTCACCCGAGCTGGAGGTGTGGACGAACACCTCGGTCGCCGCGCAGCTCGAGGGCTCCGGCTCCCGGGTGCACGTGGTGGGGCACGGCGACGTCGTGACGGCCGCCGGGTTCGAGGTGTCGGTCCACGGGGAGCTGCACGCGGATCTCCACCCCGACATCCCCCGGGTCGCCAACATCGGCTTCCTCGTCGACGGGCGGGTGTTCCACCCGGGCGACGCCTTCACGGTGCCGGAGGCGCCCGTGACCACCCTCCTGCTGCCGCTGCACGCGCCGTGGTCCCGGACGGGCGAGGTCATCGACTACGTGCGGGAGGTCCACGCCGACCAGGCCTACTCGGTGCACGACGGGCTGCTCAACGAGGCCGGGTTCGCCGTCATCGGGGGGCTGGTGGGGCGGGGCCCGAAGACCCCGACCCCCTTCAGCCGGCTGGCCACCGGGGAGACGGTCGAGGTCTGACCTCGACCGTCTCCCCGGGGCCGGGGCTCAGCGGACGGCGCGGTTGTTGCGGCCGGTGAGCGTGGACGCCGCCACCACCAGCACCGCCGCGACGATGATGGAGATGATCCACCGCATCCAGTCGATGCCGGGAGTCGCCGCCACCCCCAGCGCGCCGCTCACGTAGTACCCGATGAGCACCCCGCCGATGCCGCACAGCACCGTCAGCCAGAGGGGCGTGTTGTCGCGCGCGCCGGGGGCGGCGAACTTCCCCAGCAGGCCGATGATGAGCCCCGCGATGATCAAACCGATGATCTCCATAGCAAATCTCCTCGAAGCCCGCCCGGAGTGCACGCTCCCGGCACGTTGCCGGGTGTGCCGCCGGGGCACGGCGGACTCCGTACCCGCGAAGTCGATCTCTGATGCACGGGTCCCCCGATCGGGGGCGACCGCGTCAGGCGGATCGGGCGACGCGGTCCACGTGGGCGGGCACCTTGGCCAGTTCGGCGTCGACGGTGCGCTGGACCAGCCGTCGCAGCCCGCTGCGCTGGAGTCGCCGCACGAGCCGGCCGCCACCGGCCGGCTCGTGCGTGACCGTCATGGTCACCCGGGTGCCACCGGCGGGCGCCGCCCGCAGCTCGATCCGCGTGGTCCAGGTCTCCGGCGTCAGGCGCAGCCGGGTGGCGACCAGCCGCGGGGGATCCCACTCGACGATCTCGCCCCGGGGCGCCCCGGCGGCGGGTGTCCCGTCGAGCCGGCCGGGTGCGCAGACGAACGTCGTGCCCAGACGCGGGCCCCCCGGCGCACCCTCGAAGAGGTAGGAGACGTCGCACACCGAGCAGTAGGGCTCGAGGACCGCAAGCGCCCGCCACACCTCTTCCGGGTCCTGCGGGACGTCCCGGCTGCCCGTGGCCGTGGTCGTCGACATCAGCGCCCTCCCACCGAGACCTCGAACTCGACCTGGCTGACGTCCGGGCGCAGCCGCGAGAAGCTGTGCAGCAGCGGCGACCCGTCGCTGTCCCGCACGGTGGTCCGCACCACGAGCAGCGGCGAGCCGGCGACGACGTGCAGCAGCTCGGCCTCGTCGGGGGCGGCGGTACCGACGTCGACGACGATCCGCGCATGCGCCAGATCCGCGCCGTACTCACGGCGGAGGAAGTCGTACAGCGAGCCTTCGCCGAAGTCCGCGTCGGCGGTAGCGGGATAGAGCTTCTCGGGCAGGAAGCTGTGCGCGACGTGGTTGGGGACTCCGTCGACGCTCCGCAGCCGCACGAGCTCGACGACGTCCGCCGTGAGATCCAACCGCAGCTCGGTGGCGACGGCGGCCGGCACGGGGACGACGCGCTGGGTGAGCACCGTCGTGCCCACCTGCGCCCCCTGCTCGGTCATGACCGAGCTCCAGCCGGCGATGCGGTGCACGAAGCTCTCGCGGTACTCGTGCCGTATGGCCGGCCTGGTCACGTAGGTGCCACGGCCCTGCTCGCGGACGAGGTGCCCGTCGGCGACCAGCCCGTCGACCGCGCGGCGCAGCGTGATGCGGCTGACGCCGTACTCGGCGCAGAGCACCGGCTCCGGCGGGAGCAGCGTGAGCTCGGGCAGGGCGGCGACCCGGCGCCGGAGATGCTCCCGGACCGACAGGTACTTCGGTCCGGGGACGGGGCTCACCACGCGGCAAAGGTACTGCCAGACGAGACGTCTGGTCGTCATGTCGTATGAGACGCCACGCCTGCGGGTGCCACGCTCCGGCGTGTCCGGAGAACATCAGGACGTCATGACGTATGGTGGCGGCTTCCGGACCGAAGGGGGCGCGGGTGCGCATCGGAGTTCTCACCGGTGGGGGTGACTGCCCCGGACTCAACGCGGTGATCCGATCCGTCGTCCGCACGGCTGTGAACCACTACGGCAGTGACGTGGTCGGCTTCCGCGACGGCTGGCGTGGTCTTCTCGAGGACCGGACGACCCCTCTGGACGTCGGCGCCGTCGACGGGCTGCTGACCCGGGGCGGCACCACGCTGGGTTCCGCCCGGGTGGCTCCGACGGTGCTGCACGACGGGCTGGAGCGGATGCGCGCCGTCCTCGCGGCGCACGGTATCGACGTCCTGATCCCCATCGGCGGGGAGGGCACGCTCACCGCCGCCTCCATGCTGTCGGAAGCCGGTGTCCCGGTCGTGGGCGTTCCGAAGACGATCGACAACGACATCGACTGCACGGACCTCACCTTCGGCTTCGACACCGCGGTCAGCATCGCCACCGAGATGATCGACCGGCTGCACACGACCGCCGAGTCGCATCAGCGGGTGCTCCTCGTCGAGGTCATGGGCCGCCACGCCGGGTGGATCGCGCTGCACGCGGGCCTGGCGGCCGGCGCCCACGTCACGCTCGTCCCGGAGGAGCCGTTCGACGTCGACGAGGTCTGCCGGCTGGTCACGGCCCGCTTCGAGCGCGGGGACTCCCACGTCATCGGCGTCGTCGCCGAAGGAGCGACACCCCGGCCCGGGACCATGTCGCTGCGGGACGGCGGGATCGACCAGTACGGGCACCGCCGGTTCACCGGCGTCGCGCAGCAGCTGGGCGACGAGCTGGAGCGACGCACCGGGAAGGAGGTCCGGACGACGGTGCTCGGGCACGTGCAGCGCGGCGGCACCCCGACCTCGTTCGACCGCGTGCTGGCCACCCGGTTCGGCCTGCACGCCGCGACGGCCGCCCACGAGGGGCAGCACGGGCAGATGGTGGCTCTCCGGGGCAGCGAGATCGAGCTGGTGCCGCTGGCACAGGCGGTGGCCCGGCTGAAGACCGTTCCCTCCTCGCGGCTGGCGGAGCGGGGGGCCTTCACCGGATGAGCCTCCCCGGCCGCCCGACTCCCGTGAGGGGGACGACCCGCTCGCAGCAGCACGGGACGGGGCATCGCGACGAGCGCACACGCCTCGTGTCGAGCCTGCCGGAGAGACGGAGCCGCAGGTGGGAGGCGACCCACCGGCGGATCCTCGAGGCCGCGCTGGAGCTGTTCCAGGAGCATGGCTTCGACGTGGTGGGCATCGGTCAGATCGCGGCGGCAGCCGGCGTCTCCGTGCCCACGTTCTACGCGCACTACCCGAGCAAGGAGCACGTGATCATGCGGCTCCCCAGCCCGGAGGAGACCGCTTCGCTGCTCGCCGACCAGCCGGCGGAGCTGCCGCTGGGACAGCGGATCCGCCGGTCGGCGGTGCAGATGATCGCCGGTATCGAGGGCGAAGCCGAGGCCGAGCTGTCCGCGCGCTGGCAGGTGATCGCCTCCACGCCGGCGCTGCGGCACCGGGCAGCGGAGTTCGAGCGCGCCACGGCCGCCATGGTGCTGGAGAGCCTCGCCAGGACCAGCGGGCAGCCGATCGGACCGACCGACACGGTCATCGCCGGTGCCTACCTCTCCGCCTACACGGCCGGCCTGCTGCTGTGGGCCGACAGCCGCGGGGAGCGCGCGCTCGTGGCCTGCGTCGAAGCGGCCTTCGACGCGCTCGAGGCGGCCTGAGGGCGATCCTCACCGACCGGGTGAGCGCAGCTCCACGACGGTGATCTCCGGACGGGCACCGATCCGCATCGGCGGTCCCCAGAAGCCTGCTCCGGACGTGACGTACAGCTGGGTGTCCCCGTGCCGGGAGAGCCCCTCGACGGCCGGCTGGTCCAGGCGGATGGCGTAGTCGAAAGGCCACAGCTGCCCGCCGTGCGTGTGGCCCGACAGCTGCAGGTCCACCCCTGCCTGCGCCGCCTGGCCGACCATGAAGGGCTGGTGGGCCAGCAGCACCACCGGTGTCCCCTCGTCCCGGCCGTCCAGGGCAGCGCCGAGGTCGGCACCGTGGCCGGGAAGGCCCGAGGCCGCGGCGGTCCGGTCGTCGATGCCGGCGAGGTCGAAGGAGGCACCCCCCCGACGGATCGGTACCCGCTCGTTGCGCAGCACCTCCACGCCGAGGGTGGGGAGGTGCCGCAGCCAGCCGGTGGTGTCGGTGAAGTACTCGTGGTTGCCGGTGACGAAGAAGACGCCCTGCTCGCTCACCAGGTCCCGCAGCGGCGCGACGTCCTCGCGCAGTGCTTCCACGTCGTCGTCGACCAGGTCACCGACGATCGCGACCACGTCGGGCCGCTGCTCGTTGACCATCTCCACCAGCCGCTCGAACCGGCGGCCGCCGTAGGTGGACGAGAGGTGGCCGTCGGAGAAGGTGACGATCCTGAGCCCGTCCAGGGCGGGATCCAGCCGGGACAGCGTGATGGGGACCCGCCGGACCACGGGCGCGCTGTTGGCGAGGTACGCACCCGTTCCGGCGGTGCCCAGCGCCACCGCGCCCGCGGTGACGGCCAGTCCGCGCGCGAGGAAGAGCCGCCGTGAGCGGTCCGGCACGTCCGCTGCGACATCGCGGTCGATCACACCGCCGTCCTGCCGGACGGCACTGCGGGCCGTGAAACCGCCGTCCGGCCGGACGGCACCGCGGCCAGGTGCCGTTCCCCCGTCGGGCTGAGCCGCTGCGTCGTCCCTGCGCGGACCCCTCCGGGACCCACTCGGGACGACCCGTCCATCCGCGCGCTTGCTGATCATCAGCCGTCCGACCGCGCGGACCGGCTCCAGGACGAGGAGGGACAGGAACGCGTAGAAGGCGATGCCGAGCCAGCTGAAGCCGATCCAGCTGAGCGGGGCAGCGGTGTTCATGGGCAGCACCCCGCGCAGCACCACGGCCAGCACCGGGAGGAAGGTCAGGAAGACGGTCAGCCAGGTCAGTCGCCGGCGCAGCCGGCCCGGCTCGGTGGTGCTCCGCACCAGCCGGAACCACAGGTAGGCGTGCAGAAGGCCCATGGCGAGCAGGACGACGGTGCCGAAACCCAGGAGGGCGACGACGGACAGGACGGCCTCCAGGCCTCGGGGAGCGACGGACCCCGCCATGGTGCCCGCCCGTGCTGCCGGAGGACGACGCGGCCCGGCGGGACGTGCCCGGTGCCGATCAGCCCGGCGGGTCTGCCGCGAGCCGCCCGGCCAGCGCGAAGGCGAGCTTCGAGGCCCGCGGGGACGGTGTGGCACCCGCGGCGACCAGCACGTCCCCGACAGCCGCCAGCAACGGCTCCTCCCCCTCGACCAGCTCCACCTCGACCTCCCGCCACGAGCGCCGTTCCGGCCCGTTGCCGGTCGCAGCGGGGAGCACCGTCGCCTCGACCGTGTCGTCGGCGAGCTCGGCGAGCACCCGGCCGGCGGCATCGCGGAGCCAGGTGACCACCCGTCGGGTGCGGAGCGTCACGACCGGGAGGACCGCAGCCCCGCCCAGGAGACCGGCGACCGCGGTCAGCAGCTCCTCCGGTGGCCCCGTGGCCGCAGCGCCCAGCGGCAGGTGCAGCTCGCGGCGGGCTGCTCCGGCGGGGAGCTTCAGGTGCCAGCCCTCGTCGGGGCCACCGGTGCGCCGCCGCAGGGTCACCCGTGCGCGGACCAGCCGCAGGTCCGCGGTGTCGTGATAGGTCGCCTCCAGGTGGTGGGGAACCGGCGGCCCGGCCGACGCGACGCCCGGTACGCCGTCGAGCGGGGGAACGACGAAGGCGGGTCCGACGTCGAACTTCCGCTCGACCTCGAGCTGCTCGGTGACCACCGGCCGACCGTAGGGCAGCGGCGCCGGGACGCGCTTCCGCACGCCGCTGTACGTTGCCGGACATGTCCCAGCAGCGCAGCCGCCGCGAGGGGTGGGGCATGGTGGCGGCGGTGCCGTGGGCGGCCTGGGCGGCGCTGCGCGCGACCGGCGGGGACCGCGGTTTTCCGCTCGTGCCGGTCGTGGCGTTCACCCCCTACGCGGCAGCGAGCTCCGTCCTGCCCGTGGCCGCGGCAGCGGCGGCGCGGTCCGCCGGCGGCACGCTCCTGGCCGCGCTGGCGGGCGCGGTGCTCACCGGCGCCGTACGGGGCAACCGCGGCACGCCCGCCCCCGTGCTTCCGGACGGCGGAGAGCGGCTGCGCATCGCCACGGTCAGCCTGCGCAAGGGCCTGGTGCCGGCCGCGTCCGTCGTGGAGCTCGTCCGCCGGCACGACGTCGACCTGCTCGCCGTCCAGGAGCTCACGCCCGACGCCGAGCGCCGGCTGCACGATGCCGGCCTGGACCGGCTGCTGCCCCACGCCCACGTGATCCCCGCGCGCCCGGGCGCCGTGCCCTCGGCCTCCGGCGCCGTGTGGAGCCGGCTCCCCCTGGACCGGCGGGCCGCGGTGCCCGGGACGTTCGAACAGCCCTCGGCGCGGGTGTCTCGCGCGTCCGGCCCCCCGGTGGAACTGGTGGCGGTGCACACCGCGCCACCTGCCCTCTCCCCTGGAGCCGTGCGGGCCTGGACCGGTGACCTGGCGCGGCTGCCCGGCCCGGTGCCGGAGGCGCTGCGGGTGCTGGCCGGGGACTTCAACGCCACGCCCGACCACGGCGCGCTGCGCGCGGTCGTCCGCCGGGGGTACCGGGACGCCGCCCGGGCGCAGGGCCGGGGTGCCGAGTGGACCTGGCGGCCCCTGCGGCTGCGCCTCCCCCGGCTCGCCCTGGACCACGTCCTCGTCGATCCACGGCTGGCGGTCGCCGGGTGCTCGTTCGTGCCCGTGCGCGGCAGTGACCACCGCTCGGTCGTCGTCGACCTGGTGCTCCCGCCCGCCTGACTCGCGGCCGGCCATGTTCACCGGGCCGCCGCCCGGGGAACGCTCCGGGTACTGCGTCCATCGGAGGGCGCCCCCGGGAAGGAGCGGCCATGTTGAGCCAGAGCGAGGTGACCGCCGCCATCGGCAGCACCGCCTACGGCAACGGGGGCGACAAGCTGGGCACGGTGCAGCACTTCTTCGTCGACGACCGGACCGGCGAGCCCACCTGGGTCGCCGTCACCACCGGTCTGTTCGGCACCCGGCACTCGATCGTCCCCGCGAGCGAGGCGAGCTGGCACGACGGCCGCCTGCAGCTCCCGGTCACCGCCGACGCGGTGAGGAGCGCTCCGGCCCCCAGCGGGAACCACCTCGACCCCGGCGAGGAAGCCGAGCTGCGCCGTCACTACGGACTGGCCGAGGCCGTTTCCTCCGCGCCGGTGGAGGGCGGGAACACCGGATCCGCGACGGACACCGTCGCCCTTCCGGCGACGCCGCCGGTACCCGAGCCGGATCGGGCCGGGCGCGCCGCACCCGCGAGCACCGACGGCGCCATGACCCGCAGCGAGGAACGCCTGGCGGTGAGCACCGAGCGCGTGCCCGTCCGACGTGTCCGGGTGGTCAAGTACGTGGTCACCGAGGAGGTGCAGGTGACCGTGCCGATCCGGCGGGAGGAGATCCGGATCGAGGAGGTGCCCCTGGACGCCGAGGACGGAGCGGCTCTGGACACCGCCCGGTCCTCGTCACTGCCGGAGGAGATCGTGCTGCACACCGAGCGCCCGGTCGTGGGCGTCGAGGTGGTACCGGTGGAGCGGGTGCGCCTGCGCACCGAACTGGTCACCGAGCAGGAGACGGTCACGGGGCAGGTGCGGCGCGAGCAGGTCGTCGTGGACCACGACCCCGTCACCCCGGACGACGCCGTCTGACCCGCCGGGTCAGCCGCGGCGGTCGGCGAGGAAGCGGAACCGGTCGCGCGTGGCGGCCACCTCGGCGGGGTCGACGTCGGCCAGCAGGATCGTCTCGATCCCTGCCGCCGTGGCCAGCAGCTCACCCGTGGGGCTGACGATCCGGCTGTCCCCGGCGTGCTCCGTGCCGTCCCCGGCGGTGCCGACCCGGTTGCAGCCGACCACGTAGGCCTGGTTCTCGATGGCCCGTGCCTGCAGGAGCGCCTGCCAGTGCAGCCGCCGGGCGGCCGGCCAGTTGGCCACCACGACGTACAGGTCGGTGTCCCGGGCGGCTTGCCAGAAGACGTCGGCGAAACGCAGGTCGTAGCAGATGAACGGCGTGATCCGGACGCCGTCGACGGTCACCGTGACCGGCCCGTCGCCGGCCCGGAAGCGCTCGTGCTCGCCGCCGTGGGTGAACGGGTGCAGCTTCCGGTAGCGGTGCACGGTGCCGTCGGGACCGGCCAGCACGAAGGAGTTGTAGGGCAGCGCTACTGCTCCCCCGCCGGCGTCCGGCGCGATCTCCGGGCAGCTCCCGCCCACCCACACGCCGTGCTCGGCCGCCTGCCCGGCGAGGAACGCGGCCGATGGCCCGTCCTCGGGCTCACCGATGCCGGGCGTCATGGAGAACCCGGTGGAGAAGGTCTCGCTGAGCAGGACCAGCTCGGCGCCGGCGGCGGCAGCCCGGGCCACCTGGGGCGCGAGCCGGGCGAAGGTGGCCTGCCGGTCCTCCCAGACGATGTCGTGCTGCACCGCCGCCACCTTCACGCCAGCCTCCTCAGCCGCTCGACCGCATCGGCGAGCACCGCATCGCTCTTGCAGAACGCGAACCGCACCAGGTGGCGCCCCAGGTCGGTGTGCTCCGGGGTGTAGAACACCACGGTCGGGATGGCCACGACGCCGATCCGTCCGGGCAGCTCCCGGCAGAAGGCCAGGCCGTCGCCGTCGGCACGGACGGGACGGACGTCGACGGTCGCGAAGTAGGTCGCCTCCGGGCTGACCACCGGCAGGCCTGCCTGGCGCAGGCCGGTGACCAGGACGTCGCGCCGGCGCTGGAGGTCGTGCGCGACACCGGCGAAGTACTCCCCGGGCATCCGCAGCCCCACGGCGACGGCGGGCTGGAGGGGCCCGGCGTTGACGTAGGTGAGGAACTGCTTGGCCGTGCGGACGGCGGCCACCAGCGGCGCGGGACCGCAGATCCAGCCGACCTTCCAGCCCGTCACGTTGAAGGTCTTGCCCGCACTGGAGACGACGAGAGTGCGCTCGCGCATGCCCGGCAGCGTGGCGAGGGAGACGTGCCGGGCGCCGTCGAAGACCAGGTGCTCGTACACCTCGTCGGTGAGCACGGTGAGATCGTGCTCCTGGGCCAGGCCCGCGAGGACGGCGAGCTCGGCCGGGGCGAAGACCTTGCCCGTGGGGTTGTGCGGCGTGTTGAGCAGCAGCAACCGGGTGCGCGGCGTGAGCGCGGCCCGCAGCTCGGCCTCGTCGAAGGTCCACGCCCCGTCGCCGCCGGCGGGAGGGTGCAGCGGTACCGGCCGGACCACACCTCCGGCCATGGCCACCGACGCGCTGTAGCTGTCGTAGAGGGGCTCGAACACGAGGACCTCGTCGCCGGGCTCGAGCAGTCCGAGCATGGCCGCGGCCAGCGCCTCGGTGGCGCCCGCGGTGACCAGCACCTCGGTGTCGGGGTCGTATCCGAGCCCGGAGAACCGCGCGGAGTGCTCGGCGACGGCGGCGCGCAGCGCGGGCGTGCCCGGCCCTGGCGGGTACTGGTCGGCGCCCGTGCCGATCGCGGCGCGCGCGACGTCGAGGACCGCGGCGGGGCCGGGGTAGTCAGGAAAGCCCTGCCCGAGGTTGACCGAGCCGGTGCGCACGGCCAGCGCGCTCATCTCGGCGAAGACCGTCGTCCCGAAGCCCCGCAACCGGGATGCGAGCGGCGTGCTTGTCACGTCGTGAGCGTGCCACGCGGCCCCTGCAGGAGCCCGCCGCGAGCGGTGGGGGCAGGGGTCCTCACCCGATCCGGACGGTCCCGTGGCCCTCGACGGCCACGACGTCGCCCGAGCGCAGCTGCCGCCCCCGGCGCTCCTCGGGCTCGCCGTTCACGGTGACCGCCCCGGAGAGCAGCACGTCCTTCACCTGGGCGCCGGTGGGAACGGCGTCGACGAGCTTGAGCAGCTGGCCCAGCCGGATGCTGTCCTCGCCGGGACGCAGGTCGATGGTGCGCACGCGGTCCAGTCTCCCGTCAGGCCGGCACGAGCGCGTCGCCGACCCGGACGGCGCCCGGTTCGAGCACGGCCGCACGGACGGCGAGCAGGCCGTTCCGCTCCCGGTGGATCGTCTTCAGCACCGACGTGTCCCGGGCGATGCCGCCGGGCTGCGGGCGGGTGGTCATGACACAGCGGTCGATCGGCCGCCCGAGTTCCAGCAGCGCAGTGCCGAGCCGGGCCTGCCGCCCCTCGAGCTGCTCCTCCCCCGCGCCCGCCAGGACCACGTTGGCGCGGAACCGTCGACGGTCCCAGGTGCCGAGCGTGCCGGTGGAGACCAGCGACAGGCGGATCCGGGGGCTGTCGTGGAAGGGGCCGGAGGCGCCTTCCCACCGCAACCACTCGGCGGGATCGGGCACCTCCTCGTCGGCCGGGGTCTCGTGGACGGGCACCGCGCCGTCCTCCCCGGCCTCGCGGAGCTCGACGCGGCGGCCGAGCCAGGCGGAGACCACGGCAGGGATCTCGACGGGACCGGCGGCCACCGCTCCGTCGGGCAGCACCACCTCCACGTCGCCGTCCGCGCGGATCCGGGCCGCGGCGAGCAGCAGATCCGGATCCCGCCGCGCGGTCAGGCCCCGCCCGGAGTCGCGGTCGAACAGGGCCCAGCGCCGGTCACCGGGGATGCCCAGCGGGCCGACCGGCGTCCGGCTCAGGCGCTCGCCCTGCAGCGACTTCACCGGATAGCGCCACAGCTCGAGCACCCGCACGTCAGCCCGCCGGGCTCCAGGACAGCGTCCACGTGCCGGCCCACTCCTGGCCCGGCTCGAGGACGACCAGATCGGTGCCGTCGGCGAGCGCGTCGGGCGGGCAGGTCATCGGCTCGACGGCGAGACTCCGCCGCCGCTGCCCCGACGGGAGAGCGTCCCCGCTGAACACCTGCAGCCACGGCCAGGCACCGTCGACACCCATCTCCAGCTCCCCCGCGGCGCCGGCCAGCCGCACGCGGGCCCAGCCGTCGGCGTCGCGGTCGAGATCGGTGAGGGGGATGTCGAACGCGCGGTCGCCGATCCGCCCGATCGTGCCGTCGAAGGCCCGCCGCTCCCCCGTGGGCAGGCTCCCGTCGAGCACCAGCTCCGTCCGGGCCGGCAGCAGCAGCTCGGCGTCGCCGATGCCGCCGTCCGCGGTGGCGCCGACCGAGAGGTAGGGATGGACCCCGGCGCCGAAGGGGGCCGCCCGCTCCCCCGGGTTCCGGACGCGGACGGTCGACGTCAGCCGGCCGGCGTCGAGCACGTGGTCGACGGCGGCCTGCAGCCGGAAGGGGTACCCGGGGTGCGGTTCCAGCGTCGTGCCCACCGTGACGGACCGGTCCGCACGATCGAGCACGGTCCAGGGCTGCCAGGACACCAGGCCGTGGAGAGCGTGCGGCTCCTCCGGCGACTGGACGTCGAGCTGCAGCTCCTCGCCGTGCCAGGTCCACCGGCCGTCGCGGATCCGGTTGGGCCAGGGAAGCAGGACCGCGCCCCGCCACCCCTGCAGCACGGCCCCGGCGGGGTATCCGTCGAGCACCTCCCAGCTCCCGACGGCGAGCCGGCGCAGCGTTCCGCCGCGCAGGTCGACGACGAGGACGGCGTCGCCGGCGGTCAGCTCGACCTCGGCCGGAGCCGTGGGAGGCCAGGTGTCGGACATGCGTCCAGCTCACCACATGCGACCAGGCCGCGGCCGTCGCTCAGCTTCCGCAGTTCTCGTCGCCGTAGGAGGCGATGGTCTCCACGGCGGCGGCGAACTCGTTCGCCTCCTCCTCGCCGACGTCCCCGCTCTCGACCGCCCGCGCCAGGTCGCCGTCCTCCGGGAAGTCGTCGGCCAGGAGGTCCGCCGCCTGCTGGACGTCGCCGCCTGCGTCGTCGGGCACCGAGTCGGCCAGCTCCTCCAGCTCGTTCCTGATCTCCGCCCCGTCGGACACCTCGGCCCGGCCGATCGCCTCGTACTGCTCGCAGAAGTCCTCCACGCCGGGACCCCCGCACGCGGTCAGGCCGAACGGGAGAGCGGACGCGACGGCAACCACGGCGAGCGTGCGGATGCGCATGGGGCTCCCTCCGGGTGGCGGGCGGCCGGCGGGTGCCCACCAGCTGCCGCGGTGCCGTCGGACCACCCTCACACACCCGCAGCCCGAGGGTCTCCGGCAGGAACAGGCGATCCGACCGGAGCTCTTCCTCCACACCTCGTGCGAGGGAGGGGCCCGCCACCCGCTCAACCCGAAACCGGATCGACCGATACATGTCGGGAGCGCCCGGGCCCCGGGCCGTACGTGACAGGAGCACCGTGGACGAGCAGAAGGCGCTGGCGGGTACCTCCACGGTCACCACCCGGCTGCTGCTGCGGGTCGTGGCCGAGCAGGGCGGGGACTCCGCCGTCCAGCGGGTGCTCGACGCCGCCGGCCTGGCCGGGCAGCGCTCCCAGCTGCTCGGCCTGCGCGGCCGGATCCCGTACCCGGTCAAGATCCGGCTCTTCGACGCCGCCGTGCAGGAACTCGGGAACGCCCGGCTCGGCCTGACGCTCGGCACGGCCGCAGTCGCGGATCCCGCCGTCGCGGCGCTGCGCCGGGTGGTCACCGCTTTCGGCTCCCCCGCCGGAGTCCTGCGGCAGGTCTCGCGCCTCTCCACCCGCCTGGACAGTGCCGCGGTGTTCCGCTGCGTGTCCGCGGGCCGGGGCGCGGCCGAGCTCACCTGGCGCGTCCTCCCCCCGCACCACCCGAGCCGCGTGGACTGCGACTACAACATCGGCATGCTCCGGCAGGCCCCGGTGCTCTTCGGGCTGCGCCCTGCCGTCGTCGAGCACTGGTCCTGCCAGGTCGACGGCGCCTCGGAGTGCACGTACACCGTGACCTGGCAGGAGCACGGCACGTTCCCTCGCTGGCGGCGGTGGCTGTCGCGCCGCCCGGCGCCCGCCGGGTACGGGACGGCAGCGGAGCACGGGACGGCAGCTGCGGAGGACCGCCTGCGCGAACTCCAGCAGGTGGCGACGGACCTGGTCCGGGGGGACTCCCTCGAGGACACGCTGGACCGCGTCGCCAGCCGCGTCGACCGGACGGTGCACGCGCCGGGCTACCTGCTCGACGTCCGGCTGCCGCACGGTGGGCGGCACGTGCGCACGCGAGGTACGGGAGCGTCGGTCCTGGCTGCGCTGACCGGCGCCCACCTGGAGGCCGGCTGCCACGAGCTCGGCGGCATGTCGGTCCTGGGTGTGCCGGTCACCTCGGCGACCCGGGACTACGGGGTGCTCGCCGTCGTCGCCTGGCCCGGGCAGCAGACCTTCCCGGGCGACGTCGAGCTGCTCACCGCCTATGCCCGGCACGCGGCCGCCGCGATCGAGATGACGACCACCCTGGCCGAGGCACGGCAGCAGGAGGAGACCGCGCGGCTGCTGCTCGCGGTGGCCCGCTCGCTGGCCGGTCGCCGCGAGGCGCGGGAGATCGCGCAGACGGTGGCGGACGCCGTTCCCGCCCTCTGCGGCGCCGAGCGTGCCGCAGTGGCGCTGTGGGAGCCGGGGCTCAGCTCCGTCTGGATCGCCGGGCTGAGCGGCTGGCCGGAGGAGCTGGCCGAACGCGCGGCCGGGTTCGTCACCCGCACCGACGACAGCCCCGAGCTGCGCGAGCTCATCGCCGTCGGCTCGCCCATGCTCGTCGACCGGTCGAGCTCCGCCTGGGCCGACCATGTGCTCGCCGAGTTCGGCGTCACGGCGATGGGCGGCGTGCCCATCAAGGTCGGCGACCGGCTCGTCGGGATCGTCCTCGCCTACTGGGTCGGCGAGCCGCCCCCGGTCGGCCTGGGCGAGGCGACCACCGAGCGGATGTGGGGGCTGGCCGGGCTGGCCGGCGTGGCACTGGACAACACCCACCTGCTCGACGAGATCCGGCACCGGGCCGACCACGACCCGCTCACCGGCCTGGCGAACCGCGCGCTCCTCGAGAGGTCCGTCCGGAAGGCGCTGGCCGGGACCGCGCCCCCCGATGGTCCCGTCGCGCTGCTCTTCTGCGACATCGACCGCCTCAAGCGCGTGAACGACAGCCTCGGGCACGCATGCGGCGACGAGGTCCTCCGCGAGGTCGCCCGCCGGCTGCGGTCGGTCGTCCGCGACCAGGACACGGTGTCCCGCTACAGCGGCGACGAGTTCGCCGTCCTGCTGCCGGGCACGGCCGACCCAAGCGCCCGGGAGGTGGCCGAGCGCATCCACCGGGCACTGTCCCAGCCCCTCCGTGTGGACGAGCAGGAGGTCTTCGTGGACCTGGCCGTCGGCGTGGCCGTCCTCGAGCCCCCGTCGGGAATGCCCGAGGACGACGCCCGCCGGGCGGCGCAGGAACTGGTGCAGCGTGCCGTCGAGGACATGCACCGGTCCAAGACCGGCAGCCTGGACCAGGTGGAGGACGACGAGCAGGCGCGGCAGCGGCTGCGGCTGGAGACCGACCTGCACGGAGCGGTCCGCCGCGGCGAGATCGCCGTGCACCTGCAGCCGCAGATCGACCTCGCCAGCGGCCGCATCGTGGCCGTGGAGGCGCTGGCCCGCTGGAACCACCCCGCCCTCGGCCCGGTGCGGCCCGACGTCTTCGTGCCCGTCGCGGAGGCGAGCGGCCTGATCGGCGAGATCGGCAGGTACGTCCTGCTCGATGCCTGCCGCACGGTCGCGGCCTGGCGTGCTGACGGGGTGGACCTCGAGGTGGCCGTCAACGTCTCCGCCGTCCAGCTCAACGACCCCGGGTTCACCGCGACGGTCCGCGGAGTGCTCGAGGAGGCCGGCCTGCCCGGCGACCGGTTGACCCTGGAGGTGACCGAGAGCCAGGTGCTGTCCGAGGTCGCCACCCGGCACGGGCACCTGGAGCACCTGCGCGCGCTCGGCGTCGGCATCTCCGTGGACGACTTCGGCACCGGCTACTCCTCGCTGGCCCAGCTGCACCGGCTGCCGGTCACCGAGATGAAGGTCGACCGGGCCTTCACCGCCGGCCTCACCGACGACGCAGCCTCCCCGTTCGTCGCCGGGATCGTCGGGCTCGGGCACGGGCTCGGGCTCCGGGTCGTGGCCGAGGGCGTCGAGACGGCCGGCCAGGTGCACGCCCTGCGGAGCATGGGCTGCGAGCGCGCCCAGGGCTACCTGTTCGGCCGGCCCATGACACCGGCCGCGCTGAGGGAGCAGCTGCGCGCGGAGGCCGGGACGGGCCTCCACCCGGCACCCGCCTGACCCGGCCGGGCGGCGTGCGGCCCGGGGAGACGCCGACCGGAGCCTGCCTGCGTGAGGTCCGGGAGGATCGCGGCATCCACGGGCGGGCCGACCATCCGCCGACCGGGCTCCGGGACTGCCGGATGCGTGTTGTGTGTGTGGGCAAGGGGGGAGTTGAACCCCCACGTCCTTTCGGACACACGGACCTGAACCGTGCGCGTCTGCCATTCCGCCACTTGCCCTGGCGAGGGAAGACATTAGCAGCCGGGGGCCGCACCCCCGTCGAGGGGTTCATCGTCGCCCTGTTCGTCGCCGTGCCCGTCGCCCGGTCCGTCGCCGTGTCCGAGAACGAGCCTCGGGGCGTCGCGGGCTTCCGAAGCGGTCAGCCACGTTCCGCCCGGCTACGATCACGGGTGGCACAGGGGGACGTCCGTCGAGCGCAAGGGAGCGACTGTGGGTGTGCTGCAGCGCTTCGAGCGTCGTCTCGAAGGCATGGTCGGCCTGGCGTTCGCCCGTCTCTTCAAGGGCAAGGTGCACCCGGCCGAGATCGCCAAGGCCCTGCAGCGGGAGGCCGACGAGCAGCGGTCGATCGTGGGCGAGGGCCGCGTGCTGGCGCCCAACGTCTACGTCGTGCGCCTCGGGGAGACCGACTTCGCGCACCTCGGGCAGTGGTCCGAGCAGCTCGCCGGCGAGCTCGCCGACATGGTCACCGAGCACATCGAGGGCGAGGGCTACCAGGTCTTCGACAAGGTCACCGTGCAGCTCGAGCAGGACGACGCACTCACCACCGGCGTCTTCGAGGTGAGCTCGCACGTCGCCGACCCGGCCCGGCCCCTCCCGCGCTCCGGAGCCGGGCCCGTCGCGCCGGCCACCGGCCACCCCCCGCTGCCGCCGCTGGCCCCGCTGCGCAGCCACGGCGCCACCGACACCGGCAAGCAGGTCCCCTCGATGGTCGGCCGCGCCGGCTCCCGCACCACCTCGACCCACGTGCTGGTGGTCGACGGCCCGGGCACCCGGCACGAGCTGTCCACCGGCCGCAACGTGATCGGCCGCGGCACGGAGGCCGACATCCGCCTCCCCGACACCGGGGTCAGCCGCAAGCACGTCGACGTCGTCCTGGACGGCGGCGTCGCCGTCGTGGAGGACCTCGGCTCCACCAACGGCACGCTGGTGAACGGGCGCCGCATCACCCGCCAGCCGCTCAGCGACGGGGACGTCATCCGCATCGGCCACTCGGTCCTGGTCTACCGGCAGGACGGGGCGTGACCGGATCCGCGCGGTCGCACGGGGCACGGCACCACCCCTCCCCCCGGAGGGGCTCGGGCGGCGGGCTGGTGCCCCGGTGAGCGAACTGGTGCTGCAGATCTTCCGGTTCGGCTTCCTGCTGCTGCTCTGGCTGTTCATCTTCGCGGCGTTCCGCGTGGTGCGCGCCGACCTCTTCGGCGGACGCGCGGGCCGGGTGGCGTCGGTGCCGCCCCGCACCGCCACGCCGAAGAAGCGCGGGCAGCGCGGGCCCCGGTCGCTCGTCGTCACCGCCGGCCCGCTCAGCGGAACCAAGATCACCCTCGGTGACCAGCCGATCCTGGTCGGGCGGGCCGACGACTCGACGCTGGTCCTCACCGACGACTTCGCCAGCTCACGGCACGCCCGGCTCACCAACCGCGGCGGCCAGTGGTACGTCGAGGACCTCGGCTCCACCAATGGCACCTATCTCGACCAGCAGCGGGTCCAGGGCCCGCTGCTGGTCGCCCCCGGCCAGCCGATCCGCATCGGCCAGACCGCACTGGAGCTGCGTTCGTGACGCTGGTTCTCCGCTATGCCGCGCGTTCCGACCGCGGCCTCATCCGCGGCAACAACCAGGACTCGGTCTACGCCGGGCCCCGGCTGCTGGCCGTGGCCGACGGCATGGGCGGCCACGCCGCCGGTGACGTCGCGAGCAAGGTGGTGATCGCCGCCCTCGAGCACCTCGACGACGACGCGCCCTCCGGCGACATGCTGCAGGCTCTGCGCGGCGCCGTCTTCGAGGGCAGCGAGCACCTGCGCGAGGTGATCCGCGAGTCGCCCCAACTCGAGGGCATGGGCACGACGCTCACCGCCATCCTCTTCGCCGGCGGGCGGCTGGCCCTGTGCCACGTCGGCGACTCCCGCGCCTACCTGCTCCGCGACGGCCAGCTGTCGCAGATCACGCACGACGACACGTTCGTCCAGACGCTGATCGACGACGGCCGGATCACGCCCGAGGAGGCCAACAGCCACCCCCAGCGGTCGCTGCTCCTCCGGGCGCTCAACGGCCAGGACGTCGAACCGGACCTCTCCATGCGCGAGGCCCGTGCCGGTGACCGCTACATGCTCTGCTCCGACGGCCTCTCGGGCGTGGTGAGCGAGGGCACGCTGGCCGACGCGCTGCAGGAGCCGGACCCCCAGGTCACCGCCGACCGGCTCATCGAGCTGGCCCTGCGCAGCGGTGGGCCGGACAACATCACGGTGATCGTCGCCGACGTCGTCGAGGACACCGGGGGCCGCGGCCGCCTGGACCCCGTCATCGACGGCGCGGCGGGGGACAACGTCGGCCAGCGGCAGGTCGACCCGGGGTCGGCCGCCGGCCGGGCCGCCCTCGCCGATCCGGCTCCCGCGCCGCCGCCGACACCCACGCTGCCGACGGGCGGCGGCCCCTCCGCCCGCCGCCGCCCGCTGCGACTCCTCCTGGTGGCGGGGGCCCTCCTCACCGTGCTGGTGGCGGGGGCGATCGGCACGTACGTCTGGGCGCTGAACCACTGGTTCGTGGGGGTGAGCGGGAACGGTGACGACGAGCAGGTGGCGGTCTTCCGCGGGCTGGACGCCTCCGTCGTCGGCGTGAACTTCTACCAGCTCGACCGCAGCACCGACCTCGCCGTCTCCGACCTCACGCCCGCCGCCCGCACCCGGGTGCGCGGCAGCATCACCGCCGACGACTCCAGCGACGCCGACCGGATCCTCGACGCCCTGCGCGACCAGCGGCTGCCGCTGTGCCGCACGGCCGACGTCGGGTCCGCCGGCGCCCCGGCCACCACCCCGGAGCTCCCCTCGGCGACCGCCCCCACGACCGCACAGGCTCCCGTTCCCGGAGAGCCGGCTGTGTCCGAACCGCCGGCTCCCGAGACGACGACCACGTCGTCGTCGGCTCGGACGACGTCGTCGTCCGAGCCGGGGGTGGACTGCCGGGAGACGAGCTGATGCCAGGTCCGGTCACCGACCCGCGCGGCACCGCTGCTCCGGAGACCCCCACCCGGCGGGGAACCGAGGCGGCGCTGCTGGTGTTCGCGGTGCTCATCACCGTCGTCGCCCAGGCGATCGTCGACCTCACGGTCACCGGCTCCCTGCGCCCGGAGATGGCCGGCTTCAGCGCCTGGATCACCGGCCTGTGGGTGGTCGCGCATCTCGCCATCCGCAAGTGGGCGGCCTACGCCGACCCCCTCATCCTGCCGTCGGTGGCGCTGCTCGTGGGGCTCGGGCTGACGGTCATCCACCGGCTCGACCTGGCCGCCGGGCAGGCGGGCAGCACCGTCACCCGCGAGGACGCCCCGGTGCAGCTCGTCTGGGCGACCCTCGGCGTGGCCCTGTTCGTGGGTCTGCTGATCATCGTCCGGGATCACCGCACCCTGTCCCGCTTCGCCTACACCTCGGCCCTGGTCGGCATCGTCCTGCTGGCCCTGCCGGCAGTGCTGCCCGCCTCCATCTCGATGGTCAACGGCGCCAAGATCTGGATCAGGGTCGCCGGCTTCTCCATCCAGCCGGGGGAGTTCGCCAAGATCTGCCTGGTCGTCTTCTTCGCCGCCTACCTGGTGGACAAGCGCGACGTGCTGGCACTGGCCAGCCGCAAGGTGGCCGGCCTGGAGCTCCCCCGCGGCCGAGACCTCGGCCCGGTGCTCGTGGCCTGGCTCCTGTCGATCCTGGTGCTGGTCTTCGAGCGCGATCTGGGCAGCTCGCTGCTGCTGTTCGGGATCTTCGTCGTGATGCTCTACGTCGCCACCGAGCGCGCCAGCTGGCTGCTCATCGGCCTGGGCCTGTTCGCCGGCGGCGCGCTCATCGCCTACCAGGTGTTCGGTCACGTGCGCGCCCGGGTGGACACCTGGCTGGACCCCTTCGCCTACGTCGACGGCGCGGGCTACCAGCTGGTCCAGTCGCTGTTCGGGCTCGGCACCGGGGGGCTGTTCGGCGCCGGGCTCGGCGGTGGCCGGCCCGACCAGGTGCCGGTGGCCAAGAGCGACTTCATCGCGTCGGCGGTCGGTGAGGAGCTCGGGCTGTTCGGGCTCGTGGCGGTCATCGTCGTCTACCTGGTGCTGGTGGAGCGCGGTCTGCGGACCTCGCTCGTCGTCCGCGACGCGTTCGGGAAGCTGCTGGCCGCCGGTCTGGCCTTCGCGGTCGCCTGGCAGGTGTTCGTCGTCCTCGGTGGTGTCACCGGGCTGCTGCCGCTGACCGGGCTCACCACCCCCTTCCTCGCCTACGGGGGCTCCTCGCTGGTGGCCAACTTCGTGCTCGTCGCCCTGCTCGTGCGGATCAGCGACGCCGCACGCCGGCCGGCGGCTCCGCACGCCGCCCAGGTCCAGCTGGGGGACGCGCCGACGGAGGTGGTGACGCCGTGAACGCGCCGTTGCGCCGGGTGGCGATCAGCGTCCTGGTGCTCTTCACCCTGCTGATCATCAACGTCAACGTCATCCAGGTGGTGCGCTCCGACGAGCTGCGCGACAACCCCCGGAACACCCGTGTGCTCGCCGAGGAGTACGACCGGGAACGCGGCTCGCTCATCGTGGCCGGCAACGAGATCGCCGTCTCGGTGCCCACCGACGACCGGTTGGAGTACCTCCGGACCTATCCGCAGGGACCGTTGTACGCGGCCGTGACGGGCTACTACTCCCTCGTGTACGGCAACACCGGGCTGGAGCGCGCCGAGAACGACGTGCTGTCCGGTGAGGACTCGCGGCTGTTCGTCCGCCGCATCGCCGACCTGTTCACCGGCCGCGACCCGGCCGGCGGCGACGTCGTCCTGACACTGGACCCCGCCGTCCAGGAGGCAGCGATGGCCGGCCTGGAGGGCGTCACCGGGGCCGTCGTCGCCCTCGACCCCTCCACCGGCGCGATCCTGGGCATGGCGAGCACCCCGACCTACGACCCCGCGCCGCTGTCCAGCCACGATCCCGAGGCGATCCGCACCTACATGGAGCAGATCACCGACGAGGAGGCCCCCGATCCGCGCACGAACCGGGCGATCGAGAACAACTACCCGCCAGGGTCGCTGTTCAAGGTGATCGTCTCGGCCGCGGCGCTCCAGGAGGGCTACCAGCCGGACACCGTGATCCCGGCCCCCGACATCCTCACGCTGCCGCAGACGAGCACCCAGCTGCGGAACTACAACAACTCGCAGTGCAGCGCCGCCCAGGAGCAGCCGCTGATCGACTCCCTCACCATCTCCTGCAACACCGCGTTCGCCCAGCTGGGCATCGACCTGGGCGAGGACAAGGTCCGCGAGATGGCCCAGGCGTTCGGCCTGGACGACGAGGGGATGGAGATCCCTCTCCAGGTCGATCCGAGCACCGTCGGGGACATCGAGAGCGCCGCTGCCCTGGGACAGACCTCGATCGGCCAGCGCGACGTGCGGATGACCGTGCTCCAGGCGGCGATGGTGGCGGCCACCGTGGCCAACGACGGCGTGCAGATGAAGCCCCACCTGGTCGACGAGCTCCGCGCACCCGACCTCTCGGTCATCGACGAGACCGATCCGGAGGAACTGCGCGAGCCGATCTCGGCGGAGATCGCGGACGGGCTCACCGAGATGATGGTCAGTGTCGTGGCCCGCGGCTCCGGGCGGGCCGCCCGCATCTCCGGCATGGACGTCGCCGGCAAGACCGGCACCGCCCAGGTGCGCGAGGGCGTGGCCGACCACAACTGGTTCATGGGCTTCGCCCCGGCCGACGACCCGCAGATCGCCGTGGCGGTCTTCGTGGCCAACGGCGGGGGCACCGGGGGCGACGTGTCCGCCCCCATCTCCCGCCGGGTCATGGAGGCCTACTTCGAGGGGCAGGGCGGCTGATGGCGCTGCGCATCGGAAGTCTGCTGGCCGGGCGCTACGAGATCACCGCGCCCATCGCCACCGGGGGGATGGGCGAGGTCTGGAAGGCCCGCGACCGCGTTCTCGACCGGATCGTGGCGGCCAAGGTGCTCAAGAGCGAGTACACGAACGACCCGAGCTTCCTGGCGCGCTTCCGGAACGAGGCCCGGCACACCGCCGCGCTGTCCCATCCCAACATCGCCTCGGTCTACGACTACGGCGAGACGACCGACGACACGGGCGTGCAGACCCTTGCGTTCCTGGTCATGGAGTACGTCGAGGGGCAGCCGCTGGTCTCGATCCTCCACGAGGAGGGCCGCCTTCCCGTCGACTGGACGCTGCACGTCCTGAGCCAGTCCGCCGACGGGCTCTCGGCGGCGCACCGGGCGGGAGTGGTGCACCGGGACATCAAGCCGGGCAACCTCATCGTCCGCCCCGACGGCGTGGTCAAGCTGACCGACTTCGGCATCGCGCAGGCACGGGACGCGGCGCCGCTCACCCGCACCGGCATGGTCGTGGGAACCGCGCAGTACCTCTCCCCCGAACAGGCGCAGGGCATGGAGGTCACCGCCGCCTCCGACGTCTACTCCCTCGGCGTCGTCGGCTACGAGTGCCTCGCGGGGGCACGGCCGTTCGACGGCGCGTCCCAGGTGGCCATCGCGCTCGCGCACATCAACCGTCCGCCGCCACCGCTGCCCGGGGACGTCCCGCCGGCGGTCCGGCTGCTGGTCGAGCGGGCGCTGGCCAAGAACCCGTCCGACCGGTTCGCGGACGGGGGCGCGTTCGCCGAGGCCGTCCGCCGGGTTGCCGGCGGGGGCGCCGTCGCAGCCACCGCGGCCACCGCGGTGACCGCTGTCGTGGCACCCGCCACGGCGCCGACCCAGGTCGTCGACGCCGGTACCGCCGACCGGACTCAGGTGTTCCAGACCCCCGCCGCGGGGATGCCCGCCGTTCCGCCCGACGCCGGGGGGCGCCCGATGCCTCCCCTGCACGCTCCCGGGGACGACGACGAGTGGCTGCCCGCGGAGGATGAGCGACCCGGCAACCGACGGAAGCGGGTGGGGGTCGCCGCCGGGGCGGTGGTGCTCCTGCTGCTTGCGGGTCTCGCCTGGTTCCTGCTGGCGGGGGAGAACGGCGGTGAGGCGGATTCCGGCTCGGACCGCACCACCGCGACGGCGACCAGCACCGGCGCAGGACCCACCGGGGTCTTCCTCGATCCCGCCCGGTTCATCGGCCGCGATGCCGACGAGGTGGAGCAGGAGCTGCGGACCGCCGGGCTGGAGCCGGTGCAGGAGTCCGCGGACGAGGACCTGCTGGCGTCCGTGAGCCAGCCGCTGGACGCCGGCGACGTCGCCGGGATCGACCCGTCCGGCCAGGACGCACCTCCGGGCACGCAGGTGACGCTCTACGTCGCCGAGAGCGCCTGGAACCCCGACGCGGAGGAGGAAGTGGAGGAGGAGGAGCCGGTGGAGACCGCCGCCCCTTCCACGCGCACCACCACCCCGACGACGACGGAGGAGGAGGAGCCTCCGACGTCGACCGCGACGTCGACGTCGACGGCGCCTCCGACGTCGAGCGCAACTCCGACCACCAGTGTCGCTCCGCCCCCGCCCGCCGGCGGCTCGCGGGCTCCGACCCCGACCCCCGCACAGCCGACGGTGGTGGAACCAGCGACGGACCCCGATGCGGCGGGCGACGACTCGAACGACGCAGAGGCAGAGGCGGGTGACGATCAGTGAGGCCACTGGTTCTCACCTGCCGGGCTCCCGGCATTCCGGCGGTTACGCTCGCCGACGGCGTCCCGTCCGTGGTGACCGCCGCCGGGCCGCCTCGCGCCACCGGCCCCCGGACGATGCACCGAACCGCCCGAGAGGACCGTTGATGACCACCCCGCAGGTGCTCGGTGAGCGCTACGAGATCGGCGGGGTCCTGGGCCGCGGAGGCATGGCCGAGGTGCACCACGGCCGCGATCTGCGCCTGGGGCGGGAGGTCGCGGTCAAGGTGCTGCGCAGCGACCTGGCCCGCGATCCGTCCTTCCAGGTGCGCTTCCGCCGTGAGGCGCAGGCCGCGGCGTCGCTGAACCACCCGGCCATCGTGGCCGTGTACGACACCGGTGAGGACCGCGGCCCGTCGGGCGCCACTCCCTACATCGTCATGGAGTTCGTCGAGGGCGAGACGCTGCGCGACGTGCTGCGCCGTGAGGGGCCGCTTCCGATCGAGCGCGCGATGGGCCTGGCGGCCGACATCTGCGGAGCCCTCGACTTCAGCCACCGGAACGGGATCGTGCACCGGGACGTGAAGCCCGGGAACGTGATGATCACGCCGCAGGGGACCGTCAAGGTCATGGACTTCGGCATCGCCCGCGCGGTGTCGGACTCCGCGGCCACGATGACCTCCACGGCGGCGGTGATCGGCACGGCCCAGTACCTCTCCCCCGAGCAGGCCCGCGGCGAGGGCGTCGACGCCCGGTCCGACGTGTACTCGCTCGGCTGCCTGGTCTATGAACTGGTCACCGGAGCACCGCCGTTCACCGGGGACTCGCCGGTGTCCGTGGCATATCAGCACGTGCGCGAGGACCCGCGGCTGCCGTCCTCGATCAACCCCGAGATCCCGCCGGAGCTGGACTCGATCCTGCTCAAGGCGATGAGCAAGAACCCGGCCAACCGCTACCAGTCCGCTGCTGACATGCGCAACGACCTGCTCCGTGCGCTGGCCGGGCAGCGGGTGGAGGCGACTCCGGTGATGGGCGACGCCGAGAAGACAGCGCTCATCGGCGCCCCTGCCGGCGGCTACGGCTACAGCACCTGGGCCGACGGGGACGAGGAGGCCCGGCGTCGCAAGCGCCGCATCATCGCCCTCGTCTCGGTCCTCGCCGTCCTGCTGCTCGGTGGTGTGATCGCGGCCGCGCTGCTCACCAGCAACGACGACACGCCGGTCGCCGCCCCGGATGTCCGCGTCCCCACGTTGGTCAACCTGACCCAGGCCGACGCGGAGAGCGAGATCGAGGCGGCCGGCCTCACGGTCGGCGACGTCACGACCGCGGCGAACGCCGACGTCCCCGAGGGCAGCGTGGTCGAGAGCAACCCGGTGACCGGCGCCATGGTGGACGCCGACAGCGAGGTCGACCTGGTCGTCAGCGCCGGCCCCGACACGGTCCTGGTGCCGGGCGTCGAGGGCCTGACCGAGGAGCAGGCGCGGGCCAACCTGGAGGCAGCCGGCTTCACCAACGTCTCCACACGTCCGGTGGACTCCGTCGAGATCGACGAGGGCCGCGTCGTCTCGGTGTCGCCCACACAGGGCAGCCAGGCCGGCCGCACCGCCGTGATCACGCTCGACGTGTCCACGGGCACGATCGCGATGCCCGACGTGGTCAACCGGTCCGAGAGCCAGGCGCGGGCGACCCTGCAGGAGAACGGCTTCGGCGCCGGGCAGATCGTGGTGCAGAACGTCGAGCGCGACGACGTCGCCCCGGGCACCGTCGTCGAGACCGACCCGGCCGCCGGTACGGACGTCGGCTCCGGCGACACCATCACCCTGCTGGCCGCCGTCGCCGTCCCGTCCGAGCCGCCGACGCCGTCCACCACCGCCCCGCCGTCGTCACCGGCGCCGGCTGGCGGTAGCGGCGGCGCCACGGGCGGTCGTGCCGACACCGACAGAGACAGAGACACGGACACGGACACGGACACCGACACGGACACCGACACAGGCACCGGCGGCTGACACGCACGCAGGGCGTGCGTCAGCGGGAGGTCAGGCGGTGGCCGAGGACAGCCGCTGCGCACCGGCCGAGGCGGCGGCGACGAGGTCCTCGTCGGGGGCGAGCCCGCAGACCGACAGCCAGGTGGCCAGCATCCGGTGCCCACCCTCGGTGAGCACCGACTCGGGGTGGAACTGCACCCCCTCGACCGGCAGCTCGCGGTGGCGCAGCGCCATCACCAGCCCTGACGAGGTGTGCCCGGTGACCTCGAGCTCGGCCGGAACCGTGGCGGGGTCGACGGCGAGCGAGTGGTAACGGGTGGCGGTGAAGGGCGACGGGAGGCCGGCGAGGACCCCGCGGCCGTCGTGCACCACCTGGCTGGTCTTGCCGTGCAGCAGCTCGGGTGCCCGGACGACCTCCGCGCCGAAGGCCTCGGCGATCGCCTGGTGCCCGAGGCACACGCCGAGGACGGGCGTGCCCCGCTCCGCGGCGGCCCGCACCATGGGCACGGTGACGCCGGCGTCGGCGGGTGTGCCCGGCCCGGGGGAGAGCAGCACCCCGGCGACGTCGAGGTCGGCCAGCTCGTCCACCGTGACCGCGTCGTTGCGCCGCACCACGCAGCGCACACCGAGCTGGCCCAGGTACTGGACCAGGTTGTAGACGAAGCTGTCGAAGTTGTCGACGACGAGGACCGGGCGGTCGGCGGTGGTCATCGCGGTCGTCGGCTCCTCGCTGGTCCGGAAGGTTCCACCCCGGGACAGCAGACCGCCGCTCAGCCGGCGGCGGCGTGCTGGAGGGTCAGACCGCCATCGTAGGCGGGCACGGTGACCGCAGGCCGCTCGCGTACCTCGAAGGTGAGCCCGAAGGCCGCCACCGCCTGGCGGAAGACCGCCACCTGGGGGGAGGCCGCGAGGGCGGCGCGCACGGCGGCGGCGTCGACCACCGCGGTGACCACGAACGGCGGCGAGTAGGTACGCCCCTGCAGCAGCAGGGTGTTGCCCACGCAGCGGACCGCGCTGGTGGAGATGAGCCGCTGGTCCATCACCGCCACACCGTCGGCGCCGGCCGCCCACACGGAGTTGACGACCGCCTGGACGTCGCTCTGGTGGATGACCACGTCGTCGGGCCGCGCGCCGCTGGGAAGGCCGCCATCGGGGCGCTGAGGGGCGTCGTCGAGGGTGATGACCACGCCGGCCCCGGAGACCTCCGACAGACCGGCGGTTTCCGCCCCCGCCTCACCCGCCGCCTGCGCCGCCGCGACGGTCCCGTCGCTGCTGGCGGCCTCCGCGGTGAGGTCCTGCACCCGGTGCTGCAGCTCGGTGAGCTGGTCGGCCTGCCGGGAGACGGCGGCGTCGCGCTCCCGGATGAGCTCGGACAGCTCGGTGACCTCCCCCGCCCGCAGGTCGGTGCCCTGGGCGGCGCGCCCGGAGGTGGCGAACAGCAGACCGGCTGCCAGCGCGACCACCGGCACGAGGGCGCTCCAGGCGGACGGGCGACGGCCGCGCAGCACGGACGGGGCCACGTGCACCTCCTGACGGCGACGCGGCCACGGGCGGTGCGATACCGCCGTCCGCGTTCCCCTGAAGCTTAGGCTGGTGCGCAGTTGCGGTCGGGGAGGAACGATCCTGGCCCCTGGGGAGGAGTACGCGGTGCCCAAGTCCAAGGTGCGCAAGAAGTCGGTGTACACGCCGCCGGAGGATGCGGCCCGCTCCCGGGGAACCCAGGCCAAGGTCCTGCAGCCCAGCCCGCCGTGGTACGTGGCGCTCATGGTCGCGCTGATGCTCATCGGCCTGCTGTGGATCGTCGTCTACTACGTGGCCGGGGATCGCATCCCGTTCATGGTGTCGCTGTCGGCCTGGAACTTCGCCATCGGGTTCGGCGCCATGGTCGCCGGCCTGATCATGTCGATGCGGTGGCGCTGAGCGAGCTCCTCCCACGCTCCACGCCCGGCACGGCCCTGCGGAGCGCGATACGTGCGAGGCCCTCGTCCCCAGGGGACGGGGGCCTCGTGCTGTCGGCCCCCGTTCAGGCTCCCGCGGCGAGCGCCGGTGACGGGGGACAGGGGCCTCTCCACTGTGCACAGCCATGCGCGCAATCCACAGGTCGACATGACGCTCCACCCCCAGGGTTGTCCACCAGGTGTGGAGTCGTGCAGTTCCGCAGCATGCTTCTGACCAGCAGCTTCGCCGGCCGTGGGACTCGTGTGACAGGACGGCCGCCCCGTAACTACAGCAGTGGAAGTCTGTCCCCAGCTGTGTACCGGGCTGTGGATGAGTCGACATGTCCGTCGGCCGGGAGCGCTGATCCGACGGCGCGACCCCCCTCCTGACCTGGACGGATTCCGATCACACTGCGCATTCGGACAGACCCGAGCGGTCACATTGGGCCTCCGGGACGCCGACAGCCCCCGGTGCGGAGCACCGGGGGCTGTCGGCGGGGAGGCGGCGCGACACGGGCCGCGTGGATCAGGCGCTGAGCAGCTCCAGCACGGTCGCGTTGGCCATGCCGCCGCCCTCGCACATCGTCTGCAGTCCGTAGCGCGTGCCGGTGGCCTGCATCTGGTGGATCAGCGTCGTCATGATGCGCGCCCCCGAGGCGCCCAGCGGGTGCCCCAGTGCGATGGCACCCCCCACGGGATTCATCCGCGAGGCGTCGGCTCCGATGTCGGCGAGCCAGGCCAGGGGCACCGGCGCGAATGCTTCGTTCACCTCGAAGATGCCGATGTCGTCGAGCGACAGCCCCGACCGCGTGAGCACCTTCTGCGTGGCGGGGATGGGCGCGGTCAGCATGATCACGGGGTCGTCGGCGGCCATGACCGTGGTGTGGATGCGCACGAGCGGCCGCAGGCCGAGCTCGCGGGCCCGGTCGCTGGTGGTGACCAGCAACGCGGCGGAACCGTCGGAGATCTGACTGGCGTTGCCGGCACTGATCACGCCGTCGGCCTTGAACGGCGTCTTGAGCGAGCCGAGCTTCTCCAGGGTGCCGCCGGGACGGATGCCCTCGTCGGCGCGCACCACCGTGCCGTCGTCCAGGGTGACCGGGGCGATCTGCTCGTCGAAGGCGCCGTCGGCCTGTGCCGTGGCCGCCTTCTCGTGGGAGGACAGGGCGTACTCGTCGAGCTGCGTCCGGGAGAAGCCCCAGCGCTCGGCCATCATCTCGGCTCCCACGCCCTGGTCCGGGTGGACGCCGTCGTAGCGCTCGAGGAACCTGGGGCCCAGCGGCCTGCCGGAGCGCCCGTCGCCCGCGGCGGATCCCATCGGAACCCGGCTCATGCACTCCACACCACCGGCGACGACGACGTCGGCCTGCCCGCTGAGGACCGTGGCGGCAGCGAAGGCGACGGCCTGCTGCGACGAGCCGCACTGGCGGTCGATCGTGAGGCCGGGCACCGACTCGGGCCAGCCGGCGGCCAGGGCGGCGTTCCGCCCGATGTTGAACGACTGCTCCCCCACCTGGCCGACGCAGCCCCAGAACACGTCGTCGACGACCGTGGGGTCGATGCCCGAACGCTCGGCCAGGGCACCGAGCACGTGGGCGGACAGGTCGACGGCATGGACCCCCGACAGCCCTCCGGCGCGCTTGCCCACCGGCGTTCGGACGGCGGCACAGATGACGGCATCACGCATGGACCCACTCCTGTTCGACGACGCGGCGCGGCCGGGGACCGCCGCCGGCCGCGATCGTATGTTCCGCGGATCGCCTGGCAGGCTGTGGGCGTGCAGTGGTCGCCTCCGAAGGTGGTGCCGGCCACCCTTGCGGCCGGGAGCGTGCTGCTGGGCGCCGTCACCGCCGCCCTCGACGACGCCGGCCGGGTGCTCGTCGGAGCCGCTGCGCTGCTGCTCCTGGCGCTG
>DASPIH010000101.1:0-12315 GCA_035629195.1 Blastococcus sp. | reverse complement strand
AACAGCCGGGTGAGCGCCTGGTCGACCCGCTGCCCTTCGAGGCCGTCGGGCACCGGGAGGGCCCGATGGGAGCTGGGAGCGCTGGTCACGGCCACCATTGTGCGGGTCGCACCCGGCGGGTGGCCGCAGCGCCGGGCCTAGGCGGTGTCCGCCCGGTCCCGCCCGCTGCTGCGGGAGCCGTCGAACTCGATCCCGCGCAGGGCCAGCAGCACGCCGAGGACTCCCCCGCAGACGATCGCCGAATCGGCCACGTTGAACACCGGCCAGACCCGTCCGTCGGGGCCGAAGACGGACAGGAAGTCGACGACGCCGCCGCGCAGGAAGCCGGGGTCGCGGAAGACGCGGTCGACGAGGTTGCCCAGGGCCCCACCGAGCACGAGCCCGAGCGCCACGGCCCAGCCGGCCGAGAACAGCCGGCGCGCGGTGCGCACGATGACGACGGCGACGGCCACCGCGACGAGGGTGAACAGCACGGTGAAGCCCTCGGCGAAGGAGAAGGCGGCGCCGGTGTTCCGCAGGTTCGTCAGGTACAGCGCGCCACCGAGGAGCCGGATGTCCTCCCCCGGCCCGATCGTCGCCACCACGACCAGCTTGGTCAGCAGGTCGACGACGAGGACGACGGAGGCGAGCGCCAGGAGCATGCGGGTCCGGGGTCGCGGCGGGACGACGGCGGGGCCGGGGTCGGGCTGCTCGGACAGGACGCGCTCCTCGGCTGGACGGGTGTGCTGGGCCGACGACCGGGAACCCGACGTCGGCCCGACCATAACCGCGGCCCCGGCCACCGCAGGACCGCCGGGTCGGCGCGCTCAGTCCGTGGGGACGGCGAACCACGCCGCGGTGTCCGGCGGGAGGCCGCCGTCGCACGGGCCGCTGGCGAGGAGGAGCCGGCCGTGGGCGGACACGTCCACGACCCGTTCGGAGAAGTTGACGACGCACCGGACGTCCGGGCTCCGGTCGAAGGCAAGGACCTGGTCCCCGGCGTCGATCCAGGTGAGCGGACCGGCCCCTGGCGCCGGCAGTTCCCGGCGGAGGCGCAGCGCCGCGCGGTACAGGGACAGCATGGACGCCGGATCTCCCGACTGGGCGGCGACGCTCGCGGCGGCCCACTCCGGCGGCTGCGGCAGCCAGGGACGGACGCCGTCGGCGGAGAAACCGAACGGCGGGTGGTCGCCCTCCCACGGCAGCGGCACGCGGCACCCGTCACGGCCCCGGACCGTGTGGCCGGAGCGCTCCCACGTCGGGTCCTGCAGCGCGTCCTCCGGCAGGTCCTCGACCTCCGGCAGGCCGAGCTCCTCGCCCTGGTAGACGTAGGCGCACCCCGGCAGGGCCAGGGTCAGCAGGGCTGCCGCCCGGGCGCGGCGCATCCCGAGGCCGAGGTCGGTCTCCGACGCGGGCAGGGCGGCTCCGCCGAACGCCGCACCCGTGTAGGCCCGCCCGAAGCGGGTCACGTGGCGGGTCTCGTCGTGGCTCGACAGGACCCACGTGGCCGGCGCTCCGACGGGCTCCAGCGCGGCGAGCGTGGCGTCGATGACGCGCCGCAGCGCCTCCGCCTCCCAGGGCGCCGTGAGGTAGTCGAAGTTGAAGCTCGTGTGCATCTCGTCGGGGCGCACGTACCGGCTCAGCCGCTCCGGGCCGTTCACCACCGCCTCGGTCACGAACACCCTGTCACCCGGGTAGGAGTTCCCGATGCGACGCCAGCGCCGCAGGATGTCGTGCACCTCGTCGACGTCCCAGTGCGGGTTGCCGACCCAGGCACGGGACTCGAACGCCGCTCCCGGTCCGTGACCGGCGTCGGGCAGTCCCGGGGCCTTCGCCATGGCCGGAGCGGCGTCCACCCGGATGCCGTCGATGCCCCGGTCGAACCAGAACCGGAGGATGGCGTCGAAGTCCTCGCGCACCCCGGGATGCCCCCAGTCCAGGTCGGGCTGCTGGGGGGCGAACAGGTGCAGGTACCACTGCCCGGGTGTCCCGTCGGGCTCCACCACCCGGGTCCAGGCCCGGCCGCCGAACGCGCTGACCCAGTCGTTCGGCGGAGCCGAGCCGTCCGCCCGGCCGTCCCGGAAGAAGTACCTGCTCCGCTCGGGCGAGCCGGGACCGGCTGCCAGCGCTGCCCGGAACCACGGGTGCTGCTCCGACGTGTGGTTCGCGACCAGGTCGGTGATGACCCGCAACCCGAGCCGGTGCGCATCGGCCAGCAGCGCATCGGCGTCCGCGAGGGAGCCGAAGCGCGGGTCGATGTCGCAGTAGTCGGCGACGTCGTAGCCCCCGTCGGCCATGGGGGACGGATACCACGGGGTGATCCACAGCGCGTCGACGCCGAGGTCGACGAGGTGGGGCAGCCGCCGGCGCAGACCGCCGATGTCCCCGACCCCGTCGCCGTCGGAGTCGGCGAAGCTGCGGAGGTACACCTCGTACACGACGGCGTCGCGCCACCACTCCCGTGCGGCCCGGATCCCGTCCCGAGCATCCGAGGGGTGCTCGGGACGGGGTCCTCCGCTACGCAGCGCCGACCGCCGACGCCCCACCCCGGGACTCGGCCGCGCCCCGGGCCTCGCCCACCTGCTCCACCCGGTCCTGGGCGGCCATCCGGGTGAGCTCGGCTCCGGCGTCCGCGTCGCGGGTGAGGTTCTCACCGGTCTGCGGGTCGAAGACGTGGACCTTGCGCGAGTCGAGCCAGAACTCGGCCTCCCGGCCCTCGCGGATCCGGCTGGTGGAGTCGATCGAGACGATCGCCTGGGTGCGCAGCTCCTCGCTGTCCAGCTCCCGGGACAGGTCGCGCAGCTGCGCGGTGATCGACTCGGGCGCCTCGTAGGGGATGTAGGCGAACTGCGAGTCGCCCAGCCACTCGGTGACGTCCACCCGCGCCCGGAACATCGACCCCAGCGGCCGCTTCGCCTCGTCGACGAGCGACGCGTCCTCGAAGTACTCCGGCCGGATGCCGACCAGCAGCAGATCCCGGCCGCGCACCGCGGCGGCCCGACGCTCGTCGAGCTCGATGGTCCCGAAGGGCGTGGTGAGCCGGTTGCCCTCCGGCGTCGCCGGCAGGAAGTTCATCGGCGGCGAGCCGATGAAGCCCGCCACGAACAGGTTGACCGGCTGCTCGTAGAGCTCCCGGGGCGAGGCGACCTGCTGGATCTTGCCCTTGCGCAGGACGCAGACGCGGTCGCCGAGGGTCATGGCCTCGGTCTGGTCGTGGGTGACGTAGACCGTGGTGATGCCCAGCCGCCGCTGCAGCCGCGAGATCTCCGTGCGCATCTGACCGCGCAGCTTGGCATCGAGGTTGGACAGCGGCTCGTCGAAGAGGAAGGCCTCGGCCTGGCGGACGATCGCCCGCCCCATCGCGACGCGCTGGCGCTGACCACCGGAGAGGTTGGCCGGCTTGCGCTCGAGGTGGTCCTTGAGCTCGAGCACGTCCGAGGCCTCGGTGACGCGGCGGCGGACCTCGTCGTCGGGCGTCTTGGACAGCCGCAGGGGGAAGGCGATGTTCTCGTACACCGTCATGTGCGGGTACAGGGCGTAGTTCTGGAAGACCATCGACAGGTTCCGGTCGCGGGGCGCGAGGTCGTTGACCCGCTTGCCGCCGATGACCATGTCACCGCTGGTGATGTCCTCGAGCCCGACGATCATCCGCAGCAGCGTGGACTTACCGCAGCCGGACGGGCCGACGAGGATCATGAACTCACCGTCGGCGATGTCCAGGCTGACGTCGTTGACGGCCGGGAACCCGTCCCCGTACTGCTTGACGATGTTGCGCATCTCGATGGAGGCCATCAGTTCTCGTCCCCTCGGTGGGTGAGTGACGTTGAGGTCGGTGCGATGGAGGGCAGGCCGGCGCCGGCGGGGGCGGTCATCCCTTCACCGCGCCGTTGGTGAGGCCGGCGACGATGCGCCGCTGGAAGAGCAGCACCAGGACGACGACCGGGATCGTGACGATGACCGCGGCAGCGGCGATCGCCCCGGTCGGGTCCTCGAACTGGGACGCGCCGCTGAAGAGGCCGAGGGCCGCCGGCACCGGCCGCGCTGCCTCCGTCGAGGTCAGGACGATCCCGTAGACGAAGTCGTTCCAGGCGATGAAGAACGCGATGATCGCCGTGGTGAAGACACCCGGAGTGGCGAGCGGGACGATCACCTTCCGGAACGCCTGCCACGTCGTCGCACCGTCGACCTGGGCGGCCTGCTCCATCTCCCAGGGGATCTCCCGGAAGAACGCCGACATGGTCCAGATGGAGATCGGCAGGGTGAGCGACAGGTACGGGAGGATGAGCCCCGGCCAGGTGTCGTACAGACCGATCTGGCGCCACACGTTGAACAGCGGCGTCACGATCGAGATCACCGGGAAGATCGCCACGCCCAGCGCCGTCGACAGGATCAGCCGCTTGCCGCGGAAGTCCAGCCGCGCGATCGCGTAGGCGGCGAACATCGCGAGCAGGCAGGAGATGGCCGTCGCGATGAGGCAGATGCCGAAGGAGTTCCGCAGCGCCGGGAGGAACAGGTCACTGGCACTGCCGGTGAGGATGTCCCGGTAGTTCTGCCACGACACCTTGGTCGGGGCGAACTGGCCGTTGGCGATGTCCGCCGGCGCCTTCAGCGAGATCGAGATGATCCACGCGATCGGGAAGAGCGCGTAGAGGACGATCACCGCCCCGCCGATCCACCACAGGACCTTCTTGCGTGTGGACATCGCTCACTCCCCCCGCGCCGATGACAGGTCGACCTTGAAGCCCTTGATGAACGCCATGGCGATCATCACCACGACGATGAACAGCAGCACCGACACCGCGGACCCGAGCCCGATCTCCAACCGGGCGATCGTCTGCCGGTACGCGAGGAACGACACCGACTCGGTGCCGTTCGCCCCGGCGGTCATGATGAAGATGCTGTCGAAGACACGGAACGCGTCGAGGCTGCGGAAGAGCAGGGCGACCATGATCGCCGCCTTCATGTTCGGGATCGTCACCCGCCACAACCGCTGCCACCAGGTGGCGCCGTCGACCTGGGCCGCCTCCTGGAGCACCTCGGGGACCTGAGCCAGCCCGGCCAGCAGGAGCAGCGAGATGAACGGCGTCGTCTTCCAGATCTCCGCGAGGCAGATGACGAGGAGGGACGTGCCCCAGTCACCGAACCAGTCGGTGTCGGCCGAGACGCCCGGCAGCCAGGCGAACCACGAGTTGACGAAGCCGGTGTTGATGTCGAAGGCGAACTGCCAGGCGAAGGCGGACACCACGGTGATGACCGCGTACGGGATGAGGATGGCCGCGCGGACGACCGGCCGGATGGAGCTCAGCGCCTTCGCCATCACCATGGCGAGGGCGAAGCCGAGCACCAGCTCGACCGCGACCGTGACCACCGTGATCAGCACGGTCACCCAGATCGACTGCCACCACAGCGAGTCGGTGAGGATGACCCAGTAGTTCGTCAGCCCGGTGAACGACCTGTTGTCGGGGTCGGTCAGCCGGTAGGAGAACAGCGACTCGTAGACCGCCTGCAGGATCGGGTACGCCGTGACGGCGAGCATCACGACGAACGCGGGGCCGGCCAGCAGCCAGCCGAGCCTCCGTTCGCTGCGGGCGCGATCGCTGATCTTGCCGTGGGGCGCTGATACCGGAGAGGTCTTGTCGACCGGCGGCATCGTGGTCTGGGTCATAGCAGTTGCTCCCCTCGCAGAACTGCGCTGATCAGCTCACTGGCCTGCTCGCCCGTGGAGCCCGGATCGAGCGAACTGGCCGGGTGGTACTCGCGCTGCAGCGCACCGGAGACCTCGCTGTAGTAGACCGTCTGCGGCCGCGGGGCGGCGTTCTCCAGAGACTCCCGGATCACCGGGGCCTGGGGGAAGACCTCCAGCACCTCGGGATCGTCGTAGACCGAGGCCTTGGAGGCGGGATTGCCGTTGGTGACGAAGTAGTAGGCCTGGTTCTCCTCCGACACGATGCACTCCGCGGCCTCGTACGCCGCGTCGACGTTCTGGCTGTAGGCGCCGACGACCAGGTTGATGCCGCCGTAGGGGGGCCGGCTCTCCTCGTCCTCGTTCACCCGCGGGTACTGCGTCCAGCCGTAGTCCTCGGGCACCGAGGCCTCGAGCGTGCCGGCCTCGACGGCGGACAGCGCGCGTCCCCAGACGAAGGGCCAGTTGAGCATGAACGCCGCGTCGCCCTCCTCGAAGTCGGTGACGTTGGCGTCCTCGCCCGCGGTGCTGAACGCGGGGCCGCCGACGGTGCTCACCGAGCGCATGACCTCGGCGGCTCGGACCGCGGCGTCGGACTCCAGTCCGAGCTCGATGTCCTCGGGGTCGTCGGCGGTCTCCTCGATGATCGACCCCCCGGCGGACTCGACCAGCGCGTTCAGCCAGACGGTGAGGGCCTCGGCGCGGATGCCCTGCGCGGCGATCTGGGTGTCCTGGGCCTCCGCGGCCTCCACCAGCTGCTCCCAGGTGACCGGCTGCTCCATGTCGAGGCCGGCGGCCTCGGCGACGGATTGCTTGTACCAGAGCAGCTGGGTGTTGGCCCAGAACGGAACCGCCACGAGCTCGTCGTTCCAGGTGGATCCGTCGATCGCGCTCTGGACGACCCCCTCGGTGACCCGCTCGGCCACGTCGTCGGGCACGGGGGCCAGGAAGTTGGCCTCGGCGAACTCGGGGATGTAGGGCGGGTCCAGGCTGATCAGGTCGATCGAGTTGTCCTCCGCGGCCAGCCGCCGGATCAGCTGCTCGCGCTGCTGGGACGACTCGCGCGGGAGCTGCGCGGTCTGGATGGTGTAGGCGCCGTCCGCCGCTTCGGTGCACCGGGACGCGATCTCGGCCTGACCTCCGGAGTCGGGATTGATGTACCAGGTCAGCGTCGACGCACCACCGCTGTCGCTGCCGCACGCGGCCAGCGTGCCCGCGGCGACCAGGAGGGCCGCGGCGCTCGCGACCCCCCGCTGTCGCGGGGACCTCCTCCTGCTCCGTCGAGAACTGGCCGACCCCGTGCCGGGTCGGACCTGCCCCACAGCTTTCGGCATTTCGACATCGCCTCCGTTGGCGCGACCGCAACCGGTGATCACCGCGGATTCGAAGCGTGGTGCAGGTCACAGAGGGTGTCAATTCGAAGCGGCATGGACTCGGAATCGGTGCCATTTCGTCACCGAACGCACCTGGCGCGCAGGTCAGCCGTCGGGCTGGAGCCCGGCGATGACCGACGGCGTGGTCAGCTCCTGCGGCGTCCGCGGCAGCACGGTCGCGTAGTACGACCGTGCCGCTCGCGTCGTGCCGACGTCGCGGCCGGCGCGCTCGGACAGGAACCAGCGGTGCTCGAGGACCTCGTGGAAGACCTCGGCCGGCGCGAGCCGGCCGGCCAGCTCGGGTGGCAGGGCGTGGACGACCGGCTGGTACACCTCGGCGAGCCAGCGGTGCGCGGCGACGGTCTCCGGCACGGGTCCACCCGTAGCCTGCTCGAGGTAGGCCCGGAACGCGCGGATGTCGTTGAGCAGCCGCCGCGCCTGGCGCTCCTGGGCCTCCAGGCCGGTCAACCGGAACAGCTCCCGCCGGTTGCCCCCCGGCTCGGAGACCCGGGTCTCGACCCGCAGGCGGACGCCGCCGTCCGGCGCGTCGATCAGCTCCACCTCGCCGACGTCGAAGCCCAGGTCGTTGAGCCGCTGGAGCCGCTCGGCCACGCGGTAGCGCTGGTCGGCCCGGCAGAACACCTCTTCGCGGGTGACCTCCTCCCACAGCGACTCGTAGCGCCGGGGCAGCCCCTCGGCGACCTCGATCGGGTCGATGTCGGCGGGCAGGAGGCCGCCGAACTGCAGGTCCAGCAGCTCGGCGCCGACGCGTTCGCGGGCGAGGTCGACGTCGTAGGCCCGCTGCCCCGACGACAGGCTCGGGTACCGCTCGGTGGTCTCGGCGTCGACCAGGTAGGCGGCGAAGGCGCCGGCGTCGAGCCGGAACAGCGTGTTGGACAGCGAGCAGTCCCCCCAGAACACGCCGGCCAGGTGGAGCCGGACGAGCAGCACCACCATGGTGTCGAGGAGCTGCTCGGCGGAGTGGGACCAGCGCGGGCCGGAGAACAGCCAGCGGTAGGACATCGAGTACTCGAGGTAGCGGGTCACCAGGATCGCCTGCTGCTCGTCGGGCCGGTCGACGCAGATGCCGAGCACCGACACCGCCGGCAGCCCCTCCTCCTCGAACTGGGCCAGCAGGGCGTACTCGCGCCGGGCCAGCGGTTCGGCGATCTCCTTGAGGGCGTAGACGCGGTCCTGGACGGCGACGAACCGCACGACGTGGCGGGAGATGCCCCGCTGGGGCACGTCGAGCAGCAGGTCGTCGTCCCACTCCTCCAGCGGCAGGTGCCACGGCAGGGACAGCAGGGGTGTCGCTTCGGTGGCCGGAGGCCGGAAGAGGTAGCGCATGGCGTGCTCCGTTGTCCCGGCACGGCGACCGCCGCCCGGCGCCGGTGCGATCACGATGCCACGGGACTCCGGCATGCGCAGCCCGCCGCTCCGGCCTGGCGGGCCGCTAGTCGGTCTCGTCCGGGCGGCCGGTCTCGCCCCGCCACATGGCCAGCCGGCCGGCCCGGCTGACCGCGCGCAGCCGCCGCTCGGCCTCCGCACGGGAGCGGCGGGCCGAGACCAGCAGCGCCTGGTCCCCGCGCATGAGCCGGGTGTTCTCGTCGGGCACGAACGAGCGGCCGCCGCGGACGATCAGCACGACGGCGGCGTCCTCGGGCAGCCGCAGCTCGGGCAGGTAGACGCCGTGCAGCCGGGATCCGGGCGGCACGGTCATCTGCATGAGCTCGGCGTCCAGCTCCTCCAGCGGCGCGGCCTCCACCTGGATCTCCCGCGGCGCGACGGGCGCGGCGATGCCCAGCCGGCGGGCCACCCACGGCAGCGACCAGCCCTGCACGAGGGTGAAGACGACGACGAGCACGAACACGGTGTCGAAGACCGTCGTCGCCATCGGGACGTCCGCCGTCAGCGGGATGATGGCCGCGACGATCGGCACCGCTCCGCGCAACCCTGCCCACGAGATGAACGCCTGCTGCGTCCACGGGAACCGGAACCACACCAGGCTGGCCACCACCGACAGCGGTCGGGCCAGCAGCAGCAGCACGGCTCCCACGACGAGCGCGGGCCCGACCGCGTCGGGCAGCCGGCCCGGCGACACGAGCAGGCCGAGGAGGACGAACAGCCCGATCTGCGCCAGTGACGCCATCCCCTCGGCGAAGCCGACGCTCGCGGTGCGGTGCGGCACCGCGGCGTTGCCCAGCACGACACCGCAGAGGTAGACCGCGACGAAGCCCGACGTGTGGGCGAGCGACGCGGACGAGTACGCGAGCACGCAGAGCGCCAGCGTCGCCAGGGGGTAGAAGCCGGCGACGGGCAGGGCCACCCGGCGGAGCAGCGCCGCACCCGCGAAGCCGATGCCGATCCCGACGAGCGCGCCGCCAGCGAGCTCTGCCGCCACGACCACGGCGACCAGCCACCACGGCTGCGTCGGCTCCCCCGTGAGAGTCTCGGCCAGCACGGTCACCAGCAGGATGACCGGAGCGTCGTTCAGGCCGCTCTCGGCCTCCAGGGAGGCGGCGAGCCGGCGCGGTAGGGGCAGCCGGCGGAGGGTTGCGAAGACCGCGGCGGCGTCGGTGGAGCTGATCACCGCGGCCAGCAGCAGGGCGAAGCCCCAGTCGTAGCCGAGGAGGAGCACGGCCAGGCCGGCCGTGACGCCCACGCTCACCCCGACGCCGACGGTGGACAGCGCGACGCCGGGTCCGATCGCCCGGCGGACGTCGGCCCACCGCGTGGTGAGACCGCCTTCGGCCAGGATGACGACGAGCGCGGCGTACCCGAGGGTGTGGGTGAGCTGGTAGTCGTCGAACTGGATGCCCAGTCCGCTCTCCCCCAGCGCCACGCCGAAGGCCAGGTACAGCAGCAGGCTGGGCAGACCGAGCCGGTCGGCCAGGCGCAGCGCGACCGCGGCCAGCAGCACCACGACCGCGCCGACGGCGAGGGCGAGCGTGACCGTGGTGTTCACCGCGCGCCCTCCATGGGGCCAGTCTCCCGTACCCGGTCGGGGGTTCCTGGGGGCGCACCGCGGAACCGGTTGCCGGCTCGGGGAGAATGGCGCCGTGAGCGCCTCTCCCGGTCCCTTCGCCGCGCTGCCCCCGCAGGTCGACCTCCCCGCCCTGGAGCACCGCATCCTCGACCGCTGGGCGAGCGAGAAGGTCTTCGACCGGTCGCTGGAGGCCTCGGCCGGCAAGCCGCAGTGGAACTTCTACGAGGGTCCGCCCACCGCCAACGGCCGCCCGGGAACGCACCACATCGAGGCCCGCGCGTTCAAGGACGTCTTCCCCCGCTTCAAGACCATGCAGGGCTGGCACGTGCCCCGCCGCGCCGGCTGGGACTGCCACGGCCTCCCGGTGGAGATCGCCGTCGAGCAGGAGCTGGGCTTCGCCGGCAAGCCCGACATCGAGCGGTTCGGCATCGCCGAGTTCAACGCCCGCTGCCGGGCCTCGGTGGAGCGGCACGTCGACGCGTTCACCGAGCTGACCCACCGCATGGGCTACTGGGTCGACATGTCCACCGCCTACTGGACGATGGCCCCCTCCTACATCGAGAGCGTCTGGTGGTCGCTCAAGCAGGTGTTCGACAAGGGGCTGCTGGTCGAGGACCACCGCGTCGCGCCCTACTGCCCCCGCTGCGGCACCGGCCTCTCCGACCACGAGGTCGCCCAGGGGTACGAGACGATCACCGATCCGTCGGTGTACGTGCGCCTGCCCGTCACCGACGGCGAGTGGGCCGGCCGGGCCGACCTGCTGGTCTGGACGACGACGCCGTGGACGCTGCCCAGCAACACCGCCGTCGCGATGCACCCCGAGGTCGTCTACGTCGTCGCCCGGGCCGCCGGCTCCGACGACGTCCCGGTGGTCGTGGCCGAGCCGCTCCTGGCCGCCGTGCTGGGCGAGGGCGCCGAGGTGCTCGGGCGCGCGGCGGGCCGGGAGTGGGAGCGCACCCACTACCGGCGGCCGTTCGAGCTCGTGACGTTCCCCGAGGGCGACGCTCACTTCGTGGTCCTCGCCGACTACGTCACCGTCGACGACGGCACCGGGCTGGTGCACCAGTCCCCCGCATTCGGCGCCGACGACCTCGCCGTCTGCCGCGGCTACGGCCTGCCCGTGGTCAACCCGATCGACGGCACCGGTCACTTCCTCGCCGAGGTGCCGCTGGTCGGCGGGCACTTCTTCAAGGCCGCCGACCCCGCCCTGGTCGAGGACCTCCAGGCCCGCGGTGTGCTGTTCCGCGAGATCCGCTACGAGCACAGCTATCCGCACTGCTGGCGCTGCCACACGCCGCTCATGTACTACGCGCAGCCGTCCTGGTACATCCGCACCAGCGCGATCAAGGACCAGCTGCTCGCCGAGAACGAGAAGACGAACTGGCACCCGGAGAACATCAAGACCGGCCGGTACGGCGACTGGCTGAACAACAACGTCGACTGGGCGCTGTCGCGGGACCGGTTCTGGGGCACGCCGCTGCCGATCTGGCGCAACGACGCCGACCCCAGCCGGCTGGTCGCCGTGGGCTCGCTCGCCGAGCTCTCGGAGCTCACCGGGCGCGACCTGGCCGACCTCGACCCGCACCGGCCGTTCATCGACGACGTCACGTTCACCCTGCCCGGCGAGGAGGGCACCTTCCGACGCGTCCGGCAGGTGATCGACGCCTGGTACGACTCCGGGTCGATGCCCTTCGCCCAGTGGGGGGCACCGCACCGCAACCAGGCGGAGTTCGAGGCCGCCTATCCGGCGCAGTTCATCTGCGAGGCGATCGACCAGACGCGCGGCTGGTTCTACACGCTCATGGCCATCGGCACGCTGGTCTTCGAGCAGAGCTCCTACGAGAACGTCCTGGTGCTCGGCCACATCCTCGCCGAGGACGGCCGCAAGATGAGCAAGCACCTCGGCAACATCCTCGAGCCGATCCCGCTGATGGACCGGCACGGCGCCGACGCCGTCCGCTGGTTCATGCTCGCCGGCGGCTCGCCCTGGTCGGCCCGCCGGGTCGGCCACGAGACGCTGTCCGAGGTCGTCCGCAAGGTGCTGCTCACCTACTGGAACACCGCCAGCTTCTTCACGCTCTACGCGTCGGCCAACGGCTGGGACCCAGCGGTCTCCCCCGCACCCCCCGCGGCGGAGCGGCCGCTGCTCGACCGCTGGGCGCGGGCGACCCTGGCCGAGGTCACCGAGGGCGTCACCGCCGCGCTGGAGGACTTCGACACCCAGGGCGCCGGCCGGCTGCTCGCGCAGTTCGTCGACGACCTGTCGAACTGGTACGTGCGCCGGTCGCGCCGCC
>DASPIH010000100.1:0-12692 GCA_035629195.1 Blastococcus sp. | reverse complement strand
GGGACGTCGTCGTGCACGACGTTGGCGATCCTCAGGTGCGCGTCCCGCAGGGCGGCGTCGGCCGATCGCTGGGCCTCCTCGGCCTCCTTGACCTCGGCGGCCAGGGCCTTGGCGCGCTCCAGCACGGCCGGGCGCTCCTCGGGGGTGGCCTTCCTGACCGCCTGCGAGGCGCTCTTCTGCTCGCCGCGCAGGTCGTCTGCCCGCTGGACCGCCTCCCGCCGGGCGGCGTCGGCCTCGAGCAACCGGTCGACCAGGGACTCGTCCGCCCCTCGCGCGCGCTGGCTGGCACGGACGAGGTCGGGGTTCTCGCGCACGAGTCGGAGGTCGATCACGCTCCGATCGTAGGTGTCGGGTCGCAGCGCCTCGGCCATCCCGGCGAGATCGGCGACGTCGCACGCCTCCACGCCGCGAACCGTGCGGGAGCGGCGCTCTCGACGATCACGGGCGGTGCATCGGGGACACTGGTGCCATGCGGTTTCTCGAGGGCTCCCGTCCGGCGCACGACCTGACGTACTCCGACGTCTTCATGGTGCCTGCGCACTCCACGGTGGGGTCGCGGCTCGAGGTGGACCTCACCACCCCCGACCGCGTCGGGACGACGATCCCGATCGTCGTGGCCAACATGACGGCGATCTCCGGCCGGCGCATGGCCGAGACGGTCGCTCGCCGGGGCGGCGTCGCCGTCCTGCCGCAGGACATCCCGGTCGACGTCGTCGGCGAGGTGGTGTCCTGGCTCAAGGCCCGGCACCCGGTCTACGACACCCCCATCACGCTCTCGCCCACCTCGACCGTCGGCGAGGCGCTGTCGCTGCTGACCAAGCGCGCGCACGGGATCGTCGTGGTCGTCGAGCAGGGCGCACCCGTCGGCGTCGTCACCGACGGGCAGTGCCAGGGCGTGGACCGGTTCACCCAGCTCTCGGAGGTGATGACCCGGGAGCCGCTGACCATTCCTGCCGGCACCGACCTCACCAAGATCTTCGACGTGCTCTCCGGCGAGCGGGTGAGCGCCGCCCCGGTGGTGGAGGGCGACCGTCTGGTCGGCGTCATCACCCGCAAGGGCGCGCTGCGCTCGTCGCTGTACACGCCGGCCGTGGACGGCGAGGGGCGCCTGCTCACCTCCGCCGCCGTCGGCATCAACGGCGACGTGGCCGGCAAGGCGTCGTCCTTGCTGGCGGCCGGGGTCGACGTCCTGGTGGTCGACACCGCGCACGGGCACCAGGACAAGGCGATCGAGGCCGTCCGGGCGGTCCGTTCCGTGGCCGGCGCGGTGCCGGTGGTGGCGGGCAACGTGGTGACGGCGCAGGGCACGCGCGACCTGGTCGAGGCGGGCGCCGACGTGGTCAAGGTGGGCGTGGGCCCGGGGGCCATGTGCACCACGCGGATGATGACCGGCGTCGGCCGGCCGCAGTTCTCCGCCGTCGAGGAGTGCGCGGCCGAGGCGCGCTCGCTGGGCAGGCACGTGTGGGCCGACGGCGGCGTCCGGCACCCGCGCGACATCGCGCTGGCCCTGGCGGCCGGCGCGGCCAACGTGATGGTCGGCTCCTGGTTCGCCGGCACCTACGAGAGCGCCGGGGACGCCCACGAGGACGGCGGCCGGCTCTACAAGGAGTCGTTCGGCATGGCGTCGGCGCGCGCGGTCAAGGCGCGGACGGCGACCCAGTCGGGCTTCGAGCGGGCCCGCGCAGGTCTGTTCGAGGAGGGCATCTCCTCGTCCCGCATGTACCTCGACCCGCAGCGCCCCGGGGTCGAGGACCTGATCGACCAGATCGTGGCCGGCGTGCGCTCCTCGTGCACCTACGCGGGTGCACGCACCGTCGACGAGCTGCACGAGCGGGCGGTGCTGGGGGTGCAGAGCTCGGCCGGGTACGAGGAGGGCCGGCCGCTGCCGACGTCGTGGTGACCCGGCTCCGGTGAAGGCGCTGCCGCTGCCGGTGTTCGAGGCGCTCGTCGCCGATGCGCTCGACGAGGTGCCGGCCGAGCTGATGGCCCTGCTCGACAACGTCGTCGTCCTGGTGGAGGACCGGAACCCTGACGAGCCCGACCTGCTCGGGCTGTACGAGGGCTACGCGCTGACCGAGCGCGGCTGGGACTACGGCGGGTCGCTGCCCGACCGGATCATGATCTACCGCGAGGCCATCTGCGACATCTGCGAGACCGCCGAGGACGTGGTCGAAGAGGTGACGATCACCGTCGTGCACGAGATCGCGCACCACTTCGGCATCGAGGAGGACCGCCTGCACGAGCTCGGCTGGGGGTAGAGAGAGGACCCTGCCGCCCTCAGCCCTCGCACGCTCGGGGCGGGCCCCTGCCACAGGGCCGGTGGGAGCATGCGGGCATGAGCGGCGACGCCGACCCCGAGGTGACCGCGCTGGCGATCAACGTCACCGTGCCGGAGGAGCTGCGCTGGACCGACACCCGGCGCGGCGAGGAGTTCCTCCTCGGCACGCTCAACATCCGGCTGCTGCCCGACGGAACCGTCGCGGCCAAGGCCTACGGCAGGCCGACCGCCGGGGGGCGCGGCACGTACGTCTCCTTCCCCGTCCCCGACCGGCCGGAGCTCGAGGCCCTGGTGGCGGCGGCGGCCGACCGCGCAGCGCAGCTGTGGGCCGGCCACCGCGGGCCCGGACAGCCGGCGCCCCCGGCCGGGTAGCGTTGATCCACGTGCCCGACAACATCGCCGCGGAGTCGCCCACCGGCAGGGGCGGCCTGCCGATCAAGATGCTGCACGACCGCATCCTGGTGGCGCTCCGCAAGGAGGACGGCGAGCGGCGGTCGACCGGCGGCATCCTCATCCCCGCCACGGCCCAGGTGGCCAAGCGGCTGGTCTGGGGCGAGGCGCGCGGCGTCGGCGCCTCGGTGCGGCAGGTGAAGGTGGGCGATCAGGTCCTGTTCTCACCGGAGGACCAGCACGAGGTCGAGGTGCACGGCGAGGACCTGATCATCCTGCGCGAGCGCGACGTGCACGCCGTCGCCGCCGAGCGCATTGAGGAATCGACCGGCCTCTACCTGTAGAAGGGCCCCGCCCCCTTCGCACGCTCGGGGCGGGTTCCTGCGCGGGGGCCGCACGATCACGAGCCGCGGGCGTGGCGGGTGATCACGGCGGTCATGTCCTCCAGCCAGCGGCGGACGACGGCCAGCTCCTCATCGGGATAGCCCTCCATCGCGGCCGACAGGTCCCGCGCGAGACCGCCGAAGTGCTCGGCCCCGGCAGCCATCGCCGACTCCGACATCTCGAGGCCCACCCGGCGCCGGTCCCCGGGATCGCGCACCCGCCGCACGTGCCCGACCCGCTCCAACCGGTCGACCAGCGCCGTCACCGAGGCCGAGCGCAGGTCGACCGCCTCCCCCAGCCGCCCGGCGGTGAGCGCCTCGCCCCGGCGGGCGGCGTCCATGATCGCCACCAGCGCCCGGACGTCGGTCCGGTTCAGACCGTGCCGATCCGCGAACCGCTGGCCGACTGCATCCAGTTCCACGTTCAGCCGGCGAAGGAGGAGTGCCAGCTCCTGCCGCGCGCGGGCGGACTCCTCGGTCATGCAGCACCTCCGATCGCGCGCGGTCCTCGCCCGCCATAGTCTCTCGACGATCGAGATTATCGACCATCAAGGGAAACCATGCCCCGCCGCACGTCCGTCGCCCGCTGGCTCCTGCCGGCCATCATCGCCCTCCTCTGGCTGGGCGTGGCCGGCCCCCTCGGGTCGGTCAGCGGCAGGCTCGGCGAGGTCCAGGAGAACGACTCGGCCGCCTTCCTCCCCGACAGCGCCGAGTCCACGCGGGTGACCGAGCTGCAGCGCGGGTTCGACGCCGAGCGCACGCTGCCGGTGATCCTGGTGTGGGAGAGCGACGACGGCGCGCTCGACCCGGCAGCGCTCCAGGCGGCGCAGGCCAGGGTCGACGAGGCGGTCGCCGCCGCCGAGGACGCCGGCGCGCTGCGGGGCGAGGCGTCCCCCGCGATCCCGTCGGAGGACGGCCGGGCCGTGCAGGCGGTGCTTCCCTTCGACCCCGACCTCGGCGACGCGCTGCCGCAGGTGATCTCCGCGCTCCGCGAGCTGCCCGGGGTCGATGGCACCACCGCGTACGTCACCGGTCCCGGTGCGGTCTTCTCCGACTTCGCGGAGGGCTTCTCCGGGATCGACGGGCTGCTGCTGCTCGCCGCGTTCGGTGTCGTCCTGCTGATCCTGCTGGTGGTCTACCGCAGCCCGCTGCTGCCGCTGCTGGTCATCTCCACCGCCGGCATGGCGCTGGTGGTCGCCCTCGCCGTCGCCTACGTCCTGGCGGAGCAGGGCTGGATCGCGGTGAACGGCCAGAGCCAGGGCATCGCGTCGATCCTGGTGGTGGGCGCGGCCACCGACTACGGCCTGCTGCTGGTCGCCCGGTACCGCGAGGAACTGCGCCAGGAGCAGTCCCGCTTCACGGCGATGCGCATCTCCCTCCGGCAGTCGTGGCAGCCGATCGTGGCCAGCGGCGCGACGGTGATCCTCGGCGTCCTCTGCCTGCTCTTCTCCGACCTCGGCAGCAACCGTGGGCTGGGCCCCATCTCGGCGGTGGGCGTCGCTGTCGCCATGCTGGCCGCGCTCACCTTCCTGCCCGCGGTGCTGGTGCTGCTCGGCCGGGCAGCGTTCTGGCCGTTCCGCCCGAGGTACGGCTCCGAGCACGCCCGCGGCCGCGGCTGGGAGCGGGTGTCCTCCGCCGTCGGACGCCGTCCCGGGCGGGTGCTGGCGGGCAGCCTCGGCCTGCTCGCCGTCCTCGCGGCCTTCGCGCCCACCTTCGACGCCGGAGGTCTCGCGCTGTCCGACGCCGTCCGGGGCGGGTCGCCGTCGGCCACCGGGCAGCAGGCCCTGGCCCGGCACTTCGACGCCGGCGGCGCCAGCCCCGCCGTCGTCCTCACCCCCGCCGACGGCTGGGAGGACGTCGCCGAGGCGGCCCGGAGCGTGGACGGCGTCAGCGACGTCGCCCCCTCGTCCGGCGGCGGGCCACCGGAGCGGAACGCCGAGCCGGCCGAGGTGGACGGACTGGTCCGCCTCGACGCCACCCTCGCCGACGCCCCCGACAGCGAGGCCGCGCAGGACACCGTGGCGCGGCTGCGGACGGCGGTGCGCGACGTCGACCCCGGCGCGCTCGTGGGCGGTTCCACGGCGAGCGACCTCGACACCCAGGACACGGCTGCCCGCGACCTGGCGGTCATCGTGCCGCTGGTGCTGCTGGTCATCACCGTCGTGCTGGCGCTGCTGCTCCGGGCGCTGGTCGCGCCGGTGCTGCTGGTCGCCACGGTCGCCGTCTCGGTGCTGTCCACGGTCGGCGTCAGCGCGCTGGTGTTCGACCACGTCTTCGGATTCCCCGGCAGCGACCCGCAGGTGCTGCTGATCGGCTTCGTCTTCCTGGTGGCCCTCGGGATCGACTACAACATCTTCCTGATGACCCGCGCCCGCGAGGAGTCGCAGCGGCACGGCACGCGGAACGGGGTGCTGCGCGCGCTGACGGTCACCGGCGGCGTCATCACCAGCGCGGGGCTGGTGCTCGCGGCGACCTTCGGCGCGCTCACCGTGCTGCCGCTGGTGATCCTCACCCAGCTCGGCTTCCTCGTCGCCTTCGGCGTCCTGCTCGACACCTTCCTCGTCCGGTCGCTGCTGGTGCCCGCGGCGGTCCACCTGGTCGGTGACCGGGTCTGGTGGCCGGGCAGCCCGGCGGAGCGCGGTCGGCACCGGTCGCCGGGCAGCAGGTCGAACCGTCCCCGGTGAGCCCGTCGTCGGCGCAGGTCGACGTGTCGCGCACCGCCGGGATCAGGCAGGCTGCACGGGTGACCTCGTTGCGCGTGGCGGTGCTCGGTCCCGGCGGCGTCGGCGGGTTGCTGGCCGTGCTGCTCGCCCGGCAGGGCTCCGCGGTCACCTGCCTGGCGCGGCCGGAGACGGCCGCCCACCTCGACCGGGCCGGCCTGGAGCTCTCCAGCGACCGCTTCGGAGAGCTGACGGCCGCGGTCCGTGGCGCGACCGCCCTGGACGAGCCGGTCGACGTCCTGCTGGTGACGCCGAAGGCGACGCACCTGGACGACGCGCTCGACCGCGTGCCGGCCGACGTCCTGGGCGACGCCGTCGTCGTGCCCCTGCTCAACGGCGTCGAGCACATGGCGGTGCTGCGCAAGCGCTACCCGGCCGCGCGGGTGGTCGCCGGCACCATCCGGGTGGTCGCCCACCGGCCGGCGCCGGGGAGGATCCGGCACGAGGGGCGCGCGCCTGCCGTCCAGCTGACGCCCGGTGCCGAGCGGCTGGCCGAGACCCTCGCCGAGGCGGGGGTGGACGTCCGGGTCCGCCCCGACGAGGCCGGCCTGCTCTGGGACAAGCTGTGCTTCCTCGCCCCCCTGGCCCTGCTGACGACCGCGACGATGGGCCCGGTCGGGCGGGTGCGCGAGGAGCGCGGTGCCGACCTGACCGCCGTCATCGACGAGGTGGCCGCCGTCGCCCGGGCCGAGGGGGCCGCTCCCGATCCCGCCGCCACCCACGCGTCCGCGGAGTCGCTGCCCGAGGGGATGGGCTCCTCGATGCTGCGCGACGCCGAGGAGGGCAATCCGATCGAGCTCGACGGGATCGGCGGCGCGGTGCTGCGGGCGGCCGAGCGGCACGGCCTGGACGTGCCCGTCACCCGGCGGATCGTCGAGGAGCTCCGCGCCCGTTCCCGGTGATCACCTCGGCGAGGGGCCCGGGACGTCTCCGGCGCGCAGCCGGGCCACCCAGTCCGCCGCGTCGGCGAAGGCGTCGTCCGACGACTCCGCCGGCACCGGCCGGTTCTCCCGGCCGTCCGCCCGCGCGTACGAGCCCAGGAAACGGACGTCGTCGGCCAGCCGGTGCAGCGCGGCCAGCGCCTCGCCCACGCGGGGCTCGGCCACGTGCCCCTCGCAGTCCAGGGAGAAGGAGTAGACGCCCAGCCGCTGCCGGGTCGGGCGCGACTCGATGCGGGTCAGGTTGATCCCGCGGACGGCGAACTCGCTCAGCAGCTCCAGCAGCGCACCGGTCCGGTCGCCCACCACCGCCACCAGCGAGGTCTTGTCGTTGCCGGTGGGCGCCGGCAGCGGGCCGGGGCGCGAGACGAGCACGAACCGGGTGACGGCGCCGGCGTGGTCGGCGACGTCGTCGGTCAGGGACTCCAGCCCGTAGCGGGAGGCCGCGATCGGCGCGCACACGGCGGCGTCCAGCTCGCCCGCTGCCACCGCCGCCGCGGCGGCCGCCGTCGACGTCCAGGGCACGGGGGTCAGGCCGGGCAGCAGCTCGGCCAGCCGGCGGCTGGTCTGCGCCAGCGCGTGCGGATGGCTGGCCAGCGACCGGATGTCGGCCAGCTCGGTTCCCGGGCGCACGGCGAGGACGAAGGCGACCTCGAGGAAGACCTCGCGGGTGATCACCAGCGGGTCGCCGTCGGCCAGCCCGTCCATGGTCGGGGGCACCGAGCCCTCGACGGAGTTCTCGAACGGGACGAGAGCGGCGTCGGCCTCACCCGACCGGACGGCGGCCAGTGCGGCGGCGACACTCGACCGGGGGGCCCGCGGTCCCTCCTCGGACGGAATCGCCCTGCTCAGGGCCGCTTCGGCGAAGGTACCCTCGGGCCCCAGGTAGACGAACCGCGTCGGAGACGGACTGGGTGGCTTCCCGGGCATTCGACGAGGGTAGTGCCGACGGGACGAGGCGGAGATCCCGCCCGGAGATCGGCCGCGCTGCCCGAGAACCACCGTGCGCGGGCCGCCGAACCGCGAATGGAGGACAGGTGACCCCCGGCCCGGCCCGCGTCGCCCCCGGCGTGCTCCAGGCCGCGCTCTGGCGGTTGCTCGACGTCAGCTCCGGCGAGGACCCCGGCTCCTTCCTGGCGCTGCTCGACGAGTCCGACGCCGCCCTCGCCGAGAGCCCCCAGCCGTCCTGGACGGCGTGGCGGCACGCGCTCGCGGCGCGGCGGGCCCTGCTGGAGGGGCGCCCGGACGACGCGGCGGACGAGGTGGCCGCCGCCCGCGACCTGCTGGACCGCTGCCCGGTGTCGTCGGAGACCGCGCCGCTCATCGCCTACCTGGCCCACGTCGAGATGACCGCCGACCACCTCGACTCCGCGCTGCTGCTGGCCGTCGATGCCAGCCTGCTCACCGACGATCCCTCGGCGCAGCCCTCCCGCGCACTGCTGCAGGCGCACCGCTGGCTGTCGCTCACCCTCGGCGGGCTGGACCTGGAGGAGCTGGCCGTCGCCCACGCCGCGCGCGGTTGCTCGGTGGCCGACGCGCTGCCCGACGTCACCGACCACGGGCGGCTGCTGCTGCTCTCCGCCGGCCAGCACGTCGAGCTCGCCCAGACGCTGCGCCGCCGCGGCCGGCCGGAGCGCGCGGCCGAGCTGGCCACCGAGGCGATCGCCTGCGCCACCGCGGCCCGGGAGCTGCCGTGGGAACCGGCACCGGCCGAGGCCGACCAGCTCGACGTCGTGCAGGCGTGGGCGCTCGTGTGCAGCGGCGACCTGGACGGTGCCCTCGGACCGATGCGCCGCGTGCGCCGCTCGGTCCAGCGGGACGGCGGGATCTGGCTGCGCGGATACACCGACCTCGCGCTCGCCCGCCTGCTGCGTGCTCTCTCGCGGCGCGACGCCGACGTCTCCGTCGGAGAGGAGGCGATCGGCCTGCTGGTCGACGCCTCCGGTGCCTTCGCGGCCACCGGCGACCGCCGCCGGTACCGGCAGAGCCTGCTGGAGCTGGGACAGGACAACGCAGATCTGGGCCGCACCGTGGAAGCGCTGCACTGGCTGGATGCCTACCGCGCCGACACCGGCCGGGCGCATGCGCGCGGCCGGGAGATGTGGGCGGAGATGTTCGTCCGCCGCAGCCGGCTGCGGGAGGCCGAGCGCCAGGCGGCGATGCTGCGCCGGCACGCGCTGGAGGACCCGCTCACCGGGCTGGGCAACCGGCGCAGCGCCGAGCGCCGGCTGGGTGCGCTGCGGCTCGGGGAGGAACCGCTGTCGCTGGCCGTCGTCGACGTCGACCGGTTCAAGGAGGTCAACGACGACACCTCCCACACCCACGGGGACGCCGTGCTCCGCCGGGTCGCCGACCTGCTGCGGGAGCACAGCCGAACCGGGGACGAGGTCTACCGCTGGGCGGGCGACGAGTTCCTCGTGGTGCTCCCGACCGCGACCGAGGCCCAGGCGCTCGTCGTCATGGAGCGGCTGCGCTCCGCGGTGGCCGAGGCCGACTGGACCGACCTGGACCTGTCCGTCGCGGTGACGGTGAGCGTCGGGGTCGCCACCGCCCCGGCCGTCACCGACGACCAGCCGAACCCCGCCGTGGGCTGGCGGGCCCTGTTCGACACCGCCGATCTGCACCTGTTCTCCGCCAAGCGCGGCGGGCGGAACCGGGTGCGCGCGCACGCCCCCGACGCAGCCCCGGTCGACCGCGGGGCCAGTGCGTGAGCTTTCCGCACGCCTGGGACGGAAGGGGCACGACGGACAGCGGACGGCGCGTTCCGAGCCCGGTTCTCGACACTGCCGGTGACGACATGCACAGTGCGCTCGTGCCACCGGGAGCCCTGCATCACCGGGTGACCGCCGCCCTCAGCAACTGGCAGCTCGACGACGCCGAGCAGCTGCTCGCGGGTGTGGAGCGGGATCCGTCCCCCTACGTCGCAGCCGAGCCGGCTGCCGGCGCGGCCGAGGGCGCCCCGATGTCGCTGAGCCGGGCCTGGGCCGACACCCTGCGCGCCGAGCTGCTCGTCCGGCGGCTGCGTGTCGCCGGCTTCACCCTCGTCGGCGATCCGGTGTGCCCCGAGTCCCCCGCCGAGCCCTCGCTGGACCTGCACGCCGGCGTCGCGGAGCTGCTCGACGGCGCCGGCGGTTCTCCCCGCCCGGCCGACCCGCGGTCGGAGTCGGCGTCCCGCGCTGCGCTGGCCATCGCGTTGGTCCGGTCGGCGAAGGCTGCCTTCGAGGCTGCGGACGACGCCCTGCAGCGCGCCGCGGGGCTGGCCCGGCACGCGCGCATCGAGCTGCTGTCCCGGCGCATCGACGCCGCCATGGACGAGGCGGTGGAGGCCGCGAGCCTGCTGGACCCGACCCTGGCGCCCGGCGTCCTGCTGATCGACACCCTCACCACGCTGGCCGGGGTGCTGGCCGATCTCGAGCTGATGCCGCTCGCCCTGGACTACCAGCGCCGCGCGCACGAGACCGCTCTCGCCGCGGCCGCCGATCCCGAGGCCCTCGACCGCGACGGCGCGGACCCCGACGTGCTGGTCGCGGCCACGGCCACCCGCCTGGGAGAGCTGTGCGCCGAGCTCGGCGAGGGACTGCTCGACGACGGCGCCCCCGAGTCCGCGGCCGTGTACTTCGCCGAGGCCCGGCAACTGGCCGAGGACTCCCTGGCCCAGCTCCCGCCCGGTGCCGCCGGGGTGGTACCGGCGCAGATCGTGCACGGATGGGCGCTGGTCGGCATGGGCGAGCAGGCCGCGGCGGTCGGCCCGCTGCGCGCCGCCCTCCGCCTGACCTCGGCCGCCGGTGACCGGGCCCGGCTGGCCTCGGCCCGGCTGGCACTGGGCCGGGCGCTGCGCCGCCTGGGTGACGGCCACGCCGCCGACGAGCACCTCGCCGGCGCACTGGCCCTGGCCACCGAGCACGGGCTGCCGCGGGTGCGCCGCGCCGCGCTCCGGGAGCTGTGCACCCTGCATGCCGACCTCGACGACGCCGGCCGCGCGTTGCCCTACCTGCAGGCCTACCTCGCCGAGGAGCTGGACCGGGTCGACGAGCGGCGAACCCGCTGGGTCGAGCTCTTCGGTCGCCGCAAGAGCCTGCTGGAGACCGAACGGGCCGCCGGGCAGCTCCGCCGCCAGGCCTACGAGGACCCGCTCACCCATCTGCCCAACCGGCGCTACGCCGAGGCGCGCCTGGACGGGCTGCTGGCCGACGGCGACGTTCCCGCGCTGGCCGTCGTCGACGTCGACCGGTTCAAGTCCATCAACGACTCCATCGGCCACCCCGGTGGCGACGCCGTGCTGCGGACGGTCGGCGAGCTGCTGGTGGCCGGCGTCCGCGACACCGACGAGGTGTGCCGCTGGGCCGGTGACGAGTTCGTCATCCTGCTGCCCGACACCACCGCCGAGCAGGCCGAACGCGCGCTGGAGCGCATCCGCGCCTCGGTCGTCCGGTACCCCTGGAGCGACCTCGGGCTCGACGCGCCCGTGACGATCAGCGCCGGCATCGCCTCGGCCACCCGCGGGGACGACCGCAAGACCCTGTTCGCGGCGGCCGACGGCGTGCTGTACGACGCCAAGCGCAGCGGCCGCGACCGGGTGGTGCGGCTGTCGGCTCTCACGCAGACCAGGGCCGCCGACCGGCCGCTCGACGTGCTCGTCGGCTCTTCCCCTGCGGGGGCCGACACGACCGACGGCGACATCCCGGAGGCGGCCGCGCAGACGGCTACGGTCGCGACCGTGCAGCCGCCGCCGTCCGACCACGTAGCCCGGGGCGCCACCGCCGTGCGCGAGCAGGCCCCCGGCTTCGCCGCCCTGCTGCGTCCACACCCGCCGCTGGGCACCGACCGGCCCGGCGAGCCGCTGCTCGGTCCCGTGCCGGACGCGGTCCGTGAGCCGGCAGAGGTCGTCGAGCCCGCCGAGGCGACCGAGGTCGTCGAGCCGGTCGAGGTCGTCGAGCCGGCCGCGACCCCCGCAGCTCCTCCCGCGGCCGTGGAGCCCGAGGTCGTCTGGGCCACCGGCCGCACGACCGAGCGGGTGCTGGCGCTGGTCCGCGAGGCACGCCGCGAGCACCCGGACCGGCCGGCCCTGGTGCTGCGCGCGAGCGCCGAGACCCTCGTCGCCCTGGCCACCGAGCACGACGCCTACACGACCATGGACGCCGCTGCCTCGGCCGCGGCCGTCGGCCCCGTTCCCGAGCCGGTCGGCCGGGTCGCGGTGCTGTGCTCCGGTGGCGCGGACGCCCCCGTGGCCGCCGAGGCGGCGTTCGTCGCCCGGGTGGCCGGCGCCGACGTCGTCCGGCTGGACGACGTGTCCTCCCCGGTCCGCTCGCTGCTGGCCGACCGGTCGCTGGTCGACGACGCCGACTGCCTGGTCGTCGTCGCCGGCATGGAGGCGTCGCTGGCCACGATGGTGGGCTCGCTCACCGACGTCCCGGTGGTGGCCGTGCCCACCTCGGCCGGCCAGCCGAGCGCGTTCGGCGGTCTCGGTGCGCTGATGACCATGCTGACCGCCACGACACCGGGCATGACGGTGAGCACCATCGACAACGGCTACTCGGCCGGCGTCTTCGCGGCGCGGGTGGCGCGCCGGACCGCCCGCAGGTAGTCGCAGCCTCCGAGAGGAGACGCAGCAGGCCCGGCGGCGTGGGCCTCGCCGCCGTCGCGTCCGCCATGTGCCGCTCGGCGCGAGCCGACCGGGGTTCAGTCGCGGCGCCGCAGGCCGAACCCGGCCAGCGGCACGGCGGCGAGCACCAGGAGCCCGAGTGCCGGGGGCCCACCGAGCGCCCAGGCGGTGAAGACGAGCAACGACGACAGCTCGATGCCCACGCCCGCCACCGAGGTGATGGTGGCGCGGTACGGCCCGGTGATCCTGCGCTGCAGCTCGGCCTCCGCGGCCACCAGCACGCCGAGGTACAGCCCGTAGGCCCCGGCCAGCGTGGCGAGCGCCACCGGAGCCGCGGCCACGGCCGCGGCCAGCAGCCCGAGCCCGGCACCGGCCAGGAGG
>DASPIH010000099.1:0-4325 GCA_035629195.1 Blastococcus sp. | reverse complement strand
GGTCGTAGAGGCCGAGCGACATCGTCTGCAGCTCGGGGGTCGGGGTGTCGACCACGTCCACGGACAGCTCCTGCGGGGAACGAGGGGATCGGCCGGTGCCGGAGGGGCAGGCGGCTCGGCCCCGTCGCCGCACGCCTACCCGGGAGGTGCCCGGTCAACCGGGAGCGGCGGCGGCGCTCGGGGCGGTTGGTGACCTTCCGGTGCGGAGGACGTCGTGGGTCCGGCGACAACACCGCCGCCGCGTCCACGCCCGCGCGCCGCACCCGCAGAGGAGGGCCCACCGCGCACCCCTACCGCAGCGGGAAGGTCTGGACAGCCGCCTCGGGAAGGCGGAAGTTCGACGCCAGAGTGACGTGGCTCACGTACGGCCAGTGATCATGGAGGCGTCATGCGCAGGCTCGCGATCGGGTGCATCCTCGCCGTGGTCCTCGTCGTAGGGACGGTCGCCCCGGCGGCCGCTGCGCCCGGCCGGTCCGGGGTGCATGGGTCGCCCGTGCTCCTGGCGCTCGGGGACTCGGTGCCTGCGGGCCAGGGTGCCGTCCCGCCACCGGGCTACCCCGAGCGCCTGGGCGCGCTGCTCGAGAACGGCTACGACCCGGCCGCCGACAAGGCGGATCCCGACGGATCGGTCGACTTCGACGTCGTGAACCTGGCGGTGCGCGGAGCGACGACCGCCACACTCATCAGGGACCAGTTGCCGGCCGCGATCCAGCTGATCCAGGAGCGGCGCAGCGACCGGGATCCGTACAACGACGTGGAGGTCGTCACCGTCACGATCGGCGGCAACGACGTCTTCCAGCCCGTGGTCGCAGCCTGCCTGTCGGCCCCGTCGACGGTGGCGTGTCAGCCGACCGTGGACTTCGTGCTCGCCGCCACCGGAACCGGAGTGACCGCGATCCTCGGGCAGGTGACCGCGGCCGCCGGCCGGCGCACCGAGGTCGTCGTCACCACCTACTACAACCCGATCGGCTCCTGCGCCCTCTCCGCCCACCCGGCTGCAGTTCCCGTCGCGGACGCCGTCCTCGAGGGCGGCACCGTCCCCGGTCTGGTCTCCGTCGCCGACGGTCTCAACGACCGGATCCGGCGGGCGGCAGCCGGCACCGGAGCCCAGGTCGCCGAGCTCTACGGCGCCCTCGATCCCGCGGACCTCGTCGGAGGCCTTGACTGCCTCCACCCGGACGCCTCGGGGCACCAGAGAATCGCCGAGGAGGCCTACGACACCCTCGCCCGCTGAGCCCGGATCCATCCGTCGTCCGTTCGTCGTGACCGGTACGGCACGGACGCGAGGCTCGGGTCGGCGGACCCGCCGGTCAGCCGGTGACGCCACCGGGCCGAGCTCCCGAGCGGCCCGGCGCGGCGGCTTGACCAGCAGGGATCTTCGACGGACCGTGCCTCCGTGGCCACGCCCAGCACTGCCGACGTCCGCGCCGGGCTTCCGCCGGCGCTCGCCGAGGCGCTGGCCGGCTACGAGGAGCACCTGGGCGCGCAGCGCGACCTGTCCGCGAACACGGTGCGGGGCTACGTGGGTGACGCCGTCCGGCTGCTCGACCACCTCGCCCGGCGGGGCGGACAGCAACCGCACGACCTCGACCTCGGCACGCTGCGCAGCTGGCTGGCCCAGGGGCGCACCCGCGGGCACAGCCGCTCGACCACCGCGCGCCAGGCTGCCTCCGCCCGATCGTTGACCGCCTGGCTGCGCCGGGCCTCCCTCCTGCCCGAGGACGTCGGCCAGCGGCTGGTCAGCCCGCGTCCCCACCGCACGCTGCCGGGTGTGCTCGCCCCCGGTCAGGCGCGGGAGCTCGTCGAGAACGCCGCGGGGGCGGAGGACCCCGCCGGGCTGCGCGACGCCGTCGTCCTCGAACTGCTCTACGCCAGCGGCATCCGCGTCAGCGAACTCGTCGGCCTCGACATCGACGACGTCGACCGCGGTCGGCGCCTGCTGCGAGTGCTCGGCAAGGGCAGCAAGGAACGCAGCGTGCCCTACGGCGTTCCCGCCGAGCACGCGCTGGACGCCTGGCTGACCCGGGGACGCCCGGCCCTGGCCACACCCGACTCCGGGCCCGCGCTCCTGCTCGGCCTGCGCGGTCGCCGGCTCGACGCCCGCGAGGCCAGGCGCACCGTGCACGCCGCGACCGCCCGGGTGCCCGGGGCGCCGGACATCGGCCCGCACGGCCTGCGGCACTCCGCCGCCACGCACGTGCTGGAGGGCGGCGCGGACCTTCGCTCCGTACAGGAACTGCTCGGGCACGCTAGCCTCGCGACGACGCAGATCTACACGCACGTGACGGTCGAACGGCTCCGTGCGGTCCACGCCCAGGCGCACCCTCGTGCCTGACGCCTGCGGCCGGACGTCGGAACGGACATCGACCGTCATGACCACGCGGGGCCACGGACGGGGAACCCGCAGCACGACCGAGGAGCGCGACCGTGTCTGAGGCAACGATCAAGCGGCTCGACGACGCCGGCGAGGACGCGGACGCCCTGCTGGCGGAGCTGTGGGCCCGGTACGTCGAGGGGCGCGAGCCGGCCCTGCGCGACCGGCTGATCCTGCACTACGCGCCCCTGGTCAAGTACGTCGCCGGCCGGGTCGGCAGCGGTCTGCCCGCGCACGTCGAGCAGGCCGACCTCATCTCCTACGGCACGTTCGGCCTCATCGACGCGATCACCCGGTACGAGCCCACCCGCGAGGTGAAGTTCGAGAGCTACGCGATGGCCCGCATCCGCGGCGCGATCATCGACGAGCTGCGCAACACCGACTGGATCCCCCGGTCCGTCCGCGTCAAGGCGCGGGCGTTCGAGCGCGCGGTCGCCGAGCTGGAGAGCAGGCTGCACCGGACGCCGACCGACGAGGAGGTCGCCGCCGCCATGGACATGGACGTCGAGGACATCCGCAAGTTCCTCGGCCAGCTGTCCCTCGTCAACGTGGTCGCGCTCGACGAGCTGCTCACCGACGACGACGGCGGTTCCCCGCGCCTGGGCGACACCCTCCGGGATCCCTCCGCGCTGGACCCCCAGGCCATGGCCGAGCACGGTGAGGCCCGCCAGCTGCTGGCCCGCGCGGTCGAGCAGCTGCCCGAGCGGGAGAAGGTCGTCGTCTCCCTCTACTACTTCGAGGGTCTGACGCTCGCCGACATCGGCCGCGTGCTCGGCGTGACCGAGAGCCGCATCTGCCAGCTGCACACCAAGGCCGTCCTGCACCTGCGCACCAAGCTCGCCGACATCGCCTGATCCCGACGGGAGCATCCCCGCACGGCTGACCGGATCGCCCGTCGGCAGGAGCCGGACGCGCGGCGGGCGCAGGAGCAGCAGGGGATCGAGGTAGTCCTCGCCCCGCCGCAGGCCCCAGTGCAGGCATGCGGCGACCGGGCAGCCCGCGTGCCCTGCCACGACGGCGCCCAGGGGCTGACCTCGGCGCACCGACTGGCCTGCGCCGACGCCGGCAACGACCGGCTCGTACGTCGAGCGCCGCCCGTCGGCGTGGTCGACGCTCACCACCGGCCGGCCGGCGACCATGCCGGCGAACGCGACCACCCCGTCACCGGCCGCCAGCACGGCGACTCCTGGGGCGGTGGCCAGGTCGGCTCCACGGTGCCCGGGCCCGTACCGGTGGGCGGGGAGCTCGAACGGCCGGGTGACGACCAGCTCGCCGGGCACGGGAGCGCTCCACATGAGCCCCGCGCGGGGAGCGACGGGGACCGGGCCGACCGCCGCGGAGGCGCCGCCGGCCAGCGCGACGAGGCCCAGCATCAGGGCGCCGGCGCGGAGCAGCGAACGGGAGGTCACGCGCTGATGCTGCGCCCGGAGGAGTCGTCCGGCCCCTGTCGACGGCGACCTGTGGACGGGCGGCGCCGGTGTGGACGGCGTCATCGCGCCCGGGGGTCGGCTCCGCGCCGGCGGGGGCGCACGAGCGACCCTCGCGGACGCGTATGCTCTCCGGTGCGACCCGTCCCGACGGGTCGACTTCGCGCGTCTCCTTCCCGCCGATCGGCGGGGCAATCGCCACCTCGGTCCCGGCCCAGCCGGGTGGGTGGTGCCGCAGGACGCCAGGGCGTGCACCAGCCGGTGCCCGCGACAACCGGAATCGCGCGGCCCCGGGCCGCGCGCAAGCAGAGAGGCTGCGATATGGCAGTCGTCAGCATGAAGCAGCTGCTCGACAGCGGCGTCCACTTCGGGCACCAGACCCGTCGCTGGAACCCGAAGATGAAGCGCTTCATCTTCACCGAGCGCAACGGCATCTACATCATCGACCTGCAGCAGACGCTCGGGTACATCGACAACGCCTACGAGTTCGTCAAGCAGACGGTCGCGCACGGCGGCTCGATCCT
>DASPIH010000098.1:0-4838 GCA_035629195.1 Blastococcus sp. | reverse complement strand
CCGGCACCGACGCCGACGCCACCACGCTCTCCCTCACCGAGCAGACCGGCGTGGCCGTCGACGCGGTCCTCGACGCCGGATCCGGCACTGCAACCGACGGCGACAGCACCGACCCGGCCACCGCCGACGCCGCCGACGTCGACATCGTCACCTCCGACGGCGGCATCGACACCGTCGAGACGCCCGGCACCGACGCCGACGCCTCCGTGGACAACGCCTCCGTGGACACCGCCGACGCCGAGGACATCGCCGGCCCGGTGGACCTCGTCGGCTCCCTGGAGGTCGCCGCCTCCGTGGGCATCACGGCCTCCGTGGACGCCGAGGAGACCGCCGAGGCCGAGGAGATCGTCGGCCCCGTGGACTTCGTCGGCTCCGTGGGCGCCGCCGCTTCCGTGGACGTCGACACCGACGAGACCGGCACCGACACCGCCGCCACCGGCACGAACGCCGGACCGATGGAGGCCGTCGACGAGAGCGGCAGCCCGGTCGCCGCCGCCACCGGTGTGGCCACCGACGTCAGCGACGTCGACACCACCGACGAGGACACCGCGGACACCACCGGCGCCCAGGCCGCCGGCACCGCCCCCGTCGAGGGCTACGACAGCTTCTCCATCGCCCAGCTGCGGGGCCGGCTCCGCGGCTATGCGCTGAGCACCGTGTCCGACCTGCTCGCCTACGAGCAGGCCACCCGGAACCGCGACCCGTACCTGCGGATGCTGCGCAACCGGCTGGGAAAGCTCGAGGAGCAGGCGGTCGCGAGCAGCCCCCTGTCTCCGCGCGGCCTCTGAACCAGAGCCCCTCCGCCGCGTCGCACGCCCGGCGCGGGACCCGGCGGAGGGGCCGCCCGACCGGTGGGGCCCGCCGAGGGTGTCGGTGCCGTCTGACACGCTCGGGACATGACCGCGCCGTCGACACCGGAGTCGCCGTGGCCGGTGCGCACGGTGGCCCGCAAGGTGGCCGACTGGATCGGCCGGCTGGGTGAGGTGTGGGTGGAGGGTCAGGTCGCCCAGCTGTCGCGGCGCAGCGGCGCGGCCACCGTCTTCCTGACCCTCCGCGACCCGGCCGCCGACCTCTCGCTGCCGGTCACCTGCCACCGCGACGTCGCCGACCGGCCCGGCCTGGAGCTGACCGAGGGCGCCCGCGTCATCGTGCGCGCCCGCCCCGACTACTACGTCGCCCGCGGCTCCTTCTCCCTCCGCGCCACCGAGATCCGGGCCGTCGGCCTCGGTGAGCTGCTGGCACGCATCGAGCGGATCCGCCGGCTGCTCGCCGCCGAAGGTCTGTTCGACGCCGCACGCAAGCGCCCGCTGCCCTTCGCGCCCCGCGTCGTCGGGCTCATCACCGGCCGGGACAGCGCCGCGGAACGGGACGTGCTGGTGACCACCCGCCGCCGGTGGCCGGCCGTGCGCTTCACGACGCACCACTGCGTCGTCCAGGGCCCCTCGGCCGCGGCGAACGTCATGGAGGGGCTGCGCCGGCTGGACGCCGACCCCGACGTCGAGGTCATCGTCGTGGCCCGCGGCGGCGGCTCGGTCGAGGACCTGCTGCCCTTCTCCGACGAGGGGCTGGTGCGTGCCATCGCGGTCTGCCGCACGCCGGTCGTGACCGCGGTCGGCCACGAGACCGACACCACGCTGGTCGACCACGTCGCCGACGTCCGGGCCGCGACCCCCACCGACGCCGCGCACCGCATCGTGCCCGAGATCGGTGAGCAGCGGCGGCTGGTCGACGGCCTGCGGGCGCGGGCGCGGCACCTGGTGGCCGGCCGGCTGGAGCAGCAGGAGCGATGGCTGGAATCGGTGCGCAGCCGCCCGGCGCTCGCCGCTCCCGAGCGGTTGCTGCACGGCCGCGAGGACGACGTCCTCGGTCTGCGCACCCGCGCCCGGCGCACCCTGACCCATCGGGTCGAATCGGCCGAGCGCGACCTCGAGCACGCCCGTGCCCGCGTGGCCGCGCTCTCTCCCGCCGCGACCCTGGAGCGCGGCTACGCCGTCGTGCAGCGGGCCGACGGCTCGCTGGTGCGCGATCCGGCGGAGGTGGCCGACGCCGAGCCCCTGCGGGTACGCGTCGCCGGCGGCCGGCTGCCCGTCCGCGTCGATCGCAGCACCGACCAGGAGGACCCCGCATGAGCAGCACCGACGAGCGCGCCCCGGAGCCGACGACCAGCTACGAGCAGGCCCGCGAGGAGCTCGCCGACGTGGTGCGCCGGCTCGAGGCCGGCGGCCTCACGCTGGAGGAGTCACTGAGCCTGTGGGAGCGCGGCGAGGAGCTGGCCCGCTTGTGCCAGCACTGGCTGGACCGCGCCCGCGAGCGCCTCGCCGCGGCCACCCAGGAGGAGGACCGACCCAGTTGACGTGCGGCCCTCCCGCAGGAACCCGCCGCGAGCGTGCGAGCCGTGGGGGCAGGAGGGCCCTTCGTCAGCCGGAATAGGGCCCGACGGCGGCGGCGACCTGCTCCAGCTCCGCGTCGACCGCCGACCCGCTGACCACGACCGTGGCGCCGTCCGCGACCCGCGACAGAGCGGTCTCGCCGCGCGCCGTGGTGGACCGCGTCCACTCGTCCCCGTCGAGCTCGACGGAGCCCTCCTCGGTGGAGTCGGCGAGGACCCGGTCCACCGCCTCGGACCCGATGGCGTCGCTGATCACGAAGCCGGCGTAGTTCTCGGACGGTGTCACATAGCCGATCTGCAGCGTGACCGGTGCCCCGTCGGCGGCCGAGCCGGCGTCGGTGCGGACACTGGTCGGCCGGTATCCCTCCGGCAGGCCGGTCGGGACCACGAGCGGATAGGCGGCGCGGGACTCGGCCAGCCGGATGGTGCCGCGCGGATCGACCTCGCGCACCGGGTCGACCGTACCGGTGCGGAATGCCTGCCAGCCGACGAGGAGCAGGCAGATCGCCACCAGGGGCAGCAGGGAGCGGAGCATGTTCGCCGCGCTCAGCCGGTTGGCGCGCTCCACCGCTGACGCCGGTGGGGGCGGGACCTCGGCCTGGCTGCCGTGCGCGTGGTCGGGGCGCTGGGGACGCTGGCTCGTCGGGCCGATTCCGGTCATACCCCTAGGATCGCAGGCAATCTCTCCCGCCTCGCCGCCCATGGCCCCGTCCCGGGCCCCGCCCTGAGCTCGCGAAGGGTGGGGAGGACGGGTCCCTTCTCCAGGAGGTCCCGTGTCGCTGCCCGTCCCCGAAGGCCCCCTTCCCACGACGACCGTCGGCCGGAGCTTCGACGTCGAGCGTCCCGCGCCGGACCGCAACCTCGCCCTCGAACTGGTGCGGGTCACCGAGGCCGGCGCCATGGCCGCCGGCCGATGGGTGGGCCGGGGGGACAAGAACGGCGGGGACGGCGCCGCCGTGGACGCGATGCGCGCTCTCATCGGAACCGTGAGCATGCGCGGCGTCGTCGTCATCGGGGAAGGTGAGAAGGACGAGGCCCCGATGCTCTACAACGGGGAGCAGGTCGGGGACGGCCATGGCCCGGAGTGCGACGTCGCCGTCGACCCGGTCGACGGAACGACGCTGATGGCCAAGGGCATGCCGAACGCCATCGCCGTCATGGCCGTCGCCGACCGCGGCGCGATGTACGACCCGTCCGCGGTGTTCTACATGGAGAAGCTGGCCACCGGCCCGGCTGCGGCCGACGTCGTGGACATCACCGTTCCGGTCGCGGAGAACATCCGCCGCGTCGCCAAGGCGAAGAAGAGCTCCGCCGGCGACGTCACCGTGTGCATCCTGGACCGGCCGCGCCACGAGCAGCTGGTGCACGAGGTCCGGGAGGCCGGCGCCCGGATCAAGTTCATCACCGACGGCGACGTGGCCGGCGCGATCGCCGCCGCCCGCGAGGGCACCGGCGTCGACCTGCTCCTCGGCATCGGCGGCACGCCGGAGGGCATCATCGCCGCGTGCGCGCTCAAGTGCATGGGTGGCGCCTTCCAGGGCAAGCTGTGGCCGAAGGACGACGCGGAGCGGCAGAAGGCCCTCGACGCCGGGCACGACCTGGACCGGGTCCTGCACATCGACGACCTGGTGCGGGGTGACGTCTTCTTCGTGGCCACCGGCATCACCGACGGCGAGCTGCTGCGCGGCGTCCAGTACCGCGCCGGCGGGTGCACCACGCAGTCGCTGGTCATGCGATCGAAGTCGGGAACCATCCGTTCGATCGACAGCCTGCACTCGCTGGAGAAGCTGCGCGCCTACTCCGCGGTGCCCTTCGACCGGCACGACGAGCAGGAATAGGAGCGCAGGTCCGCCGAGCGTGGGCCGGGTCCCGCGCAGTGGGAGCTAGCTGTAGTGACCATGAGCGTTGTTGACATCAATCTGGCTGGGACATGAGGGAGACCTCCGGACGAAGGTGTGGGTGCTAACGCCTCACCGACTCCCGGAGGTCTCGTGTCCCACGCTCATGCCCGGCTGACTGTCCACGGGCGCGCTGAACTCGTCCGCCGTGTGGTTGAACAGGGCCGCCCTGTCGCCCATGTCCTGGTGGAGCTGAACGTCTCGTGCGCCACGGGCTACAAGTGGTTGGCCCGCTGGCGGGCCGAAGGCGCCGCCGGCCTGGTCGACCGGTCCAGCCGCGCCCATCGGCTCCCGGGCGAGACCCCGCCGGAGCTGGAGGGGCTAGTGCTGGCACTGCGGGCGGGGCGCAAACTCGGCCCGGCGCGGATCGGCCCGCTGGCCGGCCTGGCGCCTTCAACGGTGCATGCGGTGCTTCAGCCGCACCCTGGCCGACGAGTGGGCCTACGTCCGACCCTTTGACAGCTCAGCTGAACGCGCCGCCGCCTTGCCCGCCTGGCTACACCCCTACAACCATCACCGCAGCCACACCGCGCTTGGAGGACAACCACCCA
>DASPIH010000097.1:0-12433 GCA_035629195.1 Blastococcus sp. | reverse complement strand
TCGCGCTCGCCGACGCGCTCGGAGCGCCGGGCGCCGCCGTGGTGCTCGGGCAGGCGCCCCCCGGCGCCCGGAGGCTCGCCGGCGTGCAGTCGGCACCGATCGCCCGCCTGGTCGAGCAGACCCTGTCCCTGTCGGACAACGTGCTCGCCGAGGCCCTCGCCCGGCAGGTGGCCATCGCACGGAACGAGCCGGCCAGCTTCGAGGGTGCGGCGCAGGCGGTCACCGACGCGCTCCGCGAGGAGGGGCTCGACGTCACCGACGTCACCCTCGCCGACGGCAGCGGGCTCTCCCCGGAGAACGTCGTGACCGCCGAGGTGCTCACCTCGATCATCCGGGGCGCGGCCGACGGCAGCCTGGGCGACGCCTCCGCCCTGCTGGCCGGCCTGCCGGTCGCCGGGTACGACGGCACGCTCGCCGACCGCGGCGACGACGACCCCGCCACCGCCCCCGGTGCGGTCCGCGCCAAGACCGGCACGTTGCTGGGCGTGAACGCCCTCGTGGGCACCGCCGTGACGGCCGAGGGGCGGCTGCTCGCCTTCGCGGTGGTGGCCGACGGGAGCACCGGCAGCGAGGCCGCGGCCGAGGGCACGCTCGACCAGTTCGCCGCCCAGCTCGCCGCCTGCGGCTGTTGAAGGACCCCTGGAAGGACCCTGCTGCCCCCCACCGCTCGCTCGCTCGCGGCGGGCCCCTGCAGCAGGGCCTACGGTGAAGCGATGAGCAGCGCCTCCTCGATGGTCGACTGGGACCTGGCCGGACGCACCGCCCGGCGGCTGGTCAGCGCGGGCCCGCAGACGACGCGGGAGGAGGCGGCCGCCGTCGTGCAGGAGCTGCACGAGGCGGCAGCCGTCGCCGTGGCGCACGTCGAGGCGCTGACCGGGCTGCGGCCGGCGCCAGGTGGCGTGCCGCCCGAGGTCGCCGTCGTCGACCGTCCCGGGTGGGCCGAAGCGAACGCCCGCGGCATGGCCACGCTGCTCGATCCGCTGGTGGCGAAGCTGGCCGAGCAGCAGGACGCCCGTCCCGGCGCGCTGGCCACCGCCATCGGGTCCCGTGCCACCGGGCTGCAGGCCGGCGGGTTGCTGGCCTTCCTCTCCAGCCGGGTCCTCGGCCAGTACGAGATCTTCGGCACCGGCGGCCGGCTGCTGCTGGTGGCGCCCAACATCGTCGCCACGGAACGCAAGCTCGGCGTCGACCCGTCGGACTTCCGGCTGTGGGTCTGCCTGCACGAGGTCACCCACCAGCTGCAGTTCACCGGCGTCCCGTGGCTGAACGGCTATCTCGAGGCGCAGATCGCCGAGTTCGTCTCCGCGACCGACCTGGCCCCCGACGTGCTGCGCGAGCGGCTGCAGGACGTGCTGCGCAGCGTGCTGGACGCCGTGCGCGGCACCGAGCCCGGCCGCGAGCCGGAGGGCCTGATGGCGCTCGTGCGCGATCCGCGCCAGCGCGAGGTCCTCGACCGCGTCACGGCGGTGATGAGCCTGGTCGAGGGGCACGCCGAGTACGTCATGGACGGCGTCGGCCCCGATGTCGTGCCGTCGGTGCGCACCCTGCGCAAGCGGTTCGCCCAGCGCCGCAAGGGCCGTGGCCCGCTGGACCGCGTGCTGCGCCGTCTGCTCGGCCTGGAGCAGAAGATGAAGCAGTACGCCGAGGGGCGCGTCTTCGTCGGCGGCGTCGTGGACCTCGCCGGCATGGAGGGCTTCAACCGGGTCTGGGAGGGGCCGGAGAACCTGCCCCGGATCGACGAGCTGACCGCTCCCGAGCGCTGGGTGGAGCGCGTCCTCGGCCGTCCCGCCGTTCTCGCCTGACCGTCGCGTGAGCGGGCCTCCCCGCGCGGTCGCGGTCCTGCGGCACGCCGTGCGGGCCGGCCTGCGTTCGTCCACGCGGCCGGTGCTCGCCGCGTGCAGCGGGGGGGCGGACTCCGTGGCGCTCGCCGCGGCCCTGGCCTTCGAGGCCCGGGACGCCGGGGTGCGGGCCGGCGGGGTGACCGTGGACCACGGTCTCCAGCCGGGCTCGGAACGGCGCGCCCGGCGGACCGCGGCCCTCCTCGCCGAGCTCGGGCTCGACCCCGTCCTCGTGCTCGGCGTCGACGCCACCGGCCCCGGCGGTCCGGAGGCGGCCGCGCGCGGGGCCCGGTACGCCGCCCTGGCCGGCGCGGCTGCCGAGCACGACGCGCGCGTCGCCCTGGGGCACACGCTCGACGACCAGGCCGAGACCGTGCTGCTCGGGCTCGGCCGTGGCTCCGGCCCGCGATCGGTGGCCGGCATGGTCGCCGAACGGGCGGACGACGGGGTGGTGTGGTGGCGCCCGCTGCTCGGGGTGCGCCGGGAGACCACCCGCCGGGCCTGTGCCGATCAGGGGCTGCCGGTGTGGGACGACCCGTGGAACGCCGATCCGGCGTACACCCGGGTGCGGTTGCGGACCGAGGTCCTGCCCCTGCTCGAGGACGTCCTCGGCGGGGGCGTGGCCCCCGCCCTCGCGCGCACGGCCGGGCTGCTCCGGGAGGACCTCGACGCGCTCGACCGGATGGCCGCGGCGGAGCTCGCCCGGCTGGCGGCCGAGGCGGGGGACGGCAGCCTGCCCGCACGGCCCCTGGCGCCCTTGCCGGACGCCGTGCGCCGGCGGGTGCTGCGCGGCTGGCTGCTCGCCGCCGGGGTCCGCGATCTGCAGTCGGTGCACCTGCAGGCGGTGGAGGCGCTGGTCACCCGCTGGCGCGGGCAGGGGCGGGTGGACCTACCCGGCGGCGTGGGCGTGCTCCGGGCGTCTGGCAGTCTGGTGGTGCTGCCGCCCGGCCCCCGGGCCGGCCACCCCGGATCCGCGATCCCCGAGGAGCCACTTCCGTGACGGAGCCCGCCAGCACCCCCGGGGCCCTCGGTCCCGACCACGGCTACGGCCCCGACATCGACCACGTGCTGCTCAGCGAGGAGCAGATCCAGGAGAAGATCGGCCGGCTCGCCGCGCAGGTCGCCGCCGACTACGCGGGCCGGGAGGTCCTGCTCGTCGGGGTGCTCAAGGGCGCCGTGCTCTTCATGAGCGACTTCGCCCGCGCGCTGCAGCTGCCGACGCAGATGGAGTTCATGGCCGTCTCGTCCTACGGCTCCTCCACCAGCTCGTCGGGCGTCGTGCGGATCCTCAAGGACCTCGACCGCGACATCACCGGCAAGCACGTGCTCGTGCTCGAGGACATCATCGACTCCGGCCTGACGCTGTCCTGGCTGCTCAAGAACCTGGGGGGCCGGAGCCCTGCGTCGCTGGAGGTCTGCGCCCTGCTGCGCAAGCCCGACGCCATCAAGGTCGAGGTGCCGGTCAAGTACGTCGGCTTCGACATCCCCAACGAGTTCGTCGTCGGGTACGGCCTGGACTACGCCGAGCGCTACCGGGATCTGCCCTACATCGGGACGCTGAAGCCCGAGGTCTACTCCGCCTGAGGGATGACGGTGCACTCCCAGCTCGCACGCGGGGAGCGCACAGGATCACCGGTGTACCGTCGATCGGAACGACGCTGCACCGAGCGCCGGGGTCCACACCCGGGCCGCCGGAGGTGTCCTGGGGACGATCAGGAGGGTCGACGGGCAGGCCGGCACGCCGGCGCCCGGCATCGGTGTATGGAACGCAAGAAGATCTTCCGCTCCGTCTGGTTCTGGATCGTCCTCGTCATCCTGGTGGCGCTGACGGTCTCGTCCCTCTTCAGCGGCAACGGCGGCTACAAGGAGATCTCCACCTCCACCGCGCTCGCCCAGATCGAGGACGGCAACGTCGAGTCGGCGACGCTGAACACCAAGGAGCAGACCCTCGACCTCGAGCTGCAGGACCAGGTCTCGGGCAGCGACCAGGTGCGGGCGTCCTACCCCCTGGCCGTCGAGGGCGACATCGTCGACCTGCTGCGCAACGAGGGCGGCGACGCCACCGAGTTCGACACCAACGTCACCCAGGACAGCCTGCTGGTCAGCCTGCTCGTCAGCTTCCTGCCCTTCCTGATCCTGCTGCTGCTGCTCTTCTGGTTGTTCAACTCCATGCAGGGTGGCGGCCGCGGGGTCATGGCCTTCGGCAAGTCCAAGGCCAAGCAGGTCACCAAGGACACCCCGAAGACGACGTTCGCCGACGTGGCCGGCGCCGACGAGGCCGTCGAGGAACTGCACGAGATCAAGGACTTCCTGCAGAACCCGGTCAAGTTCCAGGCGGTCGGCGCGAAGATCCCCAAGGGCGTGCTGCTGTTCGGCCCGCCCGGAACCGGTAAGACGCTGCTCGCCCGTGCCGTCGCCGGCGAGGCCGGTGTCCCGTTCTTCTCCATCTCGGGCTCGGACTTCGTCGAGATGTTCGTCGGTGTCGGCGCCAGCCGCGTCCGCGACCTGTTCGAGCAGGCCAAGACCAATGCCCCCGCGATCATCTTCATCGACGAGATCGACGCCGTCGGCCGGCACCGCGGTGCCGGCATGGGTGGCGGGCACGACGAGCGCGAGCAGACCCTCAACCAGATGCTGGTCGAGATGGACGGCTTCGACGTCAAGGGTGGGGTCATCCTGATCGCGGCCACCAACCGGCCCGACATCCTCGACCCGGCGCTGCTGCGCCCGGGTCGGTTCGACCGCCAGATCGCCGTCGACCGCCCCGACCTCGAGGGCCGCAAGGCGATCCTCTCGGTGCACGCCAAGGGCAAGCCCCTCGCGCCCGACGTCGACATCGAGACCGTCGCCCGCCGCACCCCCGGGTTCACCGGCGCCGACCTGGCCAACGTGCTCAACGAGGCTGCGCTGCTCACCGCCCGCACCAACGGCTCGCTGATCACCGACGCCACCCTCGAGGAGGCGATCGACCGGGTCATCGCAGGTCCGGAGCGCAAGACACGGGCGATGAGCGAGAAGGAGAAGAAGGTCACCGCCTACCACGAGGGCGGCCACGCCCTGGTGGCCCACGCGCTGCCCAACCTGGACCCGGTCCACAAGGTGACCATCCTGCCGCGCGGACGCTCCCTCGGGCACACGCTCGTGCTCCCGACCGAGGACAAGTACACCCAGACCCGCTCGGAGATGATCGACACCCTGGCGTACGCCCTCGGGGGGCGGGCGGCCGAGGAGCTGGTCTTCCACGAGCCCACCACCGGCGCCGGCAACGACATCGAGAAGGCCACCGGGATGGCCCGGGCGATGGTCACCCAGTACGGCATGAGCGCCAAGCTCGGCGCGGTCAAGTACGGCAGCGGCGACGCCGAGCCGTTCATGGGCCGGGACATGCACACGCGGCCGGACTACTCCGAGGCCGTCGCCGCCGACATCGACGCCGAGATCCGGGCGCTGATCGAGGCCGCGCACGACGAGGCCTGGGAGATCCTGGTGGAGCACCGGGCCGTGCTCGACCAGCTCGTGCTCGAGCTGATGGAGAAGGAGACCCTGTCCAAGGACGACATGGCCCGCATCTGCGCGCCGGTCACCAAGCGGCCCTCCCTCGCGCCCTACAACGGGTTCGGCAAGCGCACCCCGTCCACGCAGCCTCCCGTGCTCACGCCCGCCGAGCGGGCCGCGCAGAACGGCGGCGCGCCGCACCAGGCCGCGCCGGTCGGCGACGTCGGAGCGCCGGCTCAGCGATGAGCGGGTTCCCCGCCGAGCCGGAGGACCAGCTGCTGGCGCCGGCCCCGGGGGTCGACCAGGAGCGGGCGGCAGCGGCCGTCCGGGAGCTGCTGATCGCGGTGGGGGAGGACCCCGACCGGCCCGGTCTGCGGGACACCCCGGCGCGCGTGGCGCGGTCCTACGCCGAGACCTTCGCCGGCCTCTGGCAGGACCCGTACGAGGCCCTGGCGACGACCTTCGACGAGGACCACGACGAGCTGGTGCTGGTCAAGGACATCCCGATGTACTCGACCTGCGAGCACCACCTGGTGCCCTTCCACGGGATGGCGCACGTCGCCTACATCCCCGGGCACGACGGTCGCGTCACCGGCCTGTCCAAGCTGGCCCGGCTGGTGGAGGTCTACGCCCGACGCCCGCAGGTGCAGGAGCGCATGACCCGCCAGATCGCCGACGCGCTGGCCGACGCCCTGAAGCCCCGCGGCGTGCTCGTCGTCGTCCAGGCCGAGCACCTGTGCATGGCCATGCGCGGCGTCCGCAAGCCGGGCTCCTCCACGGTCACCTCGGCGGTCCGCGGCATCTTCCGGGACAACGCCGCCACCCGGAGCGAGGCGATGAGCCTCGTGCTCGGCCGGTGAGCGCGGCAGGACCGATGACGCCGGACCTGCTGCCACGGCCCGGGCGGTGCCAGGTGATGGGCGTCCTGAACGTCACGCCGGACTCCTTCTCCGACGGCGGCTGCTTCGCCGACCCGGCCGCCGCGATCGCGCACGGCCTGGCCATGCACGCCGCGGGGGCCGACTACGTCGACGTCGGCGGCGAGTCCACCCGTCCGGGCGCCGGCCGGGTCGAGGCGGCCGAGGAGTGCCGCCGCGTCGTCCCGGTGATCCGGGAGCTCTCGGCCGCCGGCGTGCGCACCAGCGTGGACACCACCAGGGCCGAGGTCGCGGAGGCGGCGCTGCACGCCGGCGCGGTGCTGGTCAACGATGTCAGCGGCGGTCTGGCCGACGAGGGCATGGCACGCCTGGTCGCCGACGCCGGCGTCCCCTGGGTGCTCATGCACTGGCGGGGGCACAGCCGGGAGATGTACGCGGCGGCCCGGTACGGCGACGTCGTCACCGAGGTGTGCGCCGAGCTCACCGCCCGGGTCGAGGACGTCGTCGCCGCAGGCGTGCGGCCCGGGCAGCTGGTGCTGGACCCCGGACTGGGGTTCGCCAAGAACGCCGACCACAACTGGGCGCTGCTGGGCGGGCTGGACCGGCTGGTCGACCTGGGACTGCCGGTGCTGGTCGGCGCCTCGCGCAAGAGCTTCCTGGGCCGGCTGCTGGCCGGGCCCGACGGCGCGCCGCGGCCGGCGGAGCAGCGCGACGCCGCCACGCTGGCCACCACGGTGCTCGCCGCCCAGGCCGGCGCCTGGGGCGTGCGGGTCCACGACGCGGCCGCATCCGTGGACGCGATCCGTACCGTGGCGGCCGTCCGGGCAGCGAGAGGAGCACGTCGTGGCCAGCACCAGTCCTGACCGGATCGCGGTGCGGGGCATCCGGGCCCACGCGCACCACGGCGTGTACGCCTTCGAGCGCGACCGCGGCCAGGCGTTCCGCGTCGACGCCGTCCTGGAGCTGGACACCTCCGCCGCGGCAGCCGGGGACGACCTCGCCCGCACGGTGAACTACGCGGACCTGGCGCAGGAGCTGCGCGCGGTGCTGGCCGGCGAGCCGGTGAAGCTGCTGGAGACCCTGGCGCAGCGGCTGGCCGACGTCTGCCTCGCCCACGACGAGGTCGACGCGGTGGAGATCACCGTGCACAAGCCCGAGGCCGAGCTGGGCGTTCCGTTCGACGACGTCACGGTCAGCATCAGGAGGGAGCGCGCGTGACGCGCGCCGTCCTCTCGCTGGGAGCCAACCTCGGCGACCGTGCCGGCACGCTGCGCGCCGCGCTCACCGCGCTGAAGGACGACGGCGTGCTGGTGGCCCGGTCGACCCTGTACGAGACGCCGCCGTGGGGCCCGGTCGAGCAGCCGCCGTACCTCAACGCGGTGGCCGTGGTCCGCGGGAACCGCGACGCCCGCGGATGGCTGGACCGCGCCTCCGAGTTGGAGCAGGCGGCCGGACGCACCCGCGAGGTCCGGTGGGGCGCACGCACGCTCGACGTCGACGTCGTCACGGTCTCCGGGGACGACGGAGCGCCGGTGCTCTCCGACGACCCCGAGCTGACCCTGCCGCACCCGCGGGCGCACGAGCGCGCGTTCGTGCTCGTGCCGTGGAGCGTCCTCGACCCGGCCGCCGTCCTGCCGGGCCACGGAAGGGTCGCCGACCTCCTGGCAGCGCTCGACCCGGCCGATGTGGCCGCGGTCGCCCGCTGGGACCACCTGCACTGAGCTGCCCATGAGTCCCGTCCGCCGCCGTGATCTCGCCGTCCTCGCCGGGGGGCTGGCCGTCGCCGCCTGGCTGCTCGTCCGCGCCTGGTACGGCGACCTCCCGCCGCTGCGGTGGTGGCTCCCGGCACCGCTGGCCGTCCTCGCCGTCGCCGAGGCCCTCGGCGCGCGCACCCTGCGGTCCCGGCTGGCGGCCCAGCGCGAGGCACGGGCCGGGCGTGGGCCCAGGGCGGCCGACGGCCGCGGCGCTCCCGTCCGGCCGGTCGAGCCGATGCTCGTCGCCCGGCTGGCGGTGCTCGCGCAGGCCAGTGCCTATGTCGGTGCCGTCTTCGCCGGCATCTGGGGAGGGGTGCTCCTGTATGCGGCACCGGCCGTGGGCCGGCTGGAGGCCGCCGGCGGCGACACCGTGAGCGCGCTGATCGGTGTCGCGTGCTCGGCCGCGCTGGTCGTCGCCGCCCTGTGGCTGGAGAGCGTGTGCAAGGTGCCGCCGGACCGCGACGACGACGGCGCCCTCGCGGCCTGACGGCGGCGTTCCCACGGCCCGGCGGCTTCCCGCCTGCTTCAGGCCCGCAGGCTGCCGGCCGTCTCCGGGGCGGCCCCCTCGATCGAGCGGCGCACCGCGGCGTGCAGCGATCCGGGGGTGAGCACCCCCAGGTAGCGGTCGCCGTCGAGCACCGCGACCCAGCCGGCCTCGTGCTGCAGCATCGTGGCGAACGCCGTCTTGAGCGAGGCGTCCCGCGGCACCCACGCCTCCGTGCGACGGGCCGCGGATGCGACGGTTCCCAGACCCGTGGCCCGGTCCAGCGGCAGCCAGCCGCGCAGGACCCCCTGGTCGTCGAGGACGACGGCCCAGCGTGCGCCGGCGTCGCGCAGCGCGGCTCGGGCGTCGGCCAGCCCGTCGGCGGCACGCACGACCGGCGGCCGTTCCAGGTCGGCCGCGTCGATCCCGGTGACCGCCAGCCGCTTGAGCCCGCGGTCGGCGCCGACGAAGTCGGCGACGAAGTCGTTGGCCGGCCGGCCCAGCAGATCCGCCGGTGTGGCGAACTGCTCCACCCGCCCGCCCGCGCTCATCACGGCGATGCGGTCGCCGATCCGCACCGCCTCCTCGATGTCGTGGGTGACGAAGACGATGGTCTTGCGGACGGTCCGCTGCAGCCGGAGGAACTCCGACTGCAGGCGCTCCCGCACCACCGGGTCGACGGCGGAGAACGGCTCGTCCATCAGGAGCACCGGCGGATCGGCGGCCAGGGCGCGTGCCACGCCGGCCCGCTGGCGCTGGCCGCCGGAGAGCTGCGCCGGATAGCGGTCCCCGTGCAGCGACGGGTCCAGCCCGACCGTCTCCAGCAGCTCGTCCACCCGCGACCGGATGCGGCTGCGGTCCCAGCCCAGCAGGCGCGGCACCGTGCCCACGTTGTCCCGCACGCTCTGGTGCGGGAACAGACCGACGCTCTGGATGACGTAGCCGATCCTCCGGCGCAGCCGCACCGGGTCGACGCGCGTGACGTCCTCGCCGTCGAGGAGGATCCGACCGGCCGTCGGCTCGATGATCCGGTTGATCATCTTCATGGTGGTCGTCTTGCCGCAACCCGAAGGACCGACCAGCACGGTGAGCTCGCCGGCGGCGAAGGTGAGGTCGAGCCCGGCCACGCCCACGGTGCCGTCCGCGTAGACCTTGCTGACGCCCTCCAACCGGATCTCCGCGGCCGTTCCCGACGGCCGGGCAGGCCTCGTCGCACCGGAGTGCTGCGCAGTAGCGTCCACGGGGTGACCCTCCTGGGATGCGCCCGGTGCTGAGCGCGGAAGCGGTTCCGCCCGGCGGCGGCGTGCTGGCGGCGGACGCGGCCCCGAACCCGTGGTTCGACGCCTCCTACGTGGTCGACAACTGGAACACCATCATGGGGTATCTCGGCGAGCACGTCCGCCTGACCGTCGGAGCCGTCCTGATCGGCTCGGCCGTCGCGCTGCCCCTGGCGCTGCTGGCCCGGCGGAGCCGGTTCCTCGCCGGGCCGGTGCTGGCGCTGAGCACGATCGTCTACACGATCCCGTCGCTGGCGATGTTCGCCTTCGTCTTCCCGTTCACCGGCCTCTCGGCGACGACGGTGCTGATCGGGCTGGCCGCGTACTCGCTGGTCATCCTGGTCCGGAACTTCCTGACCGGTCTGCAGGGCGTGCCCGACGACGTGCGGGAGGCCGCCCGCGGCATGGGCTACTCGCGCCTGGGCCTGTTCTGGCGGATCGACCTGCCGCTCGCCCTGCCCGCGTTCATGGCCGGGCTGCGGATCGCCACCGTGTCCACGGTCGCGCTGACCACCGTCGGCGTGCTCGTGGGCCACGGGGGTCTCGGGCAGATGATCATCGGAGGGTTCAACGCGAACTTCTACCGGGCGGAGATCGTGACCGGGGCCCTGGGCTGCGTGCTCCTGGCGCTCGTCGCCGACGTCCTGCTCGCCGCGGTCGAGCGGCTGGTCACGCCGTGGGTGCGGGTGGGGGCGTGAACGGTTTAGGGGACGCCGTCGTCTACCTCAACGATCCGCTCAACTGGACCCGCCGCAGCGGGATCCTCGATCTGCTGGGTCAGCACCTCGCGATCTCCGGCGCGGCGGTGCTCGCGGCGCTCGTCGTCGCCGTCCCCGTCGGCATCGCGCTGGGCGTCACCGGCCGGGAGGCCGGCGCCGTCGTCGTGCTCGCCAATGTCAGCCGCGCCGTTCCCACCCTCGCGCTGCTCACCGTCTTCGCGGTGACCCCGATCGGTTTCGGGCCGCGGGCGACCACGATCGCGCTCGCGGTCTTCGCCGTTCCGCCGATCGTCACCAACACCTACGTCGGGTTCCGGGGGGTGGACGCCGACGTGCGGGAGGCGGCCCGGGGGATGGGCATGAGCCGCCGGCAGGTCGTGCTCCGCGTGGACCTCCCGCTGGCGCTCCCCATGGTGATGACCGGGGTGCGGACCGCCGCCGTCCAGGTCGTCGCCACGGCGGCCCTCGCCGCGCTCGTCGCGGGCGGCGGGCTGGGGCGCATCGTCGCCCTCGGCTTCGGGCAGCAGGACGACGGGCAGATCATCGCCGGCGCGCTGCTGATCACCGGCCTGGCGCTGCTCACCGAGCTGCTGCTGGTGCTGGTCTCCTGGGCGGTCGTCCCCGGCCCCCGGACACTGCCGTTCGCAGCTCCGCGGCGACGCCCGGCGATTGGACCGGAGCCGACTGCAGAGGGTCTGCCGCTGTAGCAGCGCCCGGATCGCCGTGCCCCGGATTGCACCGTGCTCGACCGGCGGGGTTCGATGACGTCGCGGGCATCCACCCGCCAGACACGCGTGGCAGCCGGGCTGCCACGGGACACAGAAGGCGGGTCGTTCCACCATGCGCGCAGGCAGTCGATTTCTCCTTCCGCTCGCTCTCGCCGCCGTGCTGACCGCGGCGTGCGGGGAGTCCGGCTCGTCCGGCACCGGAGGCGGCGACACCCAGGGTTCCGCGGCCTCCGGCGAGACCTGCGCCCCCGTCGCCGGCGACCGGCTCGTCGCCCTCGAGGACGACAGGAACCTGCAACTGGCCGACAACGTCGTCCCAGCGGTCAACGCGCGGGCGGCGCAGGCGCAACCGGCCCTGCTCCCGGCGCTCGACGCCGTCTCGGCGGCGCTGACCACCGAGGACCTGGTCGAGATGAACGCCGCGGTCGACCTCGAGCGGCAGAGCGCGGAGGACGTCGCCGCCGCCTGGGTCGAGGAGAACGGCGTGACCGAGGGGCTGGAGCAGGGCAGCGGACCGGTCGCGGTCGGGGGCGCGGCCTTCACCGAGTCGACGATCCTGGCCAACATCTACGCCGACGTCCTCGACGCCGCGGGGTTCGACGCCTCCGTCCGCGAGGTGGGCAACCGCGAGCTCTACCTGCAGGCGCTGATCGACGGCTCGGAGATCCAGGCCTTCCCCGAGTACCTCGCCACCGTCACGGAGTTCCTCGAGGGCGACGAGAGCACCGTGGTGGCCAGCCCGGACGCCGACGAGACCCTCCAGGCGCTGCGGCCGCTGGCCGAGCAGAACGGCCTGGTCTTCGGAGAGCCGGCCGAGGCGGTCGACCAGAACGCCTTCGCGGTGACCCAGGAGTTCGCCGACCAGGTGGGCGTGAGCACCCTGTCCGAGCTCGCCGAGGCGTGCGGTGACGGGTCCCTGGTCCTCGGTGGACCCGTCGAGTGCCCGGAGCGGCCGTTCTGCCAGCCCGGGCTCGAGGAGACCTACGGCCTGGAGTTCGCCGAGTTCCGGGGGTACGGCGACACCGGTGGTCCGCTGACCAAGGCCGCGATCCAGCAGGGCGAGGTCTCGATCGGTCTGGTGTTCAGCTCCGACGGCGCGCTGGCCCGCGGCTGATCCTGGCCCCGTCCGGAGGCTCAGTCCGAGCTTGCGAGGGCTGAGGGGGACGGGGTCCTTTTCCAGCCGCCGGGGGGCAGCTGCTCCCCGGCGGCGACCGGTGCCCGCACCCGGTTGCCCTCCGGAGCGAGCGGGCACGACCAGCG
>DASPIH010000096.1:0-3728 GCA_035629195.1 Blastococcus sp. | reverse complement strand
GGGCGACGACGACCCGCGCGCGAACCAGGGCGGCGATCGCGCCGTCCCGCTCCCGCGCGGTCAGCGACGAGGGCGCGAACGCCGGCGGGGTCGTGCCCAGCCGGCCCGCCGCGAGCACGGCCCACTCGCCGGCGGTGAGGGTCAGCCGCCGCGGCGCCGCGGTCACCACAGTCCCAGCCTGCTCAGCCGGCCGGAGACCTCGCGCCAGGCGTCGGCGCCGGCTTCCGGGAGCTCGCCGAGCGCCTCGCGGACGTCGGCTCGGGCCCCGGGTCCGCTCGCGGACCGGTCCGCGAGCCAGGAGCGGACCGCCTGCTCGGCGCGAGCGATGGCCGCCAGCCGCGAGCGCACCTCGTCGGCGTGCCGGCGCAGCGCGTCGGCCGCCTGCTCCATCTGGGCGGCCGCGACGTCCACCGCGGCGCAGTCCCGAGCGAGCTGCTGGCGGAAGGCCGACGCCGCGTCGGACATCCAGCGGGCACGGTCGCCCTCGCGCCGGTGCTCCTCCCCCGCCGCCCGCACCTGCCGCGCGCGCTCGGTCAGCTCGGCCGCCAGCGAGTCGAGGGCGTCCGGATGCCCGTACACGCCCACCACCGCTTCCTCGGCTCACCCGACCTGGAGCGCGAGCGTATGGCGGCGGCGGGGGCGCGGGGCCGTGGACCGCGGGATGTGGACGTCGTCCCGCGCTGTGGACACGGGTCTCCTGCCGGCCCCGGATCAGGTCGCCGGGTCACGCACCGGAACCGTCGTCGCGCCCGGCTGAGCCCGATCACCACAGCTCGACCGACCGGCGGAAGATCCCGGCGATGTCCTCATCGGTCACCTCCCGGGGGCAGGTGGCGAGCAGCCGCTGCTGCTTCATCGTGCCGTCGACGAGGGCGGGGACGTCCCCCTCGTCGAACCCGACCGCGCCGATGCCGTTCGGCACGCCGATGTCGCGCATCAGGTCCGCGAGGACGGTGGGCAGGAACTCCGCCGGGTCCGACGGCCGGTCCGCGCCCGGGGCCAGCAGCTCCGCCGCGCGCAGGTGCCGGTCGGGGCACGCCTCGAAGGTGAAGCGGAAGGCCTCCGGCGCCGTCAGGGACACCGACATGCCGTGCGGCACCAGGGGCTCGCCGGCCGGGTAGTCCGCGGGGTGGAAGTCCTTCACCTGGCCGGCGATCGGATACGCGTTGGCGTGCGGGATGTGCACGCCGGCGTTGCCGAAGCCCATGCCGGCGAAGGTGGCCGCGATGGCCATGTCCGAGCGCGCCCGGGCGTCCTCCCCGTTGCGCACGGCAGTGCGGAAGGAGCCGGCGAGCAGGGTCAGGGCCTTCTCCGACCACATGTCCGAGATCGGGTTGGAGCCGCAGTAGGGCACCCGCTGCTCCGGCGTCCTGTGCTCGTAGGTCGTGTACCAGCGGGCCGTGTAGCTCTCGAGGGCGTGGCAGAGGATGTCCATGCCCGAGGCCGCAGTCACGCCGGGCGGCTGGGTGGAGGTCAGATCGGGGTCGACGACCGCGAGGGTCGGCCGCAGACCGGCATGGCTGATCCCGGTCTTGACCTTCAGCGACAGCACGTCCAGCACGCAGATCGTGGTGCTCTCCGAGCCGGTGCCGGTCGTCGTCGGGACCGCCACCAGCGGCTTGAGCTGCTCCGACGGCGCCTGCCCCCTCCCCACCGGCACGTTCACGTAGTCCATGAGCTCGCCGGGGTTGGTGACGAGGAGGTTGATCGCCTTCGCGGTGTCGATGCTCGACCCGCCGCCCACGGCGACGAACGCGTCCCACGGCCCCGACGACCGCGCCTCATCGACGGCCGCGGTCAGGCTGACGTCGGTCGGCTCCACGTGGACGCCGTCGTAGACCCGAGCCTCGATGCCGAACTGCGCCATCTGGTCGGCCACGCGCTGGGGGTGCCCGGTGGCCGCGACCCCGCGATCGGTCACCACGAGGACCCGGCGGACCCCGTACCGGCTGAGGTCGTAGCCGATCTCGTCCGATGCGCCGCTGCCGAACTTCAGCTGCGGGGCGCCGTAGGTGAAGACGGTCTCCGGAGCACCCGGAGCGGTGTGCGTCATGGTTCCTCCCCGCTCGGCCGGGCGGCGTCGGCATGGCCCCGCCCGTCGGCACCCTGATCCGATCGTCACGCCGGTCCGATCGGCACGGAGGGCCGCCGTGCCGGTCCCGGTCATCCTCGCGGCTCGTGGACGGGCGGAACCACTCCGGGATCCGGATTCTCGGAACCGACGGCTGCTGGGCCGTCTCCGCCGACCGCACGCTCCGCCGACCGCGCGGGGCGGCGGTCGCTGCGGCAGGGTGGAGCCATGACGGAGACGCCCTCGGACATGCCCCAGCCGCGTGACATCGCCCTCGAGCAGGAGACGCCGGAGATGGCGGCGAACCTGGAGGAGCGGAGCGAGCCGCGCGAGGCGCCGCAGGGCGACGAGTCCGACGTGGAGGGCCACCCCTCCTAGCGCGGGCTCAGCGACCCCCGCTCAGCCGCGAAGCCGGGATCCGCTCGGTCGCGACGTAGTAGAGCGTCGACCCCACGGGCACCGGCAGGTCCCACGGCGGGCTGACGCGCAGCCCTTCCGGGCCCCGGACGGCGAGCAGCGTCGCTCCGAAGCTCCGCCCGAACCAGGTCTGGCAGTCACCGACGGTCGCGTGCGGAAAGCCGGGCGGCACGGTCGTCGAGTAGGTGTTGCCGTGGCCGCCGCTGCTCATCAGGTCGTTGTAGACCTGCGTGATGCCGGGGTCGGTGGCCTCCTCCGAGAGCAGGAAGGGCATGTGCCACTGCACGGCCTGCACGCCCGGATTGACGTAGCGCAGGTTCTCCCGACGGGCCAGGTCGCGCACCGCGGCGACCAGGTGCACGCCGGGGTTGGCGTGGTCCACCGCCACCGCGATCGCCAGGGTCTCGTTGTCGTCGCGGCCGTCGACCACCACGGTGCGGGCACGGGACACGCAGGCCCGCGTCATGACGTCCTCGCGGGTGAGGTCGCCGCGCACGAAGTGCACCGCCGGCTCGTCGGGCATCGGGTTCTCGGGGACGTCGTCCCACGCGCACAGCGCCACCTCGAAGCGGCCCTCCGCGGTGAGCTCGGCGACGATGCGCTGGGTCCGGCCGGGCCAGTAGCCGAGCAGGACGACGTGGTCGGACAGGTCCAGGGGGATCACACCTCTCAGGCGCCGGCCGCGGACGGACTGCAGGGCCGCGGCCAGCTGGGTGAACAGGAGCGTGAGCGTGACGATGCCGCCGACGATCACGTAGGCGCCCACCAGGCGGCCGCCGTGCGAGACCGGGAAGACGTCGCCGTAGCCGACGGTGGCCGAGGTGACCAGGAAGTACCACCAGTAGGTGTCGGCGCCGGTGATCTCGCTGCCGGCCGGCTCGACCAGCGCCATCGCCAGCCAGCTGGAGAGGAAGACGAATCCGGCGACGGCCAGGGGCAACCGCCAGCCGTGCAGGCGCAGCCGCATGAACCGCGTGAGGCGCTGGAACAGGAAGGGCAACGAGAACTCCTGGGCCGGTGTCCGGGACGACGCAAGCTATCGCGCGGCGTCGCCGGAGAGCGCCGGGATGATCACCCGCTCGGCGAGGGCGGCCAGCAGGGGCGCGGCCTCGGCCCGGCAGCGAGCGGGGTCCGGCTCCAGCTCGGTGAGGGCGTGCGCGGCGAGGAATCCGCCGGCCGCGAGCTGGTCCGGCGGCACGCGCACCAGGCCGGCCAGCGCCAGGCAGGGCACATCCGCGTC
>DASPIH010000095.1:0-6032 GCA_035629195.1 Blastococcus sp. | reverse complement strand
GCTACGCGGACTGGCCGACCGTGTGGAGGCCCTCGACGGGAAACTCCGGGTGTCCAGCCCTCTCAACGGCGGGACGGTCGTCACGGCAGAGCTGCCATGCCGTCCGCCTGTCGGGGATGGACCGGCGCGAGGCTGACTCCGCGACCGCCCGTCAGGCGCGCAGGAACGCCAGCACGGCCAGAACGCGGCGGTTGTCGTTGGCGCCCTGATCGAGCCCCAGCTTGGTGAACACGCCGCGGACGTATGCCTCCACGGTCTTCGGACTCAGATAGAGCCGCTCGCAGATCGCCTGGTTCGAGCGGCCCTCCGCCATCACGCTCAGCACCTCCCGCTCGCGAGCGGTCAGATCGTCGAGGGGGTTGTGGGTTCGCCGGCGTCCGACCAGTTGAGCCACGACAGCCGGGTCGATCACCAGACCGCCATGGGCGACCCGCCGCACTGCGTCGGCGAGCTCGGCGAGGTCGGCGACGCGCTCCTTGAGGAGGTACCCGGCGCCCTGAGCTCCGTCCTCCAGGAGCGCCAGGGCGTACTGGGGTTCGACATGTGCCGAGAGGACGAGGACACCGACTCCCGGGTGGCTCTTGCTCAACGCCCGAGCCGCATCCAGCCCTTCGGTGGTGTGCGTGGGCGGCATGCGGATGTCGACGACACACACGTCAGGCGGATCCTCGCGCACCCTCTGGACCAGCGCCTGTGCGTCTCCGACCTGGGCGATCACCTCGAACCCTGCGTCGACGAGAACCCGGGACAGTCCCTCCCGGAACAGCACCGCGTCGTCGGCGACCACCACCCTCACTCCGGGAGCGTCCCATCCCGGGTCGACCCCGCGGAACCCGACCGGCCCGCGCAGCAGCGCGCCGACGCACTGACACGCTGAGTCCACCGGTACGCGGCTACCGGCGATGTGCTGGGCTCGAACGGCCTCGCGGACCCGACGGCGTCCGGGTCTTTGGGATGTCGCGGGCGGCGCCGCCTGCGGTCAGGGAAGCAGCCGGCGTACCGCGAGCCCACTCAGTTCCGACTTGGCGATGAATCCGCGGGCGCCGCACTCCTCGATCCTGGCTCCGTAATCGGACCGCGACCGGCTCGAGACCAGTACGACGACGGGTGGGGCGACGTCCGTGGCGAGGGACGCGGCCACCTCGAAGCCGTCGATGTCCGGGAGCTGCACGTCCAGCAGCACGACGTCGGGGCACAGACGACGGGACGCCCGGATCGCCTCGGCTCCACCGGCCGCCTCTCCCACGATGGTGAAGCCGTCCGCCGCCAGAACTCTGCGCGCGATCGAGCGGAACGACGCGTGATCGTCCACGACGAGTACCCGCGCCACCATCCTTGGATGCTCGCAGGACGCCGGATGGGCGGCTACAGGGTCATCCCTGTACGGACCGACGCACGACCGCAGCGGCCTTCTGCAGGTCGAAGGGTGTCGCTCCTCCCGCAGTCACCCGGCAGGCCGGCGGCCGCGGGGCACGGCGCCAGCACCAGGTCCGACCCGCGGGGACCCTTCTACCGACACAGGGTTGTCCCCGGTGACGGGCAGGGATGGCCCGCTGGTACCGCGGCTGTGACCCGCGAACGCTCTCAGCTGGGCGGTCGTTGCGGGGCGACGTCCCGCAACGACCAGGAATGTGCCAGCGGTACGTACCGAGGAGGGGGACATGAACACCTACGACCCGATGAACTGCATCGTCTACCGCCGAATGGCACGGCAGGTCGACCCCTACGCCGTGCCCCTGACGCGCGGTCGCGCGTGCAGTCGGCTCCCGGACCACTACGCGAACGAGTCGCTGCGGACCCGCCTTCGGATGTCATGACGCCTCGGCCGGTAGGAAAAGCGAGCCCGTGCCGCCTATCCGTCGCTGCAGCCGTCGGGTCGAGCCCGAGATGGCCGGTGGATGGACGTCAGCTGCTCACCACCGGCTAGTTCGTGTCCCGTCGGTACAGCAGGACCGTCCCCAGGACGACTGCGACGAGGGTGTACCCGCCGAAGACGAGTGCGTTCTCGGGACGGGTCAGCGCGACGGCCAGTGCCCCGGCGGATTCGAACCCCGAACCGTCGGAGAGGAGGTGATTGCCCGCGACGAAGGGGAGGAAGCGGGCGATCTCGTCGGCGAGGAACAGCCGGAACAGGTTCTCGACGACGAATGCCCAGACCAGCAGGCCGCCGATCGCGGCCGTGCTGTTGCGGACCACCATGGAGAGGCCGAGTCCGAGCACGGCCGAGAGCGAGGTGTACAGCAACGCCCAGCCGATCGTCGTGGCCACCGACGACGTGTCCCCGGCTTCGAGGCCGGCGAGCACGGCCCCGCCGAAGCCGGCCGCCAGGCCGGCCGCCCCGAGGACGAGGCCCACCGTCGCGGCGACCAGCGTCTTCGCCAGCACGATGATCCAGCGCGCGGGGCGAGCGGCGAGGGTGCTCGCGAGCGTGCCGTGCTGGACCTCGGAGCCGAACAGCAGGACGCCGGCGATCGCCGCGAGCATCGCCGTCACGCCGGTCCACAGGAAACCGACGTCGGCGACGTACTGGACCCGGTCGGTGACGAAGGTCGAGACCGACCACGAGACCGCCAGGCCGCCGAGGAGGGCCAGCGCCAGGATCGTCCCGGTGGCCCGGACGGTCACCGCCTTGATCCATTCGCTCTCCAGGGCGCCGGCGACGGCTCGAGCGTCGCCGCGTGGAGTGCGGGTCTCCAGGTGCCGCAGGTCGGGGGTCGCCGCGCTCGGCATCGTCGTGGCGTGGGGAGTGGTCATGAGGGTGTCCTCGCTCTGGGATGGGTTGGAGGGGTCAGGCGGAGGCGAACTCGGCGGTCGGCCGCGTCATGTCGAGCAGGCTGTCCTCGAGCGAGCGGGAGACGTCGGTCAGCTCGAGGACATGGATCCGGTTGTCGAACGCGATCTGCGAGACGGCTGCTCGGGTGGTCCCCCGGAGGATCAGGCGGTCGGCCCGCACCTCGGCGGCGATGCCGGCGGCGGCGAGGTGCTCGAGGAGTTCGGTGGGCTGAGGCGTCTCGACGCGCACGTCGATGTCGTTGCGGCCGGTGATGGCCTGCACCGACTCGGCGGCCAGCAGCCGCCCTCCCCCGACGACGACGAGGTCGTGGGCGAACATGCTGAGCTCGCTGATGAGGTGGCTGGAGACGAACACCGTTCCCCCGCGCGTGGCGAAGTCGGCCAGGTAGTCGCGCAACCAGCGGATGCCGTCGGGGTCGAGACCGTTCGAGGGCTCGTCGAGCAGCAGCACCTGGGGCTCGCCGAGCAGCGCCGACGCCAGCGCCAGGCGCTGGCGCATGCCGAGGGAGAACGTCCCCGTTCGCTTGTCGGCGGCCGTCTCGAGGCCGACGTCGGCCAGGACGTGCTCGACGCGCCGGGTCGGGATGCCGCTGAGGGCCGCGGCGGCGCGCAGGTGGTTCCGCGCGGTGCGACCCGGATGCATGCTCCGGGCCTCCAGGACCGCGCCGACGGTCCGGGCCGGGTGCCGGAGGTCGCGGTAGCGGATCCCCGAGTAGCGGACGTCGCCGCGGTCGGGCCGCGTGAGACCGACCATCATCCGCATGGTGGTCGACTTGCCGGCGCCGTTCGGGCCGACGAAACCGGTCACGCGGCCGGCGGCGACGGGAAAGGTCAGGTCGTCGACGGCGAGGCGGTCGCCGTACTTCTTGGTGAGGTGGGTGACGGTGATCATCGGTCGGCTCTCCTGGCGGTCGGTGCTGATGGATGGACGAGCGGCTCAGATCACCGAGACGACGACCTTGCTGCGGGCGTGTCCCTGCTCGACGTGGTGCAGACCCGCGGCGGTGTCGGCCAGCGGGAACGTCCGGTCGACGACGGGCGTCACCCGCCCTGCGTCGACGAGCTCGGTGGCGTCGAGCAGGTGCTTCCGCGTCCAGCCGCTCGGCAGGGGCCGGAACCGCTGGCTCACCACACCGTTGACGACGACCACGCGCAGGATCGATCCGATCGGGCCGAACACGTGGCCCGGTGCACCGCCGGCGTTGTGGACGAGGGTGCCGGTCGAGGTCAACGCCCGGCGCAGCCGGCGCAGCGGCTGGTTCCCGACGTTGTCGAGCACGACGTCGTACTGCTGCCGCCCGTCGGTGAAATCAGCTGCGGTGTGGTCGACGACGCGCGCGGCGCCGAGCGAGCGGACGAGCTCGACGTTGCGCGTGCTGCACACCCCGGTGACCTCCGCGCCCAGCGCGACCGCGATCTGGACGGCGACGTGGCCGACCCCGCCCGCGGCGCCGTTGACCAGGACCTGCTGGCCCGGCCGCACCTGCCCGACGTCGCGGATCGCACGCAGGGCCGTCTCCCCCGCCATCGGAACGGCCGCCGCCTCCTCGAAGGAGAGCCGCTCGGGCTTGCGCACCACGCGGTCGGCGGCGGCGCGGGCGTACTCGGCGAACGAACCGTCGAACCAGCCGAGGACCTCGTCCCCGGGCCGCAGGTCGGACACGTTCGCGCCCACGCGCTCCACCCGCCCGGCCCCGTCTGCACCCGCGATGCGGTGTTTCGGCCGGGTCAGCCCCACCCCGCCCATGAGCCGGGCGACGTACGGGTCGCCGCGCAGCATGTGCCAGTCGTAGGGGTTGATCGAGGCGGCATGCACGCGGACCAGCACCTCGTCGGGGCCGATCGCGGGTGTGTCGACGTCCATGAACTGCAGGACGTCGGGCGGGCCGAACCGGTCCTGGACGATGGCCTTCATCGCTCCTCCTCGGAACCAGAAGTGGGCGGTGCGGCCGGAGCCGGCGGCACCTGCGTGACCGACACCAGGGGCAGTCCGACGTCGCGGAGCTTCCGCAGCAGGCCGTGCAGCGCGGCCTGGTCGACCACCGGACCGTGGATGGTGGTCGTGCCGTCGCTCGCCGGGGTGAGGGTCATCCCGTCGAACCAGGCCGCCCACCGCGACTCGAGACGTCCCTGGACGCGGATCTCGTACCGCCCGGGGTCGTGCTGGTGGCCGGTCGACATGCCGCTCATCGCAACCTCGCGCCGCCTCTCGGTGGGGTGTTCTCCCGGTGGTGCATGCGAACGCTAGGACCGGATGTGGGAAGCCCGGATCACCACGATGTGGGGATCGCGGTGGTGATCCGGCCGGGCCGCAGCACGACGGGGCGGCCGCGCAGCGAGGGGTATCGGTCGGCACGCCGGGGCCGCGACACTTGCGTCCCTGACGAGGGAGCACCCATGGCCGACGTGTCCGGACGCGCGCCGACCGCCGACCTGCCTCCGCCGGAGCACGCCGCGGTGCCGGCCGGCGCGGAGCCGCACCGGGTCGGGTGGGTCTTCATCGCCCTGTACGCGTCGGCGTACATCGGCACGTGCCTGGTCCTCATCGCACCCCTGTTGGTCACGCTGGCGCTGAAGGTCGGCACGGTCGTGGGCGACGATCAGGCGCCGAACAGCCTGGCCCTCGTCACCGGGGTCGGCGCCCTGGCAGCCATGCTCGGCAACCCGTTCTTCGGCAAGCTGAGCGACCGCACCTCGGGGCCGTGGGGCATGCGGCGACCGTGGATGATCATCGGCCTGCTCGGCGGTTGCCTCGGCGTCCTGGTCGTCGCTACGGCACCCACGGTCCCGGTCGTCCTGGTGGGGTGGTGCTTCGCGCAGCTGTTCTTCAACGCGCTGCTCTCGGCGCTGGTGGCGGTGCTCCCGGACCAGGTCCCCGCCACCCAGCGGGGTCTCGTGTCCGGCGTCCTCGGGGTCTGCCTGCCCGTCGCCTCGGTGAGCGGCACCTTCGTGGTCCAGCTGTTCGCCGGCAACCAGCTCGCCATGTTCATGGTCCCGTGCGCGATCGGCGGATTCTTCGTCCTGCTCTTCGCGGTTGCCTTGCCGGACCGCCGGCTTCCCCGGGAGGACAAACCGCCCTGGTCGCTGCGCGAACTCGCGGGCACGTTCTACGTCAGCCCGCGTAAGAACCCGGACTTCGCGTGGGCCTTCTCCAGCCGCTTCCTGTTCGTGCTGGCCTATGCGTTCCTGACCACGTACCAGGCCTACTTCCTGCTGGACGAGATCGGCACCGCCGAGGC
>DASPIH010000094.1:0-4901 GCA_035629195.1 Blastococcus sp. | reverse complement strand
ACCGCGTTGTACGGCGCCGCGTCGTGGTGCCCGATGACCAGACCCGGTCGCCACGGCCTGCCGGAGAACCACACCGCATCCTCCGGCGGCACGAAGTCGACCGTCGCGTCGTGCAGCCGCCGCAACCAGGAGCCGACCTGCGTCAGCGCCTCGTCCGAGGACACCCACGCCGGCCAGGGCGCCTCACCGGCCGTCTCCCCCTCCAGATAGGTGAGCACCTCCCGTCCCGCGTCGTCGAACCCGAGCACCCGCGGCGCCCCGGCGAACCCCGCCTGTTCCAGATGCCGCAGGACCGCGTGCACCGCGGTCGTCGACCGGCGAAGCGGGCGGTGCACCGTGTTCCCGATGCGGACGACTCCGGGCGTGGTCCTGCCCCCGGCGAGCAGCTCCCCGCCCGTCCCACCGACCCGCGGTGCAGCGTCCTCGACCATCAGCAGCCTCGTCCATCGGTGGGTCCGGGCGGCCAGCCTGTCGGAACCGTGTTTCCAGGGCTACTGCTTTCGGGCGTAGCGCCCGCACCCGAGAAGCGGACCTCCGCAGCCGCTGCCTCGCATGCACGGTGGCCATGCCGCCCGCTCCGGCGTCGCGTTGGCGGCACCAATGTTTTCCGGCGGAGACGATCCCTCCACACCGAGGCGGCCGTTCCACAGTGGGCCGCCAGGGGACAGGAGGCGGCCTCGAGAACTGTTCGCGAGGCGATGGGCACGGCGATGCCGAACCGTGCGTCCGTCAGGGCGGAGCCCCACGATCGCGAGCATCAGGCGCGTCGCTGCGCGCGGCATTGCTCGCGATGGCGTGGATGAGTTGTGGCCATGCGCCGCGGGGGAGGTCGTGGCCCATGCCGGGGATCAGGATCAGGCGTGCGCCGGGAACGGCCTCCGCCGTGGCCCGCCCGCCGGAGGGATGGCACATCGCATCGTCGGTGCCGTGGATCACGACGGTGGGCGCGGTGACATGTCGCAGTGCCTCGGTGCGGTCGCCGGCGGCGCGTACCGCTCGGTGCTGACGACGGCGGCCGTCGCGTGCGCCGGGATCACGCCGGAACGCTTCGGGGGTGACCCGCCTCAACTCGTCCAGGTCCTGGTCGAAGCCGGTCGAGCCCACCGTCGTGAACACGCGGACGCGGCGTTCGATCGCGTCCTGCTCGGTCCGGGGTGGTCGGGTGAGCAGGTGGCGGAAGACGCGCAGGGAGGTCCGGCCCACGCCCCGGCGGCCGGTCGTGGACATGAGCGAGGCCAGCGAGCGCACCCGGTCCGGATGCCGGATGGCCATCGTCTGGGCGATCATTCCGCCCAGCGAGGCCCCCACGACGTGCGCGGAGTCGACAGCGAGGGCGTCGAGGAGGCCGACGGTGTCCTCCGCCATGTCCTCCAGGGTGTAGCGGTGTCCCGGCAGGTGCGTCGAGCGGCCGGCGTCGCGGTTGTCGAAGCGGACCACACGGAAGCCCTCGGCGGCCAGCTGCCGGCAGAAGTCCTCCGGCCAGTGGATGAGCTGCTGGCCCAGGCCCATGATCAGCAGCAGCGTGGGCCGCCCGTGGTCGCCGAACGAGTCATGGCACAGATCGACCGCGCCCACCGTGGCCATGCTCTGCGGGTCGTGCCGCACCTGATCGCTCACGCCTCGGCCCCCGCCCGCTCCATGGCTGGAGAAGATAGGACCGCGAACCGACGCGGTGCGAGCGAGTTCGAGGCCGTCCGCCGGTCGTGGCGGACCCGTCAGCCGCCCCGCGAGGTGAGGACGTCGGTGATGTGGGCCATCGCCGTCGCCAGCTCCGTGAAGCTGGTGCTCAGCGGTGACAGGCCGATCCGGAGACCACGCGCCGGGCGGAAGTCCGGGATGACGCCCCGGCGCCACAGCTCCTCGACGACCGCGCGCATCGCGTCGTGCTCGAGAGTGACGTGCCCGGCCCGGTGCTCGCGGTCGCGGGGCGAGGCGACGGTGACCCCGAGCGGCGCCAGCACCTCGTCGGTCACGGTGATCGCGTACTCGGTCAGCAGCACCGACTTCTCGCGGATGGCCGGCATCCCCGCTCGCTCGACGAGGATCAGCATGTCCTCCACCGGGATCATCCCGAGGATCGACGGGGTGCCGCTGAGGAAGCGCCGCATGCCGGTCGCCGGCGTGTAGTCCGGACCCATCGCGAACGGCTCGGCGTGGCCCATCCAGCCGGTGATGGGCTGCGCCAGCTCGCCCTGCAGCCGCTCCGCGACGTAGCCGAACGCGGGAGCGCCGGGACCGCCGTTGAGGAACTTGTAGCCGCAGCCCACCGCGAGGTCGACCTCCGCGGCGTCGAGCTGGACGTCGACGACGCCGGCGGAGTGGCAGAGGTCCCACAGCACCAGGGCACCGGCCCGGTGCGCCGCGGCCGTGATGCCGGGCAGGTCGGCGATGTAGGCGGACTTGTAGGCGACGTGGCTGAGCAGGACCAGGGACGTGTTCTCGTTCAGCAGCGCCTCGACCTCGGCGAGCTGTACGCCCGTCGAGGGGTCGGGCTCGATCCAGCGGACGGTCCGGCCGGTCTCCGCCGCGATCGAGGCGAGCAGGAACCGGTCGGTCGGGAAGTTCTCGGTGTCGGCGATGATCTCGGAGCGCTCCGGACGCGCGTCCACCGCTGCCCGGATGAGCTTGTAGAGCATGACCGTGGTCGAGTCGCCGACGACCGTCTGCCCGGGGGCGGCGCCGAGGACGGCCCGGCCGATGAGGTCGCCCACGACGGTCGGGCGCGCCAGCCAGCGCTCGTCCCAGGCGCGGATGAGGCGCTCTCCCCACTCGCCGTCGACGAAGCCGGTGAGCCGCTCCCGGGTCACCTGCAGCGGCCGGCCGAGCGAGTTGCCGTCGAGGTAGGCCAGCACGCCGTCGGGGAGCACGAACTCGGCGCGGAAGGCGGCCAGCGGATCACGCTCGTCGAGGTCGGCGGCCAGCTGGACGCACCGGGCGGGGAGCAGGTCGAGCGGGTCGGGCTGGGCCATCGAGGTCCTTCGGGTCGGGTGGATCCGTTCAGCCACGGATCGCGGTCCGCACGGCGTAGAGCTCGGGGAAGAAGGTCAGGTCCAGCGCCCGCTTGAGGAAGTCCACGCCCGAGCTGCCGCCCGTGCCGGTCTTGAAGCCGATCGTCCGCTGCACGGTGCGCAGGTGCCGGAAACGCCACAGCTGGACGGCGTCCTCGAGGTCGACGAGGTCCTCGCAGGTGGCGTACTCCTCCCAGTACGCCGCGGTGTCCTCGTAGATGTCCCGGTAGACGGGGAGCAGCGCGCCGTCCTCCATCCATGCCTTCCGCACGTCCCGGTCGAGGACGTGCGGTGCGACCGGGTGACCCTTGCGGGCGAGGAAGGAGAGGAAGGCGTCGTAGACCGTGGGCTGGTCGAGGAGCTCGGCCAGGACGTCGCGATCCCGCGGCCGGGCGGCGAACACGGCCAGCATCTGCTCGTTCTTGTTGCCGAGCAGGAACTCCACCGCCCGGTACTGGGCCGACTGGAACCCGGAGGAGTTGCCGAGGACGCCCCGGAACTCCGAGTACTCAGTGGGCGTGAGGGTCGCCAGCACCGACCACTGGTCGGTGATGGTGCGGAAGATGTGCTTGACGCGGGCCAGGCCCTTGCGCGCGTGCCGGACGTCGTCGGCGTCGAGATAGGCGCGGACGGCGCGGAGCTCGTGCAGGGCGAGCTTGAGCCACAGCTCCGTCGTCTGGTGCTGGATGATGAACAGCGGCTCGTCGTGGTGGTCGCTGATGGGACGCTGCGCGGAGAGCAGGGTGTCCAGCGACAGGTAGCTGCCGTAGTCCATCTTCCCGCTGAAGTCCTTCGTGACACCGTCCTCGATGTCGCGAACGCCGTCCTCGGTGGACATCGCACCTCCTCGCGTCGGGAGAAACGCTACCGCCGTGCGGTGCCCGTGCCGCGCAGCCCGGGCACCGGGGGCCGGGCGCACGGCGACGGGTAGGACTACCGCATGACCAGCGAGGATCGATCGGTGCTGGACCGGCCGGCGTCGCCGCCCGACGAGGTGCTCCGCTACGGCCCGGGCGAGCAGCAGGTGGCCGACGTCCGGTTCGGCGTCGCACCGGCGGCGGATCGACCGCTCCTCGTGCTGGTGCACGGTGGCTTCTGGCGGCCGGAGTACGACCGCGCGCACGTCGGGCCGATGGCCGAGGCCCTCGCCGAGGCCGGGTGGTCCACGGTCACCCCGGAGTACCGCCGGGTTCCCGGCCGCCCCGACCTGACCGTCGGGGACGTCGCCGCGGCGGTGCGAGCGGTGGGGGAGGAGCCGCGGCTCGCCGGCCGGTTCCTTCTCGCCGGGCACTCGGCGGGCGGGCACCTGGTCCTGCACGCGGCTGCGACCCTCCGGCCTCCGCACGCGCCGGACGGCGTCCTGGCCCTCGCACCGGTGGCCGACCTCCGAATGGCGCAGGCACTGGACCTCGACGGCGACGCGGTGACCGCCTTCCTCGGAGCGGACGCCGGTACCCGTCCCGACCTCGATCCTGCGCGGCTGCCGGCGCCGCCGTGCCCGGTGGTGGTCCTGCACGGGACCGACGACGGGATCGTGCCCCTCGAGGTCAGCGAGTCCTACGTGCGGGCCCATCCCCGCGCGGCGCTGGTCCCCGTGCCGAGCGGGCACTTCGCCCCGATCGATCCCCGCAGCGCCGCCTGGCCGGCCGTGCTCGGCGCCCTCGAGGATCTCGCCGGCTCTGAGTGCTTTTGACAGGTACTCTGTCAATACGACAGTCTGGCTGTCATGATGCACCGGGCCGGTGAGCACCAGGACGTCCAGGCGAGCCTTCTCGGGACGGACGAGGACATCGAGGTGCGCCGCACCGGTGACGCGGCATACCAGGTGCTCAGGCAGGTGCGCCCGCTCTACCAGGCATCCGGACGGGCCGTGGAGCACGCGTTGCGGGGCAC
>DASPIH010000093.1:0-8145 GCA_035629195.1 Blastococcus sp. | reverse complement strand
CGCTCCCGCGCGGCTGCGCACGGGCGTGCCCGACCACATCCGCCGCCGCCGCGCCCGCCTCGCGGTGGCGGTCGTCCTGCTCCTCGCGATCACCGTCGGGGCCGTCGGCTGGTGGCTGGGCGTCGGCCGCTGGACCGAGGTGCCGTCACTCACCGGCACCGAGGAGAACGCCGCCATCGACCTGCTGCAGAACGCCGGGCTCGACCCCGACCCCGTCGTGCCCGAGTGGAGCGAGACGGTGCCGGCCGGGCAGGTCGTCTCCACCGACCCGGCCACCGGCGAGCTCATCCGCGGCACCGACGTGCGCGTCGTCGTCTCCAAGGGCCCGGAGCGCTACACCGTCTCCCCGGAGCTCGAGGGCAGGCCGGTGGACGAGGTCGAGGTCGAGATCCAGGAGAACCTGCCCGTGCAGGTGGCCCGGGACGAGGACTACGACGACGACCTGGACGCGGGGCTGGTCGTCCGCTTCGACCCGCCGGCCGGTACCCAGCTCAAGCGCGAGCAGGTGGTGACGATCGTCGTGAGCGCCGGCCGCGCCCCGGTCGCGGTGCCGGACGTGACCGGCCAGACCCCGGAGCAGGCGACCAGCAACCTGGAGGAGCTGGGCTTCACGGTCGAGCGGGTCGAGGACGGCCGCAGCGACACGGTGGACACGGGCGAGGTCATGGCCGTGACGCCGGCACCGGGGGCCGGACGGGTCCCCTACGGCAGCACGGTCGAGATCCAGGTGTCCGCGGGCGTGCCGCTGGTGACCGTGCCCGACGTCGTCGGCAAGAGCGGGGACGAGGCCACGAGGCTCCTGGAGGCCGCCGGCCTGGAGGTCGAGGCCACCCGCTTCTTCGGCAACAAGGTGCTGCGCCAGAGCCCGGCGGCCGGTGAGGACGTCGAGCGCGGCACGTCGGTCACCATCCTGCTCACCTTCGGTTAGGCCATCTCCCCCTCGTGCCGAACAGCTCTCCGGGCGTCCCGCCGATCGGCGCCCACATCCAGATCAAGGGCGGCCTGGCCACGGGCGGTCTCGCCTACACCGACGCCGTCGCCGCCCGTGCCGTCCAGGTCTTCGTCGGCAACCCGCGGGGCTGGAAGCTGTCCGACGGCGAGCCGCGGCAGGACGCGCTGTTCACCGCGGGCTGCGCCGAACGGGGCGTGCCCTCCTTCATCCACACCCCGTTTCTGGTTAACGTCGGCTCCCCCACCCAGGCCACGGTCGAGCAGTCGATCGCCTCCATCGCGCACAACCTGCGCCGCGGCGCCCAGCTGGGGTGCCAGGGCGTGGTCGTGCACGCCGGGTCCGCTGTCGGCGAGGACCGCTACGACGACGCGCTGCGCCAACTGCACGAGAGGCTCCTTCCGGTCCTCGACGCCGCCGACCCGGCGGGTCCGCGGCTGCTGATCGAGCCGACCGCCGGCGGCGGCAAGGCACTGGCGGCGACCGTGGAGGACCTCGGCCCCTACGTCGCGGCGCTGGAGCACCACCCCTTGGTCGGCATCTGCTTCGACACCTGCCATGCCTGGGCGGCGGGGCACGACCTCTCCGTGCCCGGCGGCATGACGGCGACGCTGGACGGCCTGGAGGCCGCGGTCGGCCCCGGCCGGCTGGGCCTCGTGCACGTCAACGACTCCCTGGACGCCTGCGGTTCCAAGCGGGACCGGCACACCACGATCGGCGCGGGAACGATCAGCAGCGGCGACTACGGCACCGGCCCGTTCGCGGAGCTGCTCCGCCACCGCACGACCACCGGCGTCCCGATGGTGGTGGAGACGCCGAGCGAGCGCGACGGGCGCCCCTTCGCCGGCCACGCGGCCGACATAGCTCTCCTGTGCGCGCTGCGCGACGCACCATCGGCGGCTGCCGGGGTCGCGGCGGCCTGACCGCTCGGACACGCCCGAGGACGGGCGACACGCCATCGCCCGCGTGTCAGGCCCTGGCGGCCCGGCCCTCCGGTCCAGCTGGTCCGTGCCGCTCAGCGGTCCAGGAGCTCCGCGAGGACGTCGGCGGCTCGATCGATCCCTGCGCGGTCGACGTCCAGGTGCGTGACCAGCCGGATGCGACGAGGGCTCACCTGGCCGACCAGCACGCCCCGGGCCTTGGCCGCCTCGGCGATCAGCGGCGCGGCGACGTCGTCGAGCACCACCATGTTCGTGTGCACGGTCGTCGGGTCGACGCCCAGCCGCTTGGCCAGCAGCTGCGCGTGCTCGTGGTCCTCGGCCAGCCGGGGCAGGTGGTGGTCCAGCGCGTAGCGGCACGCAGCCGCCAGCACACCGACCTGGCGCATTCCTCCGCCGAGGCGCTTGCGCCACGACCGCCCGGTGGCGATCCGCTCGGCCGAGGCGACCAGCACCGAGCCGACCGGCGTGCCCAGCCCCTTGGAGAAGCAGACCGACGCGGTGTCGGCCATCCGCCCGTACGTCGCGAGGTCGACGCCGGAGGCCGCCGAGGCGTTCCAGATCCGCGCGCCGTCGAGATGGACGGCCACCCCGGCGCCGCGCGACCAGTTCCAGAGCTCGCGCAGCTCCTCCAGCGGCTGCACCAGCCCACCGCCGCGGTTGTGCGTGTTCTCCACGGCGATCGCGGCCGTGGCGGTCAGGTGCCAGTCCGACCTCGGCCGGACCTGCTCGATCAGCTGCCCGGCGTCGAGCCGGCCGCCCGCCGAGACCACCGTTCGCGTGGAGATGCCGAAGATCGCCGCCGCGGCACCCATCTCGTAGGTGACGACGTGGGCGTCGGCGTCGCAGAGGACCTCCTGGCCCGGCTCGCACACCAGGCGCATGCCGATCTGGTTGCCCATCGTCCCGGACGGGACGAACAGCGCCGCCTCGTGGCCGAACATGGCGGCCACCCGCTCCTCGAGCGCGGTGACCGTCGGGTCCTCGCCGTAGACGTCGTCCCCGACCTCGGCCTCGGCCATCGCCCGGCGCATGCCAGGAGTGGGCCGGGTGACGGTGTCGGACCGGAGGTCGATCGGGCCGGGCATCAGCCGCGCAGCATCTCCGCCACGAGGAACGCCAGCTCCAGGGACTGCCCGGTGTTCAGCCGCGGGTCGCAGGCGGTCTCGTACCGGCTGTTGAGGTCCTCGTCGCTGATCTCCATCGCCCCGCCGAGGCACTCGGTGACGTCCTCGCCGGTGAGCTCCACGTGGATGCCGCCCGGCCAGGTGCCCAGGGCGCGGTGGACGTCGAAGAAGCCCAGCACCTCGTCGACCACGCGGTCGAAGTGGCGGGTCTTGTAGCCGGTCGAGGACTCGTGGGTGTTGCCGTGCATGGGGTCGCACTGCCACACGACCTGGTGCCCGCTGGCGGTGACCTTCTCCACGATGGCCGGCAGGACGTCGCGGATCTTCCCGTTGCCCATCCGGCTGATGAGGGTGAGCCTGCCCGGCTCGTTGTCGGGGTCGAGCCGCTCGCCCAGCTCGGTGGCCTGCTCCGGCGTCGTCGTGGGGCCGATCTTGACGCCGATCGGGTTGGCCAGCCGGGAGACGAACTCGATGTGCGCGCCGCCCAGCTGGCGGGTCCGCTCGCCCACCCAGACGAAGTGCGCGCTCAGGGCGTACGGCCGGCCCTCGTGCATGCGCAGCAGTGCCCGCTCGTAGTCGAGGATCAGCGCCTCGTGCGAGTTGTACAGCTCCACCGCGCGCAGCGCCTCGGAGTCCACGCCGCACGCCTTCATGAAGGCCAGCGCACGGTCGATCTCCCGGGCGATGACCTCGTACCGCACGCCGGCCGGCGAGGTGGCGACGAAGTCCCGGTTCCAGTCGTGGACGGCGTGCAGATCGGCCAGGCCCCCGCGGGCGTAGGCGCGGATCATGTTCATCGCCGCGGCGGAGTTCGCGTAGGCCCGCACCAGCCGGTTCGGATCGGGGATGCGCTTGTCCAGCACCGGCTCGAGGGCGTTGACCATGTCGCCGCGGTAGGAGGGCAGGCCGAGGGCGTCGGTGTCCGACGAGCGCGGCTTGGCGTACTGGCCGGCGACCCGCCCGACCTTGACCACCGGCACGCTGGCGCCGTAGGTGAGGACGACGGCCATCTGCAGCAGCGTGCGCGTGGTGGCCTGCAGGTGCGGCTCGGTGTTGAGGTCGAAGGTCTCGGCGCAGTCGCCGCCCTGGAGCAGGAAGGCCTTTCCTCGGGCGACGTCGGCGAGCTGCGCCTTGAGGGCGTCGACCTCGCTGGGTGCCACGATCGGCGGCACCGTCGACAACGTCTCCAGCACCGCGTCGAGGGCGGCCCGGTCCGGCCAGCGCGGCTGCTGGGCGGCGGGGAGCTCCCGCCAGCGGTCCAAGCCGGGCATTCCCTGCGCGGGATCGGAGATGCTCACCCCACGAGGGTACGGCGCGCCCGTCTCAGCCGAAGAAGACCTCCACCTCGGCGTAGCGCTCGGGCGGCACCAGCTTGAGCCGGGCGGTCGCGGCGCTCAGCGGCACCGGGACGATGTCGGTTCCGCGCAGCGCCACCATCACGCCGGAGCTCCCGTCGTGCAGCGCGTCCACCGCCGCGAGCCCGAAGCGGGTGGCCAGCACGCGGTCGAACGGGGACGGCGTGCCACCGCGCTGGATGTGGCCGAGCACCACCGCCCGCGCCTCCCGGCCGGTGCGGTCCTCCAGCAGCGCCGCCAGCGCCGGGCCGATCCCGCCCAGGCGCACGTGACCGAACGCGTCGGTGGCGCCCGTGGCCAGCACCAGGCCGCCGTCGGCCGGCTTCGCTCCCTCGGAGACCACGACGATCGGCGAGTAGCCGGAGTCGAACCGGTGCTGCACGTGGGCGACGACCGCGTCGACGTCGAAGGGGTGCTCGGGGATCAGGACGACGTTCGCGCCGCCGGCCATCCCCGCGTGCAGCGCGATCCAGCCCGCGTGCCGGCCCATCACCTCGACGACCAGCGTGCGGTGGTGGCTGTCACCGGTGGTGTGCAGCCGGTCGATGGCCTCCATCGCGACGCCGACGGCGGTGTCGAAGCCGAAGGTGTAGTCGGTGGCGTCGAGGTCGTTGTCGATCGTCTTGGGCACGCCGACGACGCGGACCCCGGCCTCGGCGAGCCGGGTGGCCACCCCCAGCGTGTCCTCGCCACCGATCGGGATCAGGCCCTCGATGCCCAACCGCTCCAGCGTGTCCAGCAGCCGCTCCGGGCCGCCGTCGACGCCGTAGGGGTTCGTGCGCGAGGTGCCCAGCACCGTGCCTCCGCGGGGGAGGATGCCGCGCACCGACGCCAGGTCCAGCGGCACCGTGTCGGCCTCCATGACGCCGCGCCAGCCGTCGCGGAAGCCGATGATGTCGTCCCCGTGCTCGGCCACGCCCTTGCGGACCACCGCCCGGATGACCGCGTTGAGGCCCGGGCAGTCCCCACCCCCGGTCAGGATGCCGATGCGCATGCGTGCCTCCGGAGAAGGTGTGGGATCTCACGACGTCGGACGGCGTCATGATGCCGCAGGCCGCCGCGGCACCGGCAGGTCCGGCACCCGGCCGGTGGAGGCGGGCGCGCGGCTCCGGCGGCGGGGGTCGCGGTCAGGGGTGGGCGGCCTCGATCGCCTGCCAGCGCGCCAGGTTGTAGCGGGCGTCGACCAGCGCGTCGTGGGTGCCCGGGGGCTTCGGTGGCAGGGCCGGCTGCCCGCGGTCGTCCCAGCGCTGGCGCAGCTCCCGGGTGAACCGCGGGATCGGCCGGGGCAGCGCCGGCATGGCGCCCCACAGCTGGCACAGGGCGACGTGGTCGTAGGCGGCGAACCACGCCCACAGCTCGATCTCCTCCCCCGGCCCGGTGAGGAAGGCGAGCAGGTCGTCGCGGATCCGTTCCCGGCTGCGCCAGGCCTTGTCCGCCGGGGGCGGCAGCTGGTCCAGGACGTTGCGCCGCACCCACGGGATGGCCCTGTCCGGGTCGAACTGGGTGCTGACCGCGTAGAACTCACGGCCGGTCTCGTCGACGACGCCGATGGAGACCAGGTCGATCGTGGTGCCGTCCTCGATGAACTCGGTGTCGTAGAAGAAGCGCCGCACGGTCACGGGGCAACCGTAGGTCCGTCGTGCGGCGGGGCCGGCTCCTGCCAGCTGTCGCGCACGGCGACGGCCTCCACCTCGACGAGCTGGTCGGGGTTGCCCAGCACCGTGACGCCCACCAGCGTGCTGGGGGCGTCGTGCTCGCCGAACCGGGCGCGCACCACGTCCCGGGCGACGACGAGGTCGCGCCGGTCCGTCGTCGCCACGTAGACGGTCGTCTTGAGCACGTCGGTGAGGTCGGCGCCGGCGCCCTCCAGAGCGGCGACGAGGTTGTCCATGACCTGCTCCGTCTGGCCGGCGACGTCACCGACGGCGACCGTCGCCCCGTGGGCGTCCAGGGGGGAGGCCCCCGCGGTGAAGACCATCCGCCCCGGGTCGGTCACCGCGGCGTACGCACAGGGCGCGGTACCGGCCAGGACGGACGGTCGGACGAGCTCGATGCCGGTGCTCACCGGGTGATCATGGGTCACCGGCGAGCCGGGTGCCGTCCGGGGTCGATAGGTTCGCCCACATGCCGGTGCTGGCGATCGATGCAGGGACGACCGGGGTCACCGCGCTCGTCGTCGACGAGCAGGGTGGTGTCCTCGCTCGGGGCTACCGCGAGTTCGCCCAGCTGTTCCCCCGCCCCGGCTGGGTGGAGCACGAGCCCGACGACATCTGGACGGCGACCGTCGCCGCCTGCCGCGAGGCGCTGGCGGGCACGGGAACCGAGCCGACGTGCGTGGGGATCACCGACCAGCGGGAGACCGCGGTCGTCTGGAACCGGCGCACCCTGCACTCCCCCCGCCCCGCCATCGTGTGGCAGGACCGGCGCACCACCGGCATCTGCGACCGGCTCCGGAACGACGGTGTCGAGGAGCGGGTGAGCCGGCTGACCGGGCTGCGGCTGGACCCCTACTTCACCGGCACCAAGTTCGCCTGGCTCGCCGAGCACGAGCCGCGGCTGTGGACCGGCGTCCGCGACGGGTCGCTGGCCCTGGGCACGGTCGACTCCTACGTGATCGCCCGGCTCACCGGTGGCGCGGCGCACGTGACCGACGCGACCAATGCCAGCCGCACGCTGCTGTTCGACCTGGAGGAGGGCGCCTGGTCCGACGAGCTGTGCGACCTGTTCGACGTGCCGCGTCCGGCGCTGCCCGAGGTGGTGCCGAGCTCCGGCGTCGTGGGCACCACCGACCCCGACGCGTTCCTGGGGCTCTCGCTGCCGATCGCCGGCATCGCCGGCGACCAGCAGTCCGCGCTGTTCGGACAGGCCTGCTACTCCCCCGGCACGAGCAAGTGCACCTACGGCACCGGCTCCTTCGTGCTGACCAACACCGGCTCGACGCCGGTGCGCTCGGACGCAGGCCTGCTGACGACCGTCGCGTGGGACCTCGGCGACGGTCTGGTCTACGCCCTGGAGGGCGCGATCTTCGTGACCGGCGCCGCCGTCCAGTGGCTGCGCGACGGGCTGGGGCTCATCGACTCCGCCGCCGAGATCGAGGGCCTGGCGCGCACCGTGCCCGACTCCGGCGACCTCGTCTTCGTGCCGGCGCTCACCGGCATGGGCGCTCCGCACTGGGACCCCCATGCCCGCGGCGCCATCCTCGGCATCACCCGCGGCACCACCCGCGCGCACATCGCCCGGGCGACGCTGGAGGCGATCGCCTTCGAGGTGCGCGACGTCGTCGACGTCATGGTCGACGAGGCCGGGCTCGACGTCCCGGAGCTGTCGGCCGACGGCGGCGCGAGCGCCGACGACCTGCTCCTGCAGCTGCAGGCCGACCAGCTCGGCGTGCCCGTCCGCCGGCCGAAGGTCACCGAGACCACCGCGCTGGGCGCGGGGTTCCTCGCCGGGCTCGGTACGGGCGTGTGGAGCAGCACCGACGAACTGGCCCAGACGTGGGCGCTGGACCGGCGGTTCGAGCCCGAGGAGGAGGGGCGGGACGACGGCCGCTACGACCGCTGGCGCGACGCCGTCACCCGCGCCGGCGCCTGGACGACCTGACGGGGACTTTCTGTACAGGAAGTCCCACGGCAGCCGGGGACTTTCGGTGCAAAAAGTCCCTGTCAGGCGGCGGGGTTCCGCTTCGCGCGGGCGCCGAGCGAGTTCTTGCCGAACTCCTGGCCGTCGAGCGCGGCGATGTCGCGCTCGAGCTGCGGCACCCGCGCGGCCGAGACCTT
>DASPIH010000092.1:0-2845 GCA_035629195.1 Blastococcus sp. | reverse complement strand
GCCGTCGCCCCCGCCCACGCGCCGCCTGACACCCGCCGGACCGCCGCGCGGGCCCCCGGCGTGCACACTGTCGGGGTGAGCGCCGTCCTGCCCACCGACCCGGCCGCAGAGGCCGGAGCGGACGATCCGGCCGGGGCGGCCACCTCGGCGGAGCCCCGCACGCCGGCCGGGGCGACACGTGCGGGAGCCCCTACCCCGTCCGGGCTCCGGCGCTGGCTCACCGCCCTGCGCGTTCCGCTGCAGGTGCTCGGCCGGACGTTGGCCAAGGCCTGGCAGGACCGCATCCTGGGCCTGTCGGCGGAGGCCGCCTTCTGGCAGATCCTCTCGGTCCCCCCGCTGCTGATCGGGCTGCTCGGCTCGCTGGGCTACCTCGGTGACCTGATCGGCGGCGACGCCGTGCGCCAGATCGAGGACCAGCTGCTGGACGCCTCGGCGGAGGCCCTCACCCCCGGCGTCGTCGACTCGCTGGTCGAACCCACGCTGGCCGACATCCTCGGATCGGGCCGGCTGGAGCTGGTCAGCGTCGGCTTCCTGCTGTCGCTGTGGGCGGGCTCGTCGGCCACCGCGACCTTCATGAACACCATCGTCATCGCCTACGACCAGCGGGACGTGCGCGGCCCGATCCGGACCCGGCTCAAGGCGCTCTGGCTGTTCGTCGTCGGCCTGGTCATGGCGGTGCTCACCCTGCCGCTGCTGGTGCTGGGCCGGGACGTCCTCATCGGCCTGGCGCCCCCGGAGTGGCGGAACACCACCGCCACGCTCATCGACGCCGTCTACTGGCCGCTGGTGCTCGTGGGGCTCCTGCTGGCCCTGACCAGCTTCTTCCACGTCGTGCTGCCGCACCGGCTGCCCTGGATCCGGCACCTGCCGGGTGCCGTCCTGAGCCTGTGCTTCTTCCTCGTGGCCGCGACGCTGCTGCGCGCATACATCGGCGACATCCTCACCACGGCACTGCCCTACGGCGCGCTCGCGGCACCGATCGGCGCGCTGCTGTTCTGCTTCTTCTTCGGCATGGCCGTGCTGCTGGGGGCCGAGCTCAACACCACCATCCAGTCCCGGTGGCCCGCTCCGCTGCGCCGGCACGCCCCCCGCCGGCAGGCGCGGCGGGCAGCCAAGCTGGAGGAGGAGGCGCACCGCCTCGGCCTGCGGTGACGGTGTCGTCCTCCGGACGACACCGCCGCCACGGTCCGTCCCGGAGCCCGCGGTCGGCCCCGTCCTGAAGCTCGCCGCGAGCCTGCGAGTGGCGAGGAGGACGGGGTCCTTCCCCTACTTCTTGAGCTGCTCGTAGATCTCCTTGCAGGCCGGGCACACCGGGCTGCCCGGCTTCGGGCTCTTGGTCACCGGGAAGACCTCACCGCAGAGGGCCTCCACCAGCGTGCCCATGACGGCGCTCTCGGCGACCTTGTTCTTCCGCACGTAGTGGAAGACCTCGTTGGCGTTGTCGGTGTCGGCGTCGCGGACGTCCGGGCGCTCGAGGATGTCGCTGCTGGTCATGCGGGCTCCCTGCTCGACGGTCGGTTGGTGCGGCGGGCCCGCCGCGGTGCTCGGCACACCCGCCGACCATGATGACAGGGTGCGGCCACCTCTCCCTTCTCCGCGCCCGGTCCTCTCCTCCGAGGTCGCCGACGCACTGGCGTCGGGGCGGCCGGTGGTGGCGCTGGAGAGCACGCTCCTGGCGCACGGCCTCCCCCGCCCGCAGAACCGCGCGGCCGCCGACGACGTCGAGGCGGCGGTGCGCACCGGGGGTGCCGTACCCGCCACCATCGCCGTGCTCGACGGTGTTCCGCACGTCGGGCTCACGGCGGACGAGGTGGACCGGGTCTGCGCCGATCCCGACCTGGCCAAGCTGGGCGTGCGCGACCTGCCGGTCGCGGCAGCGCTCGGCCTCAGCGGCGCCACCACGGTGTCCAGCACGGCCCTGCTGGCCGAGGCCGCCGGCGTGCCGGTGTTCGCCACCGGGGGTCTCGGCGGCGTGCACCGGCTGGCGACCGACACCTTCGACGAGTCCGCCGACCTCACGGCGCTGTCGCGGACGTCGCTGGCGGTGGTCTGCGCGGGGGTGAAGTCGATCCTCGACGTGCCCGCCACGCTGGAGCGCCTCGAATCGCTGTCGGTCACCGTCGTCGGCTTCGGCACCACGACGTTCCCGGGCTTCTACGTCTCGGACTCCGGCTCGGTGCTGGACTGGGCGGTGGACACGCCGGAGGAGGCGGCAGCGGTGCTGGCCGCCCGCCGGGATCTGGCACCGGGCGCCGTGGTGGTGGCCAACCCGCTGCCGGCCGGCGAGCAGCTCGACCCGGCGCTGCACGACCGCGTGATCGCCGACGCGCTGTCCGCCGCCGAGGCGGCCGGGGTGCGCGGCAAGGCGGTCACCCCCTTCGTGCTCGACCACCTGCACCGGGCGAGCGAGGGGGCCACCCTCGAGGTCAACGTCCGGTTGGTGCTGCGCAACGCCGAGCTCGCCGGCCGGATCGCCGCGGCTCTCGTCGCGCGCGGCGCCTGAGCGCGCGGGTGGGTGCTCCGGTCGTCGTGGTCGGGGACGTCGCGACCGACGTCGTGGTCGTGCTCTCCGGCGAGCCGGCCCCGGGTTCCGACCGCCCGGCGTCGATCCGCAACCGAGGCGGGGGCGCGGGGGCCAACGTGGCCGTCCACCTGGCGCGTGCCGGCGTGCCGGTGGTGCTCGCCGGGTGCGTCGGGGACGACCTGGCCGGAACGGCGCTGGTCGCGGAGCTGGCGGCCGACGGCGTCGGACTGCGGCTGCGGACCGTTCCGGGAGCGGCCACCGCCACCGTCGTCAGCCTGGTCGAGCCCGACGGGGAGCGCAGCATGCTGGCCGACCGGGGCG
>DASPIH010000091.1:0-2245 GCA_035629195.1 Blastococcus sp. | reverse complement strand
GCTGGTCGACGGGAGCCGGTTCGCCGAGTTCAAGCCGCTCTACGGGCCGACGCTGGTCACCGGCTTCGCCCGCCTGCACGGTCACCCGGTCGGGATCATCGCCAACAACGGGGTGCTCTTCGCCGAGTCGGCGCTCAAGGGGGCGCACTTCATCGAGCTGTGCGACCGCCGGAAGATCCCCCTGCTGTTCCTGCAGAACATCACCGGCTTCATGGTCGGCCGCGACTACGAGGCCGGGGGCATCGCCAAGCACGGCGCCAAGATGGTCACCGCCGTCGCCTGTGCCCGGGTGCCCAAGCTGACCGTCGTCATCGGCGGCTCCTTCGGAGCCGGCAACTACTCGATGTGCGGCCGGGCCTACTCGCCCCGCTTCCTCTTCACCTGGCCCAACGCCCGCATCTCGGTCATGGGCGGCGAGCAGGCGGCGTCGGTGCTGGCGCAGGTCCGCCGCGACGGGATCGAGGCCCGCGGCGGCGAGTGGCCGGCCGAGGACGAGGAGGCGTTCAAGGCGCCCATCCGGGAGCAGTACGAGCACCAGGGCCACCCGTACTACGCCACCGCCCGCCTGTGGGACGACGGCGTCATCGACCCGGCGCAGACCCGCACCGTGCTCGGCCTGGCCCTGTCGGCCTGCGCGAACGCGCCGCTGGAGGAGGTCGGCTATGGCGTCTTCCGGATGTGAGCGGCGGACCGTCGCCGGCTCAGGCCCCCGCGGCCGGAGGCGCGGTGGGGTCGGCGGCCTCGGCGGTGGCCTCCCGGAGCACGTAGTCCTCGATCGTCTCGAGGTCGTGGGTGGAGCGCTTCACGATGGTCAGCAGGTCGCTCATCTTGCTGACCTCCTCGATCTGCTCCTTGATGAACCACTGCATGAACTGGTCCGAGGCGAAGTCGTTGTCGCGCCGGGCGACGCCGATGAGGGCGTTGATCTGCTCGGTGACCCGCTTCTCCTGCTCCAGCGCGAGGGCGACCGGGGCGACGACGTCGGCGAACTCGTTGACCGGCGCGGGGATCCCCGGGATGCGGACGGGAGCGTCGGAGTCCAGCAGGTAGCGGATCATCATCATGGCGTGCTGGCGCTCCTCGAGCGCCTGGTCGAAGAACAGCTGGGCGGTCCGGGGCATGGTCAGCTCGTCGAAGTAGACGGCGCACGCCACGTACTGCTGCTGGGCGGCGAACTCGTTGCCGATCTGCGTGTTGAGCAGCTCGACGAAGGCGGGGGCGGCCATCAGGTCTCCCGGATGTGTGAGGTGGCGTCCCCCGCACGGTATCCGGAGGCGCGCCGCCCCTCGTGGCCCGCCCCGGAAGGGAAGGCTAACCTCATGGCGTGGGGAAGCCCGGGCGCCTGCCCAAGAAGAAGTGCTGCCAGGACAAGCCGCGGTGCAAGCGGTGTCCGCTCCGAGCCCTCGCGGAAGGAACGCTCCCGGCCGGGTACACGGTCAAGAAGCGTCGCCTGGTCAAGCTGGACAAGGCCGACGAGGTGCTCGCGAAGAGCACCCGCAAGGCTGCCTGACCCTCTCCGGGCATCCCGCGGGACGCTGACCGCCCCCGGGGGGCGGTGACCGGTGTTCGACACCGTCCTGGTCGCCAACCGCGGGGAGATCGCCGTCCGGGTGATCGGCACCCTCCGCCGTATGGGCATCCGCGCCGTCGCCGTCCACAGCGACGCCGACGCCGGCGCGCTGCACACCCGGCTCGCCGACGTCGCCGTCCGCCTTGGTCCGGCGCCCGCGGCGCAGAGCTACCTGTCGATCGAGCGGGTGCTCGACGCCGCTGCGCGGACCGGCGTCCAGGCGATCCACCCCGGGTACGGCTTCCTGTCCGAGAACGTCGCCTTCGCCCGGGCCTGCGCCGACGCCGGCATCGTCTTCGTCGGCCCGCCGGTCGACGCCATCGAGGCGATGGGGGACAAGATCCGCGCCAAGCGGACCGTGATGGCCGCCGGCGTTCCCGTCGTCCCCGGCCGGAACGAGCCGGGCATGACCGACGCGCAGGTCGCCGAGGCCGCCGTCGCCGTCGGCTTCCCGGTGCTGCTCAAGCCGAGCGCCGGCGGGGGCGGCAAGGGCATGCGGGTGGTGCGGTCGGCCGACGAGCTGCCCGGGGCGATCGCCGCCGCGCGCCGCGAGGCGAACAGCTCCTTCGGGGACGACACGCTGCTGGTCGAGCGCTACGTCGGCAACTCCCGGCACATCGAGGTCCAGGTGCTCGGCGACGCGCACGGAACCGTCATCCACCTCGGCGAGCGCGA
>DASPIH010000090.1:0-3170 GCA_035629195.1 Blastococcus sp. | reverse complement strand
CTGCCGAGCGCCGCCAGGGCGTTCCGCCGCTCCGGGTCGGCGAGCAGGTCGCAGAGCGCCCGGGCGAGGGCCGCCGGGTCGTTGCGGCGCACGAGCACGCCGGCGGCGCCGTCGTCGAGGACGCGGGCGAAGGCGTCGAGGTCGCTGGCCACCACCGGCGCGCCGGCGGCCATGGCCTCCACGAGGATGACGCCGAAGGACTCACCGAGCAGGTTGGGTGCGCAGTAGACGTCGACGGAGCGCAGCAGCGCCGCCTTCCCCGCCTCCGGCACCTCGCCGAGCAGGGTGACGGACCGGCGCAGCTCCTCCCCCACCATGGTCTCCAGCGCTGCGGCGTCGCCGCGGCCCGCGACGAGCAGTCGCGCGGTGGGGTGCTGCTCGACCACGGTGCGCATGGCCTCGAGCAGCACCGGCAGGCCCTTGCGCGGCTCGTCGAACCGGCCGACGAAGCCGATGGTCGGGCCGTCGGCGCCGCGAGGCCGGCCGGTGAGCGTGGGCCCCTCGGCGAAGGACCGGACGTGCACCCCGTTCGGGATGATCACCGCGTCACCGCCGACGTGCTCCACCTGGAGGCGCCGTGCGAAGTCCGAGACGGCGATCCGGCCCGCGATCCGCTCCATCCAGGGCCGTACCACGGGCCCGAGGACCGCCAGCACCTTCGACCGCGTCGAGGCGGCGTGGAAGGTGGCGACGACCGGGCCGCGGGCGATCATGCAGACCAGGAGGGACACCGACGGCGACGCCGGCTCGTGCACGTGGACGACGTCGAAGCGGCCGTCCCGCAGCCAGCGCCGGACGCGCGCGGCCGACACCGGACCGAACTGGATGCTGGCCATCGAGCCGTTGTAGGGAACGGGGACGGTGCGGCCGGCGAAGGTGATGAACGGGTCGGTGATCGACTCCTCCCGTTCGGCCGGGGTGAGCACCTCGACGTGGTGGCCCATGGCGCGGAGCGTCCCGGCCAGGTCCCGCACGTGGTACTGGACGCCTCCAGGGACGTCCCACCGGTACGGGGAGACCAGGCCGATGCGCATCAGGAGGGGTCGCTCCGCGAGGACCGGGGCGCGTCGGCGGGGACGTCGGCCCAGACGCGGCCCAGCATGTGCCAGTCCTCCGGCCGCTGGGCGATGCCGGTGGTGAACGCGTCGGCCACGCCCTGCATCGCCGCGGCGACCGCCTCCCGGGAGCGTCCGGCCACCGGCACCTCGGGGTACACCTGGTGCCGCCATCCGGGCCCGTCGAACCCGCAGACCACCGGGTGCAGGGCCGCACCGGTCTCCGCGGCCAGCGCGGCGGCTCCGCCGGGCATGGTGGCCCGCCGGTCGAAGAAGCGCACCGGCACGCCGCCCGACCCGAGGTTGCGGTCGACCAGGAGGCACGCGGAGCCACCGTCGGCCAGCCAGTTCCGGAGCACCTCGCCGCTGGGTCGCTCCCCACCGGTGAGCGGGACCACCCGCATGCCGAGCGATTCCCGGTAGTCGAGGAACCGCCGGTAGAGGGACTCCGGCCGCAGCCGTTCGGCGACGGTCATGAACGGCCCGCCGAGCCACTCGACGAACCAGACGCCGGCGGCGTCCCAGTTCCCGCTGTGCGGCAGCGCCAGCAGCACGCCGCGCCCGTCGGCGCGCGCCTTCTCCAGGTGCTCGCTGCCGGGCACGGTGGTGCCGGCCAGGATCCGGTCGACGCCCAGCGTGGGCAGCCGGAAGGCCTCCTGCCAGTAGCGCGCGTAGGAGCGCATCGCGCGACGGGTGAGCGCGTCGAGCTCCGGCTCGGTCAGCCGCCCGCCGGTGACCACCCGCAGATTGGCCCGCAGCCGCCGGACGCCCGTGTCCTCGCGCCAGGCCGCCCACTCCCCCGCCTGGTCGAACAGGGCGGCGGCCACCGGCTGCGGCAGCATGCGCACCGCCCGCCAGCCCGCCGCGTACCCGGCGTCGGTGACCAGGCCGAGCAGCTCGTCGCGGCCGGGGATCACGGTTCCAGCCGCGCGCCTGCCGCGGCCCGTTTCACCGCCAGGACGCGCTGCCCCACGGTGACCGCGCTGCCGGCCAGCAGGATCCAGAGGGCCACGTGCACGGCGTACGGGATGCCGAGGCCGGTGAACCCGGTGCCGACGAGCACCAGGATGAGCCGCTCGGTGCGCTCGACGACGCCCACGTCGCAGGCCAGCCCCATGCCCTCGGCGCGCGCCTTGATGTAGGAGGTGAGCACGCCCAACACCAGGCAGAGCAGCGCCAGGAGGACCAGCATCCGGTTGTCCCCGGCACCGGAGTACCACCACACCAGCGCGGCGAAGATGGCGGCGTCGGCGGCGCGGTCACCGGTCGAGTCCAGGACCGCGCCGAAGACCGAGCCGCCGCCGCGCAGCCGCGCGAGCGCGCCGTCCAGCATGTCGAGCAGCACGAAGATCGTGACGGTGAACGCACCCCAGAACAGGTGCCCGGTGGCGATGAGGCCCGCGGCGCCGGCGACGGCACCGACCGTGCCGGTGATCGTCACCATGTCCGGGGTGACCCCGAGCCGTGCCAGCCGCACCGCCAGCGGGTTCACGACCTTGGCGACGGCGGGGCGCGCGTTGATGCCGAGCACTCAGGCCTCCGACCGGGTCGAGGGGGCGGGAGACGCCCCGGTCGGTGCGGCGTGCCCGTCCCAGGCGGCGGCGAGGAGGTCGCGCGTCTCCCGGAGCACCTGCGGCAGCACCCGCGTGAGGCCCACGACGGGCATGAAGTTGGTGTCGCCGCCCCAGCGCGGCACCGCGTGCTGGTGCAGGTGGTCGGCGATGCCGGCCCCGGCCACCGAACCCTGGTTCATCCCGATGTTGAAGCCGTGCGCGCCGGCGACGGCGCGGATGGTGCGCATCGCCGTCTGCGTGAAGGCGCCGAGCTCGGCGACCTCCTCGATCGTCAGGTCGGTGTAGTCGGGCACGTGCCGGTAGGGCACCACCATCAGGTGCCCGGCGTTGTACGGGTACAGGTTCAGGACGGCGTAGACCGCCGTGCCCCGGCACACGATGAGCCCGTCCTCGTCGCTCATCGTCGGGATGACGCAGAACGGGCAGTCGTGCGCGCCCGTGGGCTTGCCCTCGCCCCGGATGTAGGCCATCCGGTACGGCGTCCACAGGTGCTCGAAGGCCTGCCCGGGGGCCGGTGTCCGAGCCGGACCGTCGTCGGCGG
>DASPIH010000089.1:0-5896 GCA_035629195.1 Blastococcus sp. | reverse complement strand
TCGGCGGCGCCTCCGCCGCCCACTCCTGCGACGGGTGCTGCATCGCCCCGCTGACGGACACACGGTGACGGACGGGTGTCACCCATTGGCGTGCAGGTCGCCGTCCGTTGTCCACAGATCGGCTGACGGCGCCTCCGCGGACTGATCGGCTTCCTTACAGTCCCAGCGTTCTGCCACGTGATCATGGCTTCGACGGGGGACGGGCGTGCCGACTGCTCTGGATGTCGTGGACGGTGAGGTCCGCGAGCTGATCCGGCGTCGCGGGTTGGATCCGTTCACCGAGCCGGGGCCGGTGCGGTTGCTGGTGCGCGACGTGGTGGCCGACTACTCCGAGCGGTCGCTGACGTCTGCGCTGCCGCCGATCGGCGACGTGGAGTCCGTTGTGCGTGACGTGCTGGACCGGGTGGCCGGGTTCGGGCCGCTGCAGCGTTACCTCGACGATCCGGAGGTCGAGGAGATCTGGGTGAACGAGCCCGGGCGGGTGTTCGTGGCCCGGCGGGGCCGTAGCGAGCTGACGACGACGGTCCTGGCGCCCGGTGAGCTGGGCGATCTCGTGGAGCGGATGCTGCGCACCTCGGGTCGGCGGATCGACATGTCGACCCCGTTCGTGGATGCGGTGATGCCTGACGGGTCGCGGTTGCACGTCGTCATCCCTGACATCACCCGGCGGCACATGGCCGTCAACATCCGGAAGTTCGTGCTGCAGGCGCACAGTCTCGACGAGCTGGTCGCCCTGGGCACGGTCACCGCCCCGGCCGCCCGCTTCCTGGAGGCCGCGGTCGCCTCGGGTCTGAACATCCTCGTCTCCGGTGGCACGCAGGCCGGCGAACACTGTTCGACAACTGTTCAGAGTGACAAGCCCAGACCATTGTTCTCTGTCCTGTCGCGGGCCGCGAAGTGAACATGAGGCGTCCTGCTCGATGCGGGACAGGAGCACTGAAGGTGCTGTCAGTCTGCACGGATGTCACTTGTTCAGAATTCTTCGCACAAGCTTGGAGGGGACCTCGATGGTGGAGAGGAATGGCGCAGGGAGTGCCGACGATCGTGGACGGAGGCTCGCTGCTGAGCTGTGATCCGCCGGCCGGGATGGAGATCGCCGGCGGGACATCGACGTTCGATGCCCTCGTCGCAGCGATGTTGGTCCTGGCGACGGTTTCATACTGTCCAACGACGGACACATGAGGTGATGAAGGTTTCGTACAGTGGTGCGGCGGTTACGGAGGATCCGATCCCCGGGCCATCCGCACCACCCGACACCCGTCGAGCGGATCGGCCGACGAGTGTCAGGAGGTCGGGGCGCACATGACGCCGAGGGGCGATCCCCGATCGTCCCTGACATCTATCAGCTGCACTGTCCTCGATGACCGGAACGCCGGGCCGAGAAGTCTCGGCCGGATCCTCTGGTCCTCGTGCTGTCCTGTTTCGCCGCAGTCTCAGGAGTTCTTGTGCGAATGTTCCGTACGTCGTTGATAGCGCTGGTCGCGCTATTCGCCACCGCCACACCCGCCGCTGCCGACCCTTCGGGCGGATCAGGCGGCCCGCTCACCGACCGCACGTTCGTGACCTTCACCGGCGCTGGCTACACCGCCCAATACCACCTGTATGCGGCCGGGATCGACTTCTCCCAACCGGTCGGACTGCTCGTCTACGCCGATGGCACCGGCGAGTACGGGTTCGAGAACCCGTCGGCCACCTATTCACTCGGTGGGACCAACGGGGTCGTCGCCGTCGCGAAGCGGTACAACATGATCTCGCTGGTGCCGTCCAGCCCCAACCGCACCTGTCAGTGCTGGGAACAGGGCGACCCCACCGGCTACACCGACTACCTCGCCGCACTGATCGAGTCCGTCTACGGCCAGTACAACATCGACCGGGACCGCGTGTGGCTCGGCGGGTACAGCACCGGCGCGCAGCTGATGACCCGGTTCATGTTCCCTCGACACTCCGAGGTCATGACCGGCGGCGGAACGATCGTGATCGGCGGCGGCGGCGCACCGGCGGTGACCGCCGACGCCTTCCCCGCGGCGCTCAAGGCCAACATGCACATGCACTGGGATACCGGGTCGCTGGACACGGACACCAACGGGTCCGCAGCAGGCGGCATGGATTCCCTGAACGGCCCGTACGGGGCCAAGGCCGGCGAGGCCTGGTATGCCGACCGCGGATTCCAGACCTCGCACGACTACCCGGCCGGGGTCGGCCACGCCCGCAACGGTCAGTTCGGAACGATCATCGGCGGCGTCCTGGGCCGGCACGCCGATGTCGAACCAGCGCCCAGCCCGCAACCGTGGGACCACACCGTCACCCCGACCCGCGTCGGCGTCACCGTCTCCGTGTACATCCCCCCGAACACGACACGGACCACCCTGCGGGTCTCTGCCACACCGTTCGGTACCCAGGCCGGGTTCTCCACCTACCGCACCACCAGCGGCGACGTCATCTCGCTGTCCATCAACAGCAGTCTCACGCCGGACAGGACGTACTACTACCAGTTGGAAACCGGTACGAATCGGACGGTGGTCGCGTCAGGCACCTTCCGAACCCTTCCGTGACCACCGGCCCCCGAGCGCTCAGCAGCGCCTCGACCCGGGATCGGCCGGCCCGCTGGTGACGCTGCCCGATGCGATGTCGGTGCACCCCCGTCGGCCCGAGTGCTGTGACCGCTCGTCCGGCTCGCCTACTCACATCAGCGCGCCCACCTCGCGCAGCACGTCGAGAACCTCGGGCACATCGGCGAACGCCCGCCGTACGTCCTGAGGGGTGGCGATGGAGTAGGCGTTGGCGGTCAGGTAGTCGGCCAGTGCGGCGTCGAACACCTCGTGCCCGGCCCGGTCGCGGGCCTCCACCAGGGCGGCACCCCCGAGCGTGTAGACCGTGTCGTAGTACACGCTGCTGGGGCTCGGGAACTCCGCCGCCCAGTACGTCATCGGCCTACCGACGGGCGGTGCCTCCTCCCAGGACGCGTCGGTGTACGGCTTGCCGCCGTCGTCGTCACCGGTCGCCACCGTCTGGGCGAAGGTCGCGAACGACTCGTCCAGCCATGGGTGCTCGCCCTGGTCGTTGCCCACCCACCCGTAGAACCACATGTGCGCCAGTTCGTGGGCCACCAGCCCACGACGCTCGTCCGGCTGGACGTCCCCGAACTGGATGGCCCCTGGGAACTCGATGCCGCTGGTCTGGCTGGACAGCACCGAGATCCACAGGTCGTCGTAGGGGAAAGGGCCGAGCAGGTCGACGAGGGCGCCCTTGGACTCGGCGATCTCGTCCAGCCAGTCCTCCGCGTCGGCCCGGTCCACGTCTCGGTCCGATCCGACGTGCACCCGGACGCCGTCGATCGTCCGCTCGGCCACATCCAGGTCCCCGACCGTGACGGCCACGTCACGGACCGCCTGGGCCGCGAAGCGGTGGACAGTCGTCCCGTCCGGTCCGTCCTCCGCGCCGGCTCGCTCGCCGGTGCCGAGGACCTGGTAGCTCGACGGTGCGGCCACATCGAGGGAGTCCAGGCGGAAGTCCTCGCTCACGGCCATCTCACCGGCGACGGCGACCGCCGGTCCACGGTCCCAGCCGCGGCCACGCTCCCAGGCCAGCAGGGGAAAGGCCGTGGCGAACCATGCGACCCCGGCGTCCGATGAGGTCCCGACCCGTTCGTCGACGTCCTCCCCGAGTTCGAGGGCGAACTCGAGTTCGGCGGTGACCGTCTCGCCGGCGTCGAGGCAGTCCGACAGCGGAACCTCCAGCAGGGTGCCGGCCGGCGCGACCTCCGGAGCGCCCGCAGCGGAGTCGCGGAAGGCAGCGTCCCGGCCGTCGACCTGCACAGCGGACACCACCAGGGAGCTACCCGCCCGCGCGGTGGCCGGCTTGTTCGGCCAGAGCCGGAACACGAGCTCGCACGTGTCCAGGTCCGGAGTGAACTCGACCCGCTCCCGGCCGCTCACCGATCGGAGGTCCGGCGCCACGTCGAAGCGCAGATCGACCACCGGCCGGTCGGACCACGGTTCGGCGACGTCTCCTCCCGGCCCGGTGTCGTCCGGCGCCGGTGAGGTGCTGCAACCGCTGAGCACCAGGGCCAGACCCAGGGCACCCGTGAACCACTGCCGACCTCCGTGCATCCCCGTCCTCGATCGCTGGGGCCGAACGTCACGGCCGGAACCCCATTCTGAACGGTGCCGCATCGCCCGTGTTCGGCCTCCGGTGACGAGTCGACTGTTCGTCATCGGCAGGCCTCGTCGTGTGTCGGGGGCGGATGTGACACCAGTGGCAAGTGTTATCGCAGCGTTACCTAGCGGATGCGCCGAGTACGTGTCAGCATCAACGAGTCACGCCGCAATCACAGTCCGTTGCCGAGCGCTCGGACACCCGGAGGAATCACCCGTGCACCGTTCTCTCTCCCTGGCCGGTCGTCGTGCCAGCGTCCTTGCCGCTGGGGCGCTCGTCTGCCTGACGACCGCATGTGGCACCGCCGACGTGGGCCTCAGCGCCGCCGGTACGTCCAGCTCCACGGTCGGGCGGGTCGCCGCCGCCGCCCCTGCGGCTGACGCCCCCGCCGCTGAGGCCCCCGCCGGCGAGGCTGACGTCGCTCCCGGCGGTGAGGTCGCCGTTCCGGCACCTCCGGTCGACGCAGCGGTCGGAACGCCCCCGATCGACGTCGTCGAGCCGGCCGGTCAGAACTCGGCGGTGTCGGCTGCCGACGTCGCGCCCGCGCCCGCGGAGGTGCCCGAGGTCGAGTCGGCGATCGACACGGGCGCGGTGAGCGGAACCCAGGTGGTGGCGCACGGGGAGGGCACGAACCGACGCGGGGACTCTGCTCCCGGCCGCCGATCGGCCGAGGCTCCCGCTGCCCCCGCTGGCACCGCCGCCCCCGCAGCGCCGGCCATCACCCTCGCCGCGGCCACCACCGCCGCCACCTCCGGCGGCAGTGGCGGGTCGTACACCGACCAGGCGCGCCGGTCGTTCACCGCCCGCAACGGTCTCACCGGCCGGTACCTGACCTACGCCGCCGGGATCGACCGGACGCGCCCGGTCGCTCTGGTCGTCTACGCAGACGGCACCGGTGAGTACGGCGTCGACAACCCCACCTCCTCCTACGCGCTGGGTGGCTCGGCAGGGCTGGTCGCCAACGCCAGGTCGCGCAACGCGATCACCCTGGCCGTGGAGAGCCCGAACCAGTCCTGCGAGTGCTGGCACACCGGCAACACCAGCGGCTACGCCGACTTCCTCGCCGACCTGGTGGAGAAGCAGCTCGCGATCTACCCGGTCAGCGAGGTGTGGCTGACCGGCTTCTCCTCCGGCTCGCAGGAGGTCACCCGGTTCCTGGTGCCGCGGCACCCGGAGCTCCTCCGGTTCGGCGGCGGCTGGGTGCTGTTCGGTGGCGGTGGCCCGCCGGCCGCGAGCGGGGCCAACGTGACCGCCGCCCGCATGAGCGGAGTCCGCGGCCACTGGTACACCGGCACTGCCGACACCGCTGTTCCGCTGACCGCTTCCTGGGGCGCGCAGGCCGGAGAGCGCTGGTACGCCGCCCGGGGCGTCACCACGTCGCACGAGTGGCCCGAAGGCGTCGGCCACACGCTCGGCGGCAAGCTGGGCCGGACCGTGGGCCGGATCATGGACGAAGCCTGACGAACGACGGGAGGGGCGCTCCAGCCAGGAGCGCCCCTCCCGTCATGTCCGGGGAAGGTGCCGCACGGTCCGCGCTCAGCCCACCCGCTCGGCCGCCCGGCCGGTCAGCATCACGCGATCGACCAGGTCCTGGGTGAGGTCGGCCCGCAGGTCGGAGGGCACGGGAAGCCCGCTGTCGCGGTACCAGTCGGGGGAGGCCTCGGGATGCGGGCCCACGACTCCCACGGCGCCCCGACCGAACGGCGCGACCACCGCGGCGGGCAATCCGTTGTCGTAGGTC
>DASPIH010000088.1:0-5505 GCA_035629195.1 Blastococcus sp. | reverse complement strand
CGCGAGACCTGGGTGCCACCGAAGGACCGGTTGTCCAGGAGGCCGCCGTACTCGCGGGCGAAGGGCACGCCCTGCGCCACGCACTGGTCGATGATGTTGACGCTGACCTCGGCCAGCCGGTGCACGTTGTTCTCGCGGGCGCGGAAGTCGCCGCCCTTGACCGTGTCGTAGAACAACCGGTGCACGCTGTCGCCGTCGTTGCGGTAGTTCTTCGCCGCGTTGATACCGCCCTGCGCCGCGACGCTGTGCGCGCGGCGGGGGCTGTCCTGGTACCAGAACGACTTGACGTTGTAGCCGGCCTCGCCGAGCGTGGCGGCGGCGGAGCCGCCGGCCAGGCCGGTGCCCACGACGATGATGGTCAGCTTGCGGCGGTTGGCCGGGTTGACCAGGCGGCCGCGGAACTTGCGCTCGCTCCAGCGCTCGCCGATAGGGACGTCGTTGGGGGCCTTGGTGTCGGCGATCGGATCGCCGACGGTGAACAGGTCGAGAGGCATCGCGGGAAGAGCTCCTTAGTCGACGAGCCCGAAGAGGACGCTGAACGGCACGAGAAGGAAGCCGGCGATCAGAACCGTGGAGAAGGCGATCGCGAAGGCGTTGACCGTCCGCTCCCGGCGCCGGTTGCTCTGGCCGAGGGTCTGGGTGGCGCTCCAGATGCCGTGCCGCAGGTGCATGCCGAGCAGGATCAGGGCGATCACGTAGAAGGCGGTGATGAAGGGGTTGGAGAAGCTGGCGACCAGGCGGTCGTACGGAGTGGCGTCGTGGCCCTCCGGGTTCACCGTGCCGGTCGTGAGGTCGAGGATGTGGTAGACGATGAAGAGGAAGACGATGACGCCTCCCCAGCGCATGGTGCGCGAGGCGTAGCTCTGCGCCACGGCCTTCTTCGTCACGTACCGCTCGGGACGCGCCCGGCGGGCCTGCCGCCACAGCGAGATCGCCGCCCAGATGTGGGCGATCACCGCGGCCAGGAGGACCACCCGGACGATCGTCAGCACGGTCTGGTGCGGCACCGCCGGCTCGCCGACGGTCCGGATCCACTCCGAGTAGTGGTTGAACGACTCGCGGCCCGTGAAGACCTTGAGGTTCCCGATCATGTGTGCGATCAGGTACAGCACCAGGATGATGCCGCTGACCGCCATGACGGCCTTCTTCATGATCGAATTCGTCTTCGCAACCTTCGGAGTCCTACGACCCGCGTGCGTCACCGTCACCACAGCCCCACGCTAGGACCACAAGAGCGTTGCCACCAAACAAACGCGTCGTGACACAGCTCATGTAAGGGTGCCCTTACCGCAGGTCAGGGCGCTGTCGGCAACGTTCCCGCAGGTGGGAGGCGAGGGTCCGGCGGCACTCCGGCGGAGCCGGCGCCGGGTGAGACGATTCACCGGTGCCCACCCCCACTCGAGGCTTCTTCGGCCGGCGCCGCGACCGCGACCCCCGGCTGCCTCCCGGTCAGTACGACGTCGGCACCGACTGGCCGGTGCTGACCGCGGAGCCCACCCCGCGCATCGCCCCGGAGACGTGGAGCATCACCGTCGACGGGGAGGTGGAGCTCCCGACCACCTGGACCTGGGACGAGGCGCACCGGCTGCCGCGCTCGGAGTACCGCGGCGACATCCACTGCGTGACCACGTGGTCGAGGTTCGACACCTGGTTCGCCGGCGTCAGCGTCGACACCCTGCTGGAGGCGGCACGGCCGACGGACGCGGCCCGCTTCGTCATGGCGACGTCGAGGACCGGCTACACGACGAACCTGCCCCTGGAGCACGTGACCGGCGGCAAGGCATGGGTGGTGTGGGAGCACGACGGCAAGCCGCTGCCGATCGAGCACGGGGGCCCGGTACGGCTGCTCGTGCCGCACCTCTACTTCTGGAAGAGCGCGAAGTGGATCAGCACGCTCACCCTGCTGACCCACGACCGGCCCGGGTTCTGGGAGCAGAACGGCTACCACGACCTCGGTGACCCGTGGCGGCAGCAGCGGTACCAGGGTGACTGAAGAAGCACCCCGGTGCCCCCCACCAGGGAAGGACCCCCCTGCCCCCCACCGTTCGCAGGCTCACGGCGGGGCCCTGCAGGAGGGCCGGCGGCGGGACCCTGCACCGGGGCCGACCGCGCCCGTGGGAGGTTGGCGGACGGCGACCGTCGCGGGGGTACGGCGGCCGATCGCGCGCGCGGTCGAGCTGCGGCTCGACGTCCACGACCGCGTCGACCACCTGCCCGGCCAGCACTACGTCGTGCGGCTGACCGCGCCGGACGGGTACACCGCGCAGCGCTCCTACTCGGTCGCCTCGCCGCCGGGGGACCCGCTGGTGGAGCTGTTCGTGGAGCGGCTGCCCGACGGCGAGGTGTCCACCCATCTGGCCGACGTCGTCGAGCCCGGCGACGAGCTCGAGGTGCGCGGGCCGATCGGCGGGTGGTTCGTGTGGGACGGAACCACTCCGGCGCTGCTGGTGGCCGGGGGCTCCGGCGTCGTCCCCTTCGTCGCGATGCTGCGCACGGCACGGGCGCTCGGCCGCGCGGACCTGCTGCGCATCGCCGTCTCGGCACGCACGCGTGCGGAGCTGCCGTACGCCGACGAGCTGGCCGAGGCGGGGGCGCTGGTCGTCCTCACCCGCGAGCGCAGCGGGATCCGGCCGCCCGGCCGGCTCACGGCCGCGGACCTCGTGCCGCTGTGGGAGCCGGGGCAGACGGTGTACGTCTGCGGCTCCGATCCGTTCGCCGAGGCGGCCACCCGGCTGCTCGTCGGGCTCGGTACCCCGGAGGGCAGGATCCGGGTGGAGCGGTTCGGCCCCAGCGGCGGACCGGCATGATCCGCGGTCGGCGGGAGCACTCGGAGGAGGGGTCGTGCGCGGTGCGGCGGTGACGGGGCTGGCGGGGCTCATGGTCGGCGCGGGCATCGGCCACGCCGTCGCGCCGGCGTACTTCCGGGGCATGGTGCCGGCATGGGTGCCCGCGCCCGGGGTCGTGGTCGCGGTGAGCGGGCTCTGCGACGTCGCGGCCGGCGCGCTCGTCGCCGTTCCGGCCACCCGGACGGCCGGGGGCTGGCTGACCGCCGGGCTGATCACCGCCTACCTCCCGGCGCACCTGGACCCGTTGCGCCGGGCGTCGACGGCGACGCGGCCGTCCGACCGGTGGCCGGGCATCGTCGGGCGGGTGCTGGTGAACGTCGGCTACATCGGCTGGGCGGTCGCCGTGGCCCGCGGGTCGCGGCAGCCCGGACCCGGACGGCGCGCCCCGTGTGGACCGGCTTCCGAGGGGTAGCGGGGCGGGGACGGGCGGGCCGTCGAGCCGGAGCTCCGGCCCACGCAGCCGGAGGAGGATCCGTGGCCCTGGACCAGACGCGCGACGACGACACCCACGAGGACCGCGCCCGCGAGGAGCTGGGCAGCACCGACGCCCCCGCCGAGGACGAGGTGGTGGAGGCCTTCGACCGGATCGTCGGCGAAGGAGCGCAACGGCTGCACCGCACCTGGCGTGAGGTCCTCAGCACCGGACTCGCCGGTGGCCTCGAGGTCGGGGTGGGCGTGCTCGCCCTGCTGGCGGTGTACGCCGAGACCGGCAGCCACCTGCTGGCCGGGCTGGCGTTCAGCATCGGCTTCATCGCCCTGCTGCTGGCCCGCAGCGAGCTGTTCACCGAAGGCTTCCTCGTGCCCGTCACGGCCGTCGTGGCCGGCCGGGCGAGCGTGGCCCAGCTGGCGAAGCTGTGGGTCGGCACCCTGGTCGCCAACCTGGCGGGCGGGTGGCTGGTCATGTGGCTGGTCGTCCACGCCCTGCCGGAGCTCGGCGTCACGGCGATCGAGTCCGCCACCACGTTCGTGGACGCGCCGCTGGCGCTGGAGTCGCTCTGCCTGGCGTTCCTCGCCGGCAGCTCGATCACCCTGATGACCCGCATGCAGCAGGGCGCCGACAGCGAGGCCGGGAAGATCGTCGCCTCCGTCGCCGGGGCCTTCGTGCTGGCCGGGCTGGTGCTCTTCCACTCGATCCTGGACTCGCTGATCATCTTCGCCGGCATCCACGCGGGCGGGCCGTTCGACTACGGCGACTGGCTGGCCTGGTTCTGGTACACGACGCTGCTCAACATGGCCGGCGGCCTGCTGGTGGTCACGACGCTCCGCCTGGTGCGCAGCAAGCACCTCATCGAGCGGGAGCGTGCCGCCGTCGCCGGCGGTCGGTAGGCGCCCGCTGTCCGTCGCTTCAGCCGGCGGTGGCGCGGCGGATGGCGGATCCGTACCGGGCGGTGGCCGCCCGCTGCAGCACCATGCTCAGCGGCCCGGCCAGGCGGGCGGCGGGTGAGGCCAGCCGGAAGAACACGCGGATCGTGTAGAGCACGTCCCCGTCGTCGGTGAGCCGCACGGTGAAGCGCTCCTCGCCGCTCTCGGGGTGGCCGGGCAGCGTGCCGTAGGAGAAGCCGCGCAGGGGTCCCTCGGTGCTGGCCCAGACGACCCGGCAGGGGATGTCGTAGCCGAAGCGGGGCAGCCCCGCCGTCAGCACGACGACGGTGCCCGGGGTGCTCGCGGGGCCGGTGGCGTTGATCCGCAGGCCGACCGCGCGCTGCGCCCGCCAGCCGAAGACGGCGGCGGCGGCACGGTCCAGGGCCGCCGGGCCCGAACCCACGACCGTCGTGTGCTCGGCCAGGTGGTACCCGGCCGGCAGCAGGTCGTCGCCGGTGGCGCCCACCTCGGGATAGGTGAACGGCGCGTCGGCGAGGACGGCAGGATCGGTCGCGCGCAGCAGGCCCACGTCCTGCAGTCTCCCCCCGTGCGCCGCCGGTAGGTTGACCAGCACTGTGCTGCCCGCCGTCACCGCCACCCGCTACGTCACCCCGCTGCGCGAGGGTGGCTCCCTGCCTGGGCTCATGGAGGCCGACGACCTCGGCACCTACGTGGTCAAGTGGCGTGCCGCCGGGCAGGGCGTCAAGGTCCTCGTCGCGGAGATCGTGTGCGGAGAGCTGGCGCGCGCCCTGGGCCTTCCGGTGCCCGCGCTGGTCACCGTGGACGTCGCGTCCGAGCTGGCGGCCGGCGAGCCCGACCACGAGGTGCAGGAGCTGCTGCAGCGCTCCGCCGGGCGCAACCTGGGCCTGGACTACCTGCCCGGGGCGCTGGACTTCGAGGCGGGCGCCGACGGCGTGAGCTCCGAGCTGGCGGGCCGGGTGCTGTGGTTCGACGCGCTCGTGGGCAACGTCGACCGCTCGTGGCGCAATCCGAACATGCTGTTCTGGCACGGGCGGCTGCAGCTGATCGACCACGGGGCGGCGCTCACCTTCCACCACCACTGGCCCGGTGCCGCGGCCGCCGTTGCGCGCGCCTACGACGCGTCGGCGCACGCGCTCGTCGAGTGCGCCCCCGACGTGCCTGCTGCCGATGCGGCGCTGGCGTCCCGCGTCACCCGGCCGCTGCTGGAGGGCGTGCTCGCCCAGGTGCCCGACGAGTGGCTGGAGGGCGAGCTGCCGGACGACCCGGCGGACGCCGTCCGCGATCGCTACGTGGGCCAGCTGCTGGCCCGGCTGGC
>DASPIH010000087.1:0-2954 GCA_035629195.1 Blastococcus sp. | reverse complement strand
GCACCAGCACCGCCACCACCGGCCACACGACCCACGCCGCCGGCGGCGGGCTCCAGGTGAGCACGCCGGCCACCTGCGCCTCCGTGCTCCCCTGCCGCAGGGGCACGACCCACTCCGAGACCAGGTGCTCCCGCGTGGGGTCGGCCGCCACCCGGGGTGGCAGCACGTCCGCGCTCATCCAGTGGGTGCGGTGGTCGTGCCAGACGTACTCCGGCTCGGTGGAGACCTGCACCCACTCCGGCTCGGCCCGGGGATCGGCGTGCGCCGGCAGCGTCGCCCGTCCGTAGCGGTCGAGGTTGAGATAGGTCGCGGGACTGCGCGCGTTGCGCCAGACACCGTCGGGCCCGATGCGCAGGTACGGCTCGTCGGAGTAGCCCGGCACGAGCACCTCGGTGGCCGAGTCGTTCACGAGCTCGAGCTCGTCCCCGAACTGCAGGATGCGCACGGAGACACCGGGGAGGCCGGGTGTTCCCGGGACCACCCGGCCGTCGAAGTCGCTGCCGGCGGCCGCTCCCCCGACGTGCGCCGACGCCGGGCCGGCGAGACCCAGCAGCGCCAGCATGCCGGCCAGGACGACCAGCAGCCGCCCCGACCCCCGGCTCACGCCCCTGCCACCTGCCGCAGGTCGGCGGCGATGTCGTCGGCGGTGTTCTCGGCGTCGAAGGCCACGTGGGCCTCGTCGTCGCCGCCGTACAGCAGCAGCATCGTGGAGTGCAGCCGTCCCTGGTCCTCCGCCAGGGGCACCCCGGCCGACAGCTGGGCCTGGTCGATGGTGTCCTGGTCGCCGGTGAGCCCCACGAAGGACGTCGCCAGGTCGGCGTCGAAGCGGCCGAGGTACTCACCGAGCACCTCGGGGGTGTCGGTGGCCGGGTCCGTGGTCACGAACACCATCTGCACCCGCTCGACGAGCGCCGGTTCCAGCCCGCGCAGGGCCACCGCGACGTCGGCCATCGTGGTCGGGCACACGTCGGGGCAGTTCGTGTAGCCGAAGAAGAGCAGCGTCGGGCGGCCCGAGGTGGCGGCCGAGAAGTCGTAGGCGGCACCGGTGGTGTCGGTGAGCGTGAACGACGGCCGCCGGTAGGGCTCGGGCAGGTCCAGGCCGGCGTACCGGTCCTCGGGCGCCTCCACCGCCGCGGGCGCGCCGGCGGTGTGGTCGTGCTCCGCGCTGTCCCCGTCCGCCGAGGTGCCGCAGCCGGCCGCGAGCAGACCGGCGGCGAGCAGCAGCGCCGGGAGGGATCGGCGGGGACGACGGAGGGCGAGGCGACTCACGGGGACACGGTACGTCGGCCGGCCCGGACCCCGAGAACGACACCGGCGAGCGCGGTGAGGAGGGCGAGGATGGCGAGGAAGAGCGCCAGAGCACCCGGGCTGTCGGTGTGCCCGTCGGCCTCGTGGGTCTCGCCGGCGGCCGCAGAGTCGGCTGCGGCGCCGGTCGTCGTGTCCGGAGCGCCCGCGGTGAGCGACAGCACCGGCGCCGGACGCTCGGGCTCCTCCTGCCCGGCCACCGTCGGCTCGATCCACGCCGACTCGCTGCCATCGCCGTAGGTCTGCACCGTGGGGAAGCTCAGCTGGTCGGCGTCCGGAAAGGGGCCGCCGGAGAGGGCGAACTCCTGGAACTGGCCGGGCGCGATCCCGCCGCCGCCCTCCGCCCGGAACTCGACGACGGAGACGTAGGAGGAGATCTCCTGCCCGTGCACCGTGACGGGCTCCGGCAGCTCGGCGGAGGTCAGCGTCGCCGTCCAGCCGGGCAGCGGCTGGACGCGCAGGGAGCCCATGGCCGCGTCCTCGGGGATCTGGATCCGCAGGGCCACGGTGCTCGCGGTGTCGCTCTCGTTCGGCACCCGGAAGGTCAGCTTGCCGTACCCGCCGGCTGCGGCGTCGTCGGAGGAGACCGTGACGTGGGCGGATGCCGGTGCGGCGAATCCGACGGCGGCTGCCAGCGCGGTCAGGACGGCGAGCAGCAGCGCGGCGAGGCGGGCGAGGGGACGGGGCTGGGACACGGAACTCCTGTCGTGGACGGGGTGCCGCCGACCGGTGGTCAGCGGACGGGGATGTCGGTGGCCGCGGTGAGGGCGGTGAACTCGTCGAGCCGGACGCTGACGGTGAGGGCCCAGGTGCCTGGTCCGGGGATCGTCATGCCGTCGCCGACGAAGTGACCGGGACCGGCCGGCTCGAGGTCCACCTCGAGCGGTCCGATCTCCTGGCTGCGCTCGGTGAGGGTCACCCGGATCTCGGCGGGCTGGGTGAGCCGGCCGTCGTCGTCGAAGAGGTAGACGTGCAGGGCGTTCTCCCCCGGCCGGGCCGGGTCGACCGAGACCTGCACGCTTCCCGACGTTCCGCCCCCGCCGCCCTGGAGGGGCAGCACCGTGTCGACCGGCTGGGCGACGGCCGACCGGGCCGGCGGCGTGCCCACGAGCACGGCGGAGAGGGCGAGCACCACGGCGGCCAGCACCACCTCGAGGAGGACCGACCGCCGCAGCGAGGGCAGGTTCTCGACGACGTTCTCCGCCTGCACCCGGTTCCGCTCCGCGGCGGCGGCGAGCTGCCCGGCGCCGGGCTCGGCCCGTTCCCCGGGTGACATCGCGGCGAAGGCGTGGGCGGTGACCGTCCGGCGGCGCCGCGGCCGGTGCACGCCGAGACGCTGCTGCACCCACACGCGGGAGACGCCGGCGGTGGCGAGGATCAGGACGACGACCAGCAGCTTGGCCATGAGCAGCTGCCCGTAGCCGGTCGCGGCCAGCGCGGCCGGCGACCCGACCTCCCGCACCGACTGCACGATCCCCGACACCACCAGGACGACGACGGCGCCGAAGGCCAGGCGGGAGAAGGCCGGGAGCGCGGTCGCCACCTCGGCGGACGGCGTGGCCGGCCGCACGACGGCGACCAGCAGCGCCGCCAGGCCACCGAGCCACACGCACATGGCCGCCACGTGCGCGGCCGCCACGGCCACGGCG